>JANWHN010000084.1 GCA_025450445.1 Anaerolineales bacterium | reverse complement strand
GCGAGTCCTCGGAATAGACCACACCCTCGGAGGCTGCGAACCCAATCGGATCTCTTATGTTTACCCAACCGTCGCCATTGATGGCCAGCTGCAAGCCGTAGCTTTGCAGGAAATGTGAAGTCGTCTGGCCTAATCCCTCTTCGGGCGTGACCATCAGATCGATATTGCGCTTATTGAGGTCAATCACCACGATATGGGCGACGTACGGCCGGGGAGAGCTGCTCGTCTGCCGCTTGTAAAAGACGCCGGGAAACAGCCGCTCAAAATCGTCGAGCGAAACTGGCGGGCCCTCGGGCGTCGGCGTGGGCCATGGAGTCGCCGTTAGGGTCGGAGTGAGTGTAGACGCATTCTGGAAAGGCGTAAGGGTAGCGAGGCTTTGGGCTGCGTTATTGGAGTCGTCGGGCGCCGTGCTGCCCGGGGTGACGGACCTGGCGTGTCCGATGACAGCGAGATAGATTGCTCCCAGCAATCCTGCGGCAAGCACCAAGACCAGGAGCCGGATCGCCCTACCAGGTTTTTTCTGGCCTTTGCTATTCTCTACCACTTGAATCTCCTGGCACAGGGCTACCACAAATGGCTGTTACCCCGTTACTACCTGGCCGCCCATCCTCGATGTTATTGCCAGTGTTTACTACGACGGTCAGCTCACCGAGTTTCAGAACTTGGGCAAGGCCATCGGCAAATTTTGCTCCCTGCACTCCACCCGCTAAGGCGACAACTTTCATAATTTTCTTCTAAGGCTGGAGATCAAATTCCTTGGTCGCGGCTCGCCCAACTTGGCCGGATACCCGAGCAGGATCAAACCCTGGGCTTGCCAGCTAGATTGCAATTCTAAAGCTTTTGCAACCTCGGCTGGAGTGAAGAGCGGCGCACAGATCCAGACGCCGGCCAGGCCTTCGGCGTGGGCGGCGAGCAAAAGCTGGCCGCCAGCAAGCGCCACACTCTGCACGCCCATCAAGTATTCGCCATGAGTGCGGGGCGCGTCTTCATATTTGTCTAACATATCAATATCAAGACAGAGCAGGATCGCTTCGGGCGCTTCGAGCACCCGATCGTGCGAACGCTGCAACTGCACGGCGATATCGGATTCGGACTTGCCTTCGGCGCGCAGCACGCGTTCGAAGTCGGCGCTCATGGCGCCAACCAACTTTTCTCGGCTCTCAACTGATGCTAGTTGGACAAATCGCCAGGGCTGGCGATTATGAGCGTTTGGCGCCCAGGTCGCAGTTTCGAGAATGCGATCCAGCATTTCTGCCGGAACTTTGTCCGGTCGAAAGCGGCGCACGGAGCGCCGCGAGCGCAGCCACTCGTTCAGGTTGAGCTCTTCCAATTGCTTAGCTGCGGTTTCCAAAAACCTTCTCTGGCAGAATTTTGTAGATCACGCGAACCTGACCAGGACGCTTCGGAAAATCTTCGTTCTTGTAAATGTGCGAAAGGTGGTTGATGTGCTCATACGCATTTTCTTCGATTACTTCAACCACTCGGCCGCGGATGAGCAAATAGCGATACGTGTTCTTTGGATCAGGAATCGTCATCGCCACCTGAGGACGCGCGCCCATGTTCTTATCCTTTACTCGGCCGCGAGCCGTGTTTATAAGAATGTGCTCGCCCTCAACATTGAACCAAACCGGGCTCACTTGTGGAGATCCATCCTTCATCGTGGTCCCGAGAAAGGCAAATGCCTTGGTTTCATCCCTCAGCAGGTCTTGGAATTCTTCGGGAACTAACTTCAACATGGAAATCCTTTCTACTAACGAAAAGCGTCGCGCTTTTTGGGACGCAACAGCTCGGCGAGGCGGCCCTCGCGCAGTGGATATGGGAAGCCGCGCACGTGTACGGTCGGGATGCCTTCAGAACTCTGTCCCATCACCAGCGATGCAGCTGCGGCGAGCTCATCGGCCGCGCCGACCGTGGTGACTTGCAACGTGCGCCCGGTCAGATCAGCGCGGCCACGCAAGTCAACGACGCCAGGTATGCCGGACATGCCGATCGCAACGCCTTCGGTACCTTCGCGCCAGGCGCGGCCGTGTGAGTCGATGATCAGGACGCCGATTCGGGCGGCGGACTTGCCTTCAAGCTTAGCGCGAATTGCATCCGCAGAGGCATCTGGATTCTTAGGCAGCAGCAAAGCCGATCCCTCGCCATCTTCAATATTGGAATGATCGATGCCGGCGTTGGCGCAAATGAACCCAAGCTTGTGCTCCACGATTAGCAGATTTGGCCGGGCGCGCAACACTTCATTGCTCTCATCGAGAATCAATTGCACGACCCGCGGGTCTTTCTGGGTCGTGGCGGCCAACTCTTTCGCTCGTTCGCTGACTTTCACATCCGCGAGGCTCACCATTCGGCCTTCGGCCTTGGAGACAATCTTCTGCGCCACCACGATCACATCGCCTTTTTCCAGCTCGATCTGTTGGCGACCGAGCGCAGCAGCGATCAGTTCCGCAAGATCATCGTCATGCTTTACAAGTGGCAAGCCCTCGAGAGGCGTGACGACTAGCGGATTCAACTTTTCTTTGCCGGAACCCCGGCGACTTTTAAGGTGCTGTGCCGCGTCTTGTAATATTTGTTCATCGAGACCAATATTGAGGTAATCCCTTCGACGACAATGGCTTTATCCAGCGTGCCTGCGAAGTAAGCTTGCAACCCAGCGTCGCGAGCGAGTGCGATTACCTGCTCAGCAGTGGCTGTATCGTCAGCACAAACCAATACGTCAGAGTCGAGTTGTTCTTTGAAATTCTTACGCAGCGAGGCGGCCGGCACAGTTTGGAACGCAGCCACCACGCGCACAGAAGGACCAAGCAGTTCTTGCGCGATCTGCGCCGCGGCAGGCGCGGCAGGCGGCGTTAGCGCCGGGAATTCGAGCCGTGCGGTGGTATCCACCAATATCTTGCCCTGGACCGCCGTTTTGACGCTTTCCAGGGCGGCTTGATGGCCGTCTTGGACTACAGTCAGCACGCAAAACTCGGCCTGTTTGGCAGCCTCGGCATTCTCCATGCCAAGGATCGAATCCTTACCCAACTCAGCATTTAACTCGGCCGCTGTCGCCTGCGCCCTTTCGGCTTGGCGCGAGCCAATAATGACCTCGTGACCCGCGTGCGCCCAGCGAAGCGCAAGCCCGGGGCCAAGTTGGCCGGTGCCGCCGATAATTGCAATTTTCATAAAGACGCCTCAGCGAATTTTGTGTAGCGCGCCCACACCGCGGGCGCCATCTCGATGGCTTTGGCGGCGATCTCGGCTTCGTCCATCGTGGTTAGCTTGCGATCCTGCATCAATACTTTGCCATCCACCATTGTCATCGTAATCATGCTTTCGTTGAAGCCAAACAGGATCTGCCAGGGCAGATTTCCAGCTGTCATTGGCGTGAAAGGATGGTAATCGACCAGGATCAAATCGGCCTTGGCTCCGACCACAACCTCGCCAAGCTTCATCCCATCGAAAAATAGATTTGCCAGTGCGGCGTTGTTTGTGACGCCCATCTTCACAACCTCGCTGCCATTCATACGGCGTGGATCGCGGTGAGCGGCTTTGTGCATCAAGTAGGCAGCCTTCCACTCGGCCCACATGTCTTGCGTAAAGCCGTCGTTACCGATGCACACCTTTACGCCGGCGGCGAGCAGCGCCTCAACATCGGCTGCGCCGACGCCATTGTTCATGTTGGAGCGCGGCTGGTGGCTGACCCAGGTGCCGCTGTCGGCCAGCATTTCAATTTCGGATTCATCCACATGCACGGCGTGAGCGCCGATCGTGCGCGGCCCGAGGATGCCGTGCTTCGCCAACCGCGGCACTACCCGCATTCCGCTCTTGGCCAAGCTATCTTCCTGATCCGCATCGTGCTCGGCGATATGAATATGGAAGCCGGCCTCTGCCGGAAGGGCCGCTCGGGTGGCTTCCAATGTGGCGTCGGAAAGCGTGAGGCTGGCGTGTAAGCCAAACGCGGCGGCCAGGCGGCCACCAGCCAGCTTGCCGCCCGCGGAGCGCTTGATGAAACGCACATTCTCGGCGATGCCGGCTTTGGCCTTGGCATCCCCATCCCGATCAGTGACCTCGTAGCACAGCACGGCCCGCAAGCCGCTTTGCTCCATTGCACCTTCAATCACGTCCAGCGAGCCATCGATGAAATTAGGCGAGGCATGGTGATCGATCAACGTTGTCGTGCCGTGTTTAATCGCATCGACCAAATGGACGTGGGCGGAAGCTCGAACACTATCCGCATCCAACGCCTTATCTAGCGGCCACCACAGCCGTTTCAGGATCTCAGGGAAATCTTTCGGCGCCGGACCAGGAATCGGCATACCCCGCGCATACGCGCCATAAAAATGGGTATGGGTACAGATGTTGCCAGGCATCAAGTACTGGCCAGCGGCATCCATCTTTTCGGCTTGTGGGTATTTGGCGAGCAGGTTTTTGCTCGCAGCTATCTCGGCGATCTTGCCATTTTCAATATAGACGGCGTGGTCCGTCAGAATCTCGTTGCGCTCTCCCCATGTAATTATATTTGCGTTGTAAATTAACATTTGAGTTCGGATAAGAGGTTGCAGAACGATTTTAGCATGGCACTATAATCCGCCCCGATGGCCGCTTCGCAGATCATTATCGAAGAATTCGACAGTCGCGCGCTTGAGGGCAACCCTCTCGGCGATCCCGCCAGCCGCCGCGTGCCGGTCTACTTGCCGCCCGGCTACGACGCCAAACAGCGCTACCCGAGCGTTTATCTGCTCTCGGCTTTCGGCAACCGCGGCCTCAAGTACCTGAACGACGATCTGTGGGAAGAAAATATCCAGCAGCGGCTGGACCGGCTGATCGCCGTCGGCAACGTGCAGCCGCTGATCGTGGTCATGCCGGACGCTAGCACGCGCTACGGAGGTTCGCAATATCTCAATTCCAGCGCGACCGGCAACTACGAAGATCACATGCTTGAACTGGTCGAACACATAGATCGCAAGTACGCAACAATCGACCAGCCGATCTCTCGGGCAATCGCCGGGCATTCGTCTGGAGGCTTTGCCGCCCTGCGATTTGGCATGCTGCATCCCGACATCTTTGGTTTGGTCGCCGATCACTCCGGCGACAAATGGTTCGAGATGACCTTCAAACCCCAGTTCCCGCACCTGCTGCGTTACGCCGAAGCAGTCGGCGAAGCGGGGCTGGCCGCGCTACTAGCTGACCCGGCCGCGGGTTTGCGCAAAGGCGCGCCGTACACAGCGCTGGACTTGCTGGCAATGTGCGCTTGCTTCTCGCCCAATCCCAAAGCCAAGCTGGGCTCCGATATCCCAGTCGATCTGCAAACGGGCGCACTATTGCCAGACGTCTGGTCGCGCTGGCTCGCATTCGATCCGATCGAGATCGTTGCCCAACACTCGGACGCACTGCGCTCGCTCAAATTGCTCTATTTCGACTGCGCAAAAGGCGACGAGTATAATTTGCTCTACGGCACTCGCCTGCTAACCCAGAAGCTAACCGACCTCAAAATTTCGTTCACATTCGAGGAGTACGAAGGCGGACACCGCAACATGAAGCACCGCTACGACGTATCTTTTGCGGCCATCTCGGCCGCCTTCAATTGAAAGGTCCCAAACATGGCAGACTCCCGCAGCAAAGCATTGCAATTCGCTAAAGACAATCGGGCTCGTTTCCTTGAGGAACTGGGCCAGCTCGTTGCGATCCCGTCAGTCTCGGCGGATTCCAAACACACCCCAGATGTTCTGCGCGCCGCTGATTGGCTGGCCGCAAAGCTAAAGAAACTCGGATTTGAGAATATCCAGATCATGCCGACCGACGGACACCCGATGGTGGCCGGAGATTGGAGGGGCGCGGGACCCAAAGCGAAGACCATGCTGATCTACGGCCATTACGACGTTCAGCCGGTTGACCCGGTTGAACTGTGGGATACGCCGCCTTTCGAGACGACCAAGAAAGGCGATCTGCTTTTCGGCCGCGGCACCTCTGATATGAAGGGCCAGGTGATTGCAACCTTGGCCGCCGTGGAAGCAGCGCTGCACGCTGGCGACGTTCCCTTGAACATGAAGTTCATGCTCGAAGGCGAAGAGGAAACCGGCTCCCCCACCATGGGAGCCTTCGTTAAGAAGAACGCCAAGACTTTCGCCAGCGATTTCGCCCTCAATCCGGACGCAGGCATGCTCTCGCCTGAGATACCAACCATCACCTATGGTCTACGCGGGCTAGCTTATTTTGAAGTTCACATCACCGGGCCTAAGATGGATCTGCATTCAGGTTTCTTTGGCGGCACAGTGCGCAACCCAGCCAACGAGCTGGCCCGTTTGATCGCCGGCATGCATGATGAAAATAATCGCGTCACTCTGCCCGGCTTCTATGACCCCGTGCGCGAGTTGGATGACGACGAGCGCGCCCAGTTCAAACGCCTTCCCCAAGACGACAATTTCTATATGCAGCAAACTGGCGTCAAACAATTGTGGGGTGAAGAAGGCTTTACTGCCCTTGAGCGTGTGACCGGGCGCCCCACCCTCGACGTGAACGGCTTGCTCTCCGGCTATACCGGCGAAGGACCCAAGACCGTGCTGCCCGGCAAAGCTATGGCCAAGATCTCCTGCCGCCTGGTCGCCGATCAGGATCCGTACGAGGTCGAAAAACAGATGAAGAAATACATGGAAGAAAATGCTTCGCCCGCCGTGACCTGGGAAGTTAAGCTGATATCCGATTCCGTTGCATCGATCTCAGAGCGCGATTCGGCAGAGATCCAAGCGATGGCGAAAGCGCAGGAAACTGTGTGGGGCGTGAAGCCGATCTTCCGCCGCGAGGGTGGCACGATCCCAGTTGTTGGTCATTTGCAGGGTGTGCTCAAAGTGGAATCGATCAATGTGGGCTACGGCCTCCCGGAAGACCATATTCACTCTCCCAACGAACGCCTGCACCTGCCCACTTGGGAAAAAGGAATCGACTCACTGATTCATTTCATTTACAACCTGAGCTAGTGGCAAAAAGAAAAACGACGGCTCGTAAAGCGAGCCGCAAGACCAAAGAACCCGTCGCCGCGCCCGCGCGCATGCCGCAGTACGGCGGCCAAGCCGTTATCGAAGGCGTGATGATGCGCGGGGCGCGTTACATGGCCGTCGCCATGCGCAAACCTAACGGCAAGATCGTCTTGCACAGCGAGAAGCTTGGCCCCATCTACCAAAGCCGCGCCGCCCGCATCCCGTTCGTGCGCGGGCTGGTGTTGTTGTGGGACGCGTTGGCCCTCGGTTCGCGGGCACTGACGCTTTCAGCCAACATGCAAACCGGCGAGGACGAAAAGATCGAGGGAGCGCCGCTGGCGATCACTATGATCATTTCGCTCTCGTTTGCTATCGGTTTGTTTTTTATTGCCCCGGCAAGCATCAGCCACCTGTTCGAAGGGTTATTCAACCTGCCGCCCTGGACCGGAAACATCCTGGAAGGAATTGTCCGCTTGTCCTTTCTTATCGGCTACATGGTTTTGATCGGGCGGGTCAAGGAGATTAAGCGCGTCTTTGGCTACCACGGCGCCGAGCACAAGACCATCAACGCATTTGAAGCGAAAGCCAAGCTCACTCCGCAGGTTGTAGGTAAATATCCAATCGAGCACCCACGCTGCGGCACGGCCTTCCTGCTTACCGTAGTCGTCTTCTCGATCATTCTGTTCGCGCTGATCGGCCCGATGCCGCTGCTGCAGCGGCTGGCGTTGCGCGTGCTGCTGATCCCCGTTTTGGCCAGCGTTGCCTATGAATACATACGCTGGACAGCACGCCATTTCGACAATCCGCTCGTGAAGTTGCTGGTCGCCCCCAACTTGGCTCTGCAGCGACTCACCACTCGCCCACCGGACAAGAAAATGCTCGAGGTCGGAATTGCCGCCTTCAACGAAATGCGCAAGCTCGAGCTCAAAGCTGACAAATCGGCTGCTTAATCCCCTCTCATCGTCCAGCAACAACCTAACGGTAGAATTTTCGCCGAATGAAATCGCGGCTCAAACGTCGGAACGTCCTTTTTTATATTCTTGCACTGATGGTCGTTGTCAGTTTGGCTTGTGACATTGGCGGATTTAATCCCGCGAATGTGCCAATTGGCCAGCCTGAGGACAGCGAGCAGCAACTCTTCCGCGGCATCAATTACCAGCGCATCGTGCGCCAGGACCCGCGCCCGATGGTCATTCACATCGTCACCATCGACCTAAAAGCCGATGGCATCAGCTCGCTGGTAACCCCCGGCGACCCGGATTCCTCGCGGCCGCTCGAAGCGCAAACCACATCTGAATTTCTTGAAGACCACGATTTGCAATTGGCAATCAACGGTGACGCATTTACGCCGTGGTTCGATCTCGGTCCGCTGGGATATTCGCCGCAAGATGGTGAGCGCGTAACCCCGCTCGGCTTCGCCGCATCGCGGGGAACAACGTACGCTGAAGATACAGACGAGCAACCCACCCTATACCTCTATCAAAGCAACAAAGCCAGCATCAACGCTCTAGACGGGCGCATCTTCAACGCCGTTTCGGGTTATCAATTGCTGATCTGGAACGGCGACATCGCTGAAGGATTAAATTCCAGCGAACTTGAGCCGCGCACTGCGGTTGGCTTGAACCGGGCTGGGCGCCAGTTGGTAATCGTGATCATAGACGGCCGCCAACCCGGCTACAGCGAAGGGGCCACGTTAGCTGAGCTGGCCCAGATCCTCAAAGAGCAAAAGGCGTTCTCGGCGATGAACATGGATGGCGGCGGGTCGTCAACGCTTGTGATCCAGGGCGAGAACGGCGAGCCCGTGGTCTTGAACTCGCCGATCCACCAGGGTATCCCGGGCAACGAGCGCCCGGTCGGCAATCATTTGGGTTTCTCGGCCCGGTAAAACATTTCAATGGGGGGCGTAAACTTAGAAACATGGCCATTGATCTCAATTCGCGGCGAAGCCAGATATTAGTTTCAAAATCGCCGCCAATCCAAATTTCTGTCATCGATATTGCTCCCAAAAAATCCAGACAAACTCTGGTTTTCTTGCATGGACTGGGAGCAGATAGCTTGCAGTGGCGTGAGCAGCTGGAATATTTTTCGGCCAGCCATCGCGTGATCGCAATCGACCTGCGCGGGCATGGGCAATCGGACCCGCCAGCAAGCGCCTTCGATCGCGAGAAGAGTGCCGCCGAAATTCAAGAAGCTGTTCGCTATCATAAAGGCCGACATGGGGCATACTCCAGGGCCTACACAGTTTGGCCAGTTACGCGGGTTAAGACAAATTGGAGTAAAGACAAGACCAAAGAATTTGTCTGGGCTCAACAAGTTGCACTCAGCATGCAAGTTTTGCTCGAAGATATCGAAGCGGTCATCAAGAAATTAAAGGTAAAAGTCCCCTTTGTTATGGTGGGCCATTCACTTGGTGGCGCGATCGCAGCCGAATATAGCAAAGCGCACCCATACCGGATCCATCGCCTTATTCTGGTCGCCACACCTGCCCGATTTAAATTGACGTTCTTCACTGCATTGAAGCTGGATGTTCCGGGCTGGCTTTCTCCAATGACAGCGCTGGGGGCGCCTCGCATCCTGATCCAGGAATTCCACAATCGAGTTTTGAAATACTGGCCAGGATCGGCAACCTTCAAAAAACTTTTCGTAGACACCTTAATAATGCGAAGTCCCCGCGGCCAATATCACGAGGCGCTGCCTTTGGGAGAACTAAAAACCCATATGCCCAGCGCGAAGGAAATTCTCCAACCGCGCAGCGCGGCCGACCTCAATCGAACCATTCAGGACTTTATCGAAGCCAAGTAAGCTTCGGTCCGCAGCTCGCGTCTATCAACAACCCACGCGATAAAATCCATTCGAAATGAGAAACGATCTGCCTCGTGCCCAATGGCGCGTAATTCACCATCCGCCCTTCACCGGCGCGCGCAACATGGCCGTCGACGAAGCCATCCTCGAAGGCGTCCAGGAAGAGAAGTCGCCCCCCACTCTGCGCCTCTACGATTGGCAGCCGGCCTGCTTGTCGCTCGGCATCGCCCAATCGCTCACAGATGTAGATGTTGACGCACTGACCGCCCACGGCTGGGAGATGGTGCGCCGCCCCACCGGCGGGCGGGCCATCTTGCACATCGACGAGCTCACCTATTCCGTGATCGGATCGCCAGATGAGCCCCGCTTGACCGGCGGAGTGCTCGAAAGCTATTACCGCTTATCGCAAGGACTGATGCGCTCGCTTGAGATTTTGGCGCTGCCAGTGCAGCGCCAAAATGGCAGGAGCGAAAACGGCGCCGACCTAAACCCTATCTGCTTCGAAGCCCCATCCGATAACGAGATCACCCTGGACGGCAAGAAACTGGTTGGCAGCGCCCAGGCCCGCCGCAAAGGCGGCGTGCTGCAGCACGGCAGCCTCCCGCTTTACGGCGACATTGGGCGCATCACCCAAGCGCTGGTCTACGACAACGAGGAAGAGCGCGCTGCGGCCGCCGACCGCGTGCGGCTGCGCGCCGCCACGGTCGAAGCTGGGCTGGGCCGCCGCGTGGAGTGGGCCGAAGCCGCGGATGCCTTTGTGCTGGGCTTTGGCGAAGCGCTGAATATTAAATTTATTGCGGGGGAATTAACTGCCGAAGAAGAAAAAGCCGCCGAACGCTGGAGCGAAGAGCGCTACGCGGCTCCCCGCTGGACTGAACGCGCCTAGCGTTCGAAAATTACGTCTGGGAAACCAAGCTGCAAAAAGAACCGATAGAGAAAATTCTCGGCGTTCAGCTGCGCCTGATCCAAGATCCCGTCTTCAATAGCCGAGTCAAGAATCTCTTCCTCAGCAGCGCGGCGGGCTGCAGTTTCCAGCTGCTGATCGCCGCGGGTCAGGAAACCCTGCTCGCGATCGTAAATGTAGGACTGGTCGTTGTTGAGAGTGGCAACGAATATCTCCGCGTCAGGCAAGGTGACGTAGAGGACGCCATCTTCGACGCGCATGTCATCCGGCTGCAGTTTTTCTAGATCGACACCTGCAATCACCATGCCATGTGCTACGAAAAGGATCTTGTCGCCGACCAGGAAGCCGAAAATGCCCTGGCGCGACTCAGCCGTGATGATCTTCTCGACCGAATATTGAATTGTTTCAAGGCGGGCGAGGCTGCGCACCTCGTGGATGATCGTTACCGGGTCCGGGATTATGGTCGGAGTTGTATGAAGGACGTTAGCGACCTCTGTGCTAATTGAGTTGGCAACATCTTGCACCGGGCTTAGACCCGCCTGAGCCGTATCGCGCACAACATCAAGCACCTGATAAGCGCCATAAGCAACAATGCCGACTAGCACCACAATGGCGATGACAGGCAGCCAGGGTCGCAACTTCTCCATGCTGGCGATTATACTTGCCGCGTTTCTCGCGGCTAAAAAATGAAAGTCGGTCTTTTGCTCCTGCATATCCAATTCCCAGGAAGCGACTCTCTCAAAGCCAAGCGACACCGGCTCAAACCTTGCTGGCTCGTCTGCAGAAAGAGTTCAACGTATCGGCTGCTGAAGTCGATTATCTGGAGCAGTGGCAAGACTCTTTGATCGGTTGCACCGTTATTAGCAACGAGATCGGCCACGTGGACCGATCGCTGCAGAAAATCGGAACCTGGCTCGAAAAGAATTGGCATGATGTAGACGTGGTGGACGAGCAAATCGAGATATTGAGATGACCCGCAAGAAAAATTGCTGCGCCCAGTGCGAGGGCATTGAGCAGACGTTCAACGAAGAAGCCGCAGACGAGGATCTGCGCTTCTATCGCCTTGAAGGCCTGGACCAGACCACCGAATGGCTGGTCGATGAGATCAAGGCTCAAGGCGTGGACGGCGCCACCCTGCTGGATATTGGCGGCGGGGTCGGCATGATCCAGCACGAGTTGCTGAAAGACGGCGCCGCTTCGGCGGTGCACGTGGATGCGTCTAGCGCATACATCGAAGCCGCGCAGCGCGAGGCTAAGCGGCGCAAGCTGCGCGAGAAGATCGAGTGGCGGCATGGAAACTTTGTGGACATTGCCAAGGAGCTCTCGCCGGCCGATATCGTCACCCTGGATAAGGTGATCTGCTGCTACGACGACATGCCCTCCCTGGTAAAATCCTCGGCCAAGCTGGCCCGCCGCTTTTACGGGATTGTGACCCCGCGGGATATTTGGTATCTGCGCTGGGGAGCTAAGGTAATGAATTTATTCCAAGCACTATTCCAAAACCCGTACCGCATGTTCGTGCACCCCATCGAAGATATTGAAAAGTACATCAAAAAAGCAGGGCTCAAACGCACGTTCATGAAGCAAGATGCGATGTGGCGGGTGGCGGTTTACTCGCGAGCCTAGTCCACATCCATTAAATAGATATTTCCGTATCGCCCTACGAATATTGAAGTCAAGCGAATAAACTCCGCCAACATGTCTGGGGTTGGCACTAATTCTTTGTAATCCAGATCGCGCTCGAACCAGATCAGCGTAGCAAGCTCATCCGCTGGCGGCCAGCCATCGAACTCATTGACGATGGTTTCCAAATCCTGCCCGAGCTCCGCGTCATAGCGCGGCAAGCGATGGATGGGCCGGCGCAGGTAAAACCAGGCTGCAGCCTCGTTGTTACTGAAGGTCATCTCGCCCCCATCAACTCGCATTGACCGGATCTCGGCCACGATGTCCGACTCGCGCAGGGTGCGCGTGTTGTAGAGGTTGTAGTAGCTCACGTCGCCGCTTTCTATCGAAGCGCGCACGTAAGCCTGAACGCGATAAACCGGGAACAGCAGCCAGAGCGCGAAAACAGCCAGCAAGATGTTGCGAGCCATCCTGGATTTGATGGGCAAGGGCGGAAGAAGTTCTTGAGCCGTGGCGGTGGCGAGGACCAGGAACATGGGCAGAAGCACGACATGCAGCCGCTGGCTGCCGGGCACATGATGCTCCGGATAGCTAATGGCAAAGATCAGCGTCGCTCCATAGACAAGATAGAAAATCGCGCTTGGTAGCAGCTCCGGGCTCTGCATGCGCTTGAGCCATGCCGACCAGCGCCTTCGATTGCTATGGAGTGCGACGATCAAAAGCAAGATCGCCGCCACCGCGAACGGCGGGACGATCTGCAGGGCGCTCTCAGGCAAGAACCAACCCGCCCATTTCTCAATGGCGGCCACAAAATTCCCCCACGGGTTAGCCGGCAAGTGCGCGCCCAGGATGCTGCCAGTTAGGCGGTAATTGAAGAAGATTGCCCAGGCTGCGATCGGCAGCCCCGAAGCAAATCCAAATTTGACTGCCTCAAGGATCGCCTTCTTCCAGCTGTCGCGCCAAACCAAAAAGACGATCAGCGTGCCGCTGATGATGAGCGTAAAACCAGCATAGCGCAGGAAGCAGGCCGCAATGGTGACAGCGACCATTGCCCACCAGGAACGCAAGGCGCGGGTGCGCCCGTAGTCCTGGGCAGCAAGCAGAAATAGCAGCACACAGACCATAAAAAGCCCGTCAGATGCGATGTTGGCCGAGACCTCGATAAACGGCAAAGACGTTGCAACAACAAGGGTTGCTAAAAGAGCGAACGCATAGTTGCCAGGCAGGCTACGCTCGAAGAAAATGCCGCTAAGCCAAATGATGAAGCCGAATGCAAGAACGTTTATGAATTGCCCGATAACAAAGACGTCGATGCTGGAAATAACATTGATGGCCGCTAAAAAAGTTGGATAAAGCGGTGGCCAGTTGGTGAGCGGCAAACCCAGATAATCGATGATACCTTGGCCAGCGGCGATGCTTTCGGCCGTGGAAAGATAGCGCGCACCGTCGGTTGATAATCCCGGTCCATAAGCGCTGGTTGCGAGATAAACAGCGACTGCACCAGCAACCGATACCAGAACCAAAACAAATCGAAACAGTTTTTTATCGATCATTAGCAGCCGTGGATTCTATCCACTATCTCAGCCTGGATGGGAACAAAACCGCCTCTAACACGTTATGAAGATAGAGGTGATCATGAAAAATAAGACATTTGTTTTGGCCATAATCCTTGGACTTTTGTTGGCCGCCTGCGCCCCTGGCGCGAGCGGCAATGAGCTGGCCGGCACCAGCTGGCGCCTCGTCAGCCTCGATGGCAACACTCAGCTAGGCACCGCGATCGGCGGGCAGGATGTGACCTTGGTCTTTGACGCCAACGGCAGCGCCGGCGGTTCTGGCGGATGCAACAGCTACGGCGGCCGCTACTCCACCGGAGCCAACGGTTCGATCTCGTTCTCCGACATCGTTTCCACCCTGATGGCATGCATGGATAGTGGCATCATGGACGTCGAAGCTGCTTTCTTCGAAGCGCTGAGCGCAGCCGATCACTATGAGATCACCCAGTGCGAAGCTTGCGCGAATCCCGAAACCCTTACGATTTCGGGCGGTGGGCACACGCTCGTCTTCAACCGCGCTTAGCCTTACGCCAACAGTAATGAGCTGATTGGCGAGAAGTTGAAGCTAAGTTGGCGAAGCCTACGCTGCGCTCAAATAGCTTATTGGGTTAATCCCTGGAAAAAATTCGCGCAGGACAGATCGGGTTCTTCGGGGGAGAGGAAAACCGCACCGCGGCGCAGCAATTCAGCATTAACGAAAACTCCATCCGCAATTACGAAGCGCAGCAAGCGGCCGTACTCGTCGCGATCGGTCTCGTCTTGGATAAGCAAGACTTGCCTGCCTTCCACCAAGGCACGATTGGCTTCCAAAGCCGCGTCGTTCCCGCCTTCGTCAATGCCGATGTAGCGGACTTCGTAGTCAGAACCATTTATGTCCACCTCAATGGAAACTCCGTCCCACACATTCTCAACAGTCCCAACGACCCGCGGCGTTGCATCCGGCGCACAGGCGGCATCAGCCGGGATCGGGAATTCGGGATCCGACGTAAATGTCGGCTGGCCGTCAGCAGGAACGCCGACTGTCGACTGACCGGCCGCCGCAGTGCCCGCGGCCTGCTGCTGCATCAGTAGCGCAACCTGGGTCTGCACAGCCGCATCGTGTTCCGCCTGGTTTGGGCCACAGGCAACGAGGGTGATTGCAAGAACGGACAAGACAAATATCGTTCGCATGAATTAATTATAGCCATAGCGTCGAAACGCGCTCGCCTATGGAATTAGTCTCAGATTAATTCGAGAACTCAGGCAGCTTCGACTTCGCGCGGAATCTCGCAGCACAGCATCAACTGCCGCGCCGCCCGCACTTCGTCCATGCGGCCGTTCTTGGTGGTGTGCGGCGCCTGCTGCAGGATCTCAGGCGTGGTGTGAGCCTCCTCCGCGATCTTTAGCATCGCTTCGGCGAAGGCATCCAGCGTCGCCAGATCTTCGGTCTCAGTTGGCTCGATCATCAGCGCTTCGCGCACGATGAGCGGGAAATAATTCGTGGGCGGGTGGAAGCCGAAATCCATCAGGCGCTTGGCAATATCCAGCGCGTGCACTTCGGGTGCATCCGACCAACGGCCTTCAAGCACGACTTCGTGCATGCAAACTCGGTCGTAAGGAACTGTATAGGCTCCCTGCAAGCGAGCCTTGAGATAATTAGCATTCAGCACCGCGTGCTCTGAAACCGCCCGCAGGCCCTCGGCACCTTGCATCAAGATGTAAGTGAAGGCGCGCACATGCATCCCGAACTGGCCATGGAACGCCTTTAGGCGGCCGATGGTCTTGGCTGGCGAGACCCAGCCATAAACCGGCGCGTCGCCATCTTTTGGCTGCTCAACAATGCCGGCGATCGGACCCGGCAGGAAATCGACAAGATGGTTGGCGACACACACCGGCCCTGAGCCGGGGCCTCCGCCGCCGTGCGGCGTGGTGAAGGTCTTGTGCAAGTTGATGTGCAACACGTCGAAGCCAAGGTCGCCGGGGCGGCAGATGCCGAGCAGCGCGTTCATGTTGGCCCCATCGCCATAAACCAAACCGCCGGCTTTGTGCACCGCGTCGATAACTTCGACAACTTGCTCTTCAAATAACCCGAGCGTGTTTGGATTGGTGAACATCAGCCCCGCCAGCGTGTCATCGCATTCAGCCTTGAGCTTGGCCAGATCGACATTCCCTCTCGCGTCAGATGGAATTTCGACGACGCGATAGCCTGACATCGATGACGTTGCCGGGTTTGTGCCATGCGCCGAATCCGGGATCAAGATCTTGTTGCGCTTGCTGTCGCCGCGGTCTTGGTGATAGGCGCGGATCATCATGACGCCGGCCAGTTCGCCATGGGCGCCGGCCGCCGGCTGCAGACTGACGCCCGCGAAGCCAGCGATCTCTTTAAGCCATTCCTGCAAGTGGTACATGATCGCCAGGCTGCCTTGCATCATTTCCGCCGGCTGAAGCGGATGCGCATGGGCAAAGCCGGGCAGGCGAGCCGTCTCTTCGTTGATCACCGGGTTGTATTTCATGGTGCACGAACCCAACGGATAAAAGCCGGTCAGGATGCTGTGGTTAAGCTGCGACATGCGTGTGAAGTGGCGCAAAGCCTCAAGCTCACCCACTTCGGGCAGCGGCAGGTCTTTGCGCAAGTGCTCTTTTGGCAGATCGGCGAGCGGGACATCCGGCTCGGGGAAGGCGACGCCGACGCGCCCGGGCGCGCCTATGTCATAGATCAGCGGTTCAGGCACTGGTCACCTCTGCCAAGCTTTCGACCAGGAAGTCGATCTCCTCTTTCGAATTCATCTCGGTCACCGCAAATAGATTGCAATTCTCGAGGTTGGGATAATCTTCGCCGAGCGCGTAACCGCCGATGATGCCGCGCTCGAGCAGGCGCTTATTAAGTTCTACGCCGGGCATCGACCCCTCCACAACAAATTCGTGGAAAAACTGCGTGTCTTTGAATTTCAGTTTGAAGCCCTTAAGCTTGGCAATTTTTTCTGCAGCGTAATGGGCCTTGTGATAACAGGTCTCGGCCACCTGGCGGAAGCCGCTCTTGCCCAGCAGGCTCGTGTAGACCGTTGCTGCAAGCATCATCAGCCCTTGGTTCGTGCAAATGTTGGAGCTAGCCTTCTCGCGCTTGATGTGCTGCTCGCGCGTGCTGAGCGTAAGCACATAGCCGCGTTGGCCCCGGCTGTCGACCGTTTCCCCGACGAGGCGGCCTGCCAGGCTGCGCACATATTCCTGCTTGGTGGTGAGAATGCCGAGGTAAGGGCCGCCGAAGGAAAGCGGAATGCCGAGCGGCTGTCCTTCGCCGGTAACAATGTCTGCCCCCATCTCGCCGGGCGGCTTCAACAGCCCGAGCGCAGTGGGATTGACTGATACCGCCAGCAGCGCGCCTTTGGCATGGGCAGCTTCGGCCAGCTTGGTGTAATCGTAAATGCGACCGAAGAAGTCAGGATAGGCGACCGCCACCAAATCGGTTTGATCGTCGATGAGATCAATTAATTTATCGGGTCCCGCCGAAAGGTCGAGATCTTCGCCGACGATCTGCGAATCGGCCCCGTGCTCATACGTGTGGACCGCGGCGCGGTAGTGCGGATGCAGCCCGGGCGACAGGATAATTTTCTTGCGCGCCCCCCGATGGATGACCCGGCTCATATTCACCGCTTCGGCCAGCGCGGTCGCCCCGTCGTAGTGTGAGGCGTTGCTGACCTCCATGCCGGTCAGAGCCACGATCAGGCTCTGGTATTCGAAGATGGCTTGCAGCGTGCCCTGCGAGATCTCGGGCTGGTAAGGCGTGTAGGCTGTGTAATATTCGCCGCGACGTAAAACTGCATCGACTCCGGCGGGAATGTAATGGTGGTACGCTCCCGCGCCGAGGAAGCTGACATAGTCGTCGGTACTGTCGTTGGCCGCCGCGATGCTCTTCAGCTCGCCGAGAGTTTCCATCTCTGTGAGCGGCGCGGGCAAGTTCAGCTTGGGGAAACGATGCTTGGCGGGTACATCCACAAACAGATCGGCGATCGACTTGACCCCGATTGTCTTGAGCATCGCCGCCCGGTCAGCGTCGGTATGCGGAATAAAAGAACCGGCGTAAGACATTTACTTACCTTTCACAGTTTGAGTGGAGTTGCGCAGCAACTCCAGATCGTCCGCTGCTCTTGCGGACGATACTCATGCTTGCCGCTCCTTGCAGAACTTCTCGTAGGCGGCGGCATCTAGCAATGCATCCACTTGGCTGGCATTGCTAACTTTGATCTTGATCAGCCACGAGCCGTACGGATCGCCGTTGATGCCCTCCGGTTTCGTTTGCAAACTCTTGTTGACTTCTACCACTTCGCCATCGACCGGCATGTATATATCCGCCGCGGCTTTTACGGACTCGACGGTGCCAAAGCCGTTGCCCTGCTTCACGCTGGCGCCGGGCGCCGCGCTGTAATCGACGTAGACGATGTCAGAGAGCTGGTCTTGGGCGTAGTCAGTGATCCCGACGCTGGCGCTGTCGCCTTCGACGCGGATCCATTCGTCATTCCTCGAATAGCGCAGTTCACTTGGAAATTTCATCTCGGCCTCCGCAATATTTAACAAAAAAGGCGCACACATATAGTTTGTGCGCGCCTCTGTTTTTGACCTGAGAGATTCGCCCCAGCTTTCGCCTGGGCTTGCACCGTCGGTCTCGCTCAACCTAAAATGGCTTTAGCCATTTTTTTGTATTGAGCAAGTTTCCAGAGTTTGTGCGAGGGCTGAGTCCTTTTACCTGAGAGCTTCATGCGGAGTCTTCGTCCGCACTTGCACCTTCGGTCTATGAGCAGTTTGGTCTTCGCTTGCGAAGCCCAAAGGGTCATATTTCTCCACAGCGCTCGTTAAATTGTGCGAGGATTGTAAGAGGCTGCTGGGCAAAAGTCAACCCTGCTTAGCCGCCCTAAGAATTGATCTCTTCGAAGTAGGCTTTCACATTCGGGTCGCTGTAGAAGACCAGAGCGAGAATACCGACCACACCGGAGACTACATTCAGATAAAGGAACGTGAGGAGTTGGCAGATCGCAATGGCTTGCGACGGCTTGACCGGCTGCGGCGGATTAGCGAGCAGCTTGATGCCATACAGGATCTCGAAGACCCCTAAAACGGCGGGCAAGATCGTTATCGGCACGCAGATCAAACCGACCAACGAGAGCGCCAACCCAAAAGTGACGCTTAGGCTGGCGACGATATTGATCACCCCACTGACGATGTTCAATACGCCCAGCGCGGTTACGTTGCTTGGTTTTTCAAGTGCTTTGGTTGCCGATTTCGTTGTCATAATTCCCTTTCAAAAAATAAATAAAAACGCCTGCCCATATATACGATGGGCAGGCGCATTTGTTGCAGTTTTGCTTAGGCTTAGGCCCAGCCCTGCTGCTTCACAAAATTGGTGATGAAAGGGATGGTCACAGACTTGCCCTGGTAGGCCTGATATGCCCAGTAAAGTTGCGGGATCCAAGCCAGGGGTGCGATGCACGTGATGAGTCCAAAAGTCACAATGCTCAACACAAAGATGATGACGAACAGGGCTACGGCCCAAGCCAAAGCCTGGGCATTATGCTGTTTGATAAAAGGGCGGTTCTTCTTGTCTTCCATCAAAAGCAAAATGACGGGGACAATGGGGGTGAACACGTACGCAAGCGCTGCCCAAAGCTTGTCGTCGCTTGTTGCGGATGCAGATCCACTAGTCATGAATGATCTCCTTAGATTAGGTTGGTTTCCGACATTGTAGTGCAAGATTTGCCCTACAAGCAGTATTTATAACGCCTTTTTTGAGGCTAAGTTACGGTAGACATCGCTTACATCGCTGCTTGATTTAAGCGCTGGGTTGCTTCGCCGAGCCAGAAATGACGGCGAAAACCTGCATGCTAGAATGCCGCTATGACCGCTCGCGTTGTGTTTATGGGATCACCTGAATTTGCACTTCCAAGTCTGCGTGAGCTGGCAGCAAGTTACGAAGTTATTGGGGTGGTCACCCAGCCTGATCGGCCGGCCGGGCGCGGCAAACACCTAGCTGCCCCTCCCGTCAAATTATTGGCCAACGAATTGGGCATCCCGGTAATTCAGCCGCGCCGTCTGAAGGATGCGGACGCCCTCCAGAAATTGCGTGACTGGGCGCCGGACGTGCTCGTGGTCGCCGCGTTCGGGCAGATCCTGCGCCAGGAAGTCCTCGACCTGCCGCCGAAAGGCTGCATCAACGTGCATGCCTCGCTGCTGCCGCGCTGGCGCGGCGCTTCCCCGATCCAAGCCGCCATCCTGCACGGCGACAAAGAAACCGGCGTCACCATCATGCTCATGGACGCGGGATTGGATACTGGGCCGATGCTGAGTCAGCGAGCGATTCCGATAAGCGATAAGGACACGACTGCTACGTTGAGCGAAAAGCTCTCAACGCATGGCGCGGAGTTGCTTGTTGAGACTTTGCCCAAGTATCTCGAGGGCGAATTGAAACCCAAGCCACAACCAGACGATGGCGTGACTACGGTTTCGATGCTCTTTAAGAAAGATGGAAAGCTTGACCCGGCCGAAAGCGCTGAAGCGCTGGAGCGCAAAGTGCGCGCCTTCAACCCATGGCCCGGCGCATTCGTAGATTTGAAAGGCGGACCCCTAAAGATCCATCGAGCTCACACAGCCAAAAGCAAAAAGGGCAAACCCGGCGACAAGGTCCTTCACGAGGGATTGCCAGCTATTGTGACCGCGGACGGTGTTCTGGTGCTCGATGAGGTGCAGCCTGCCGGGAAGAAGCCAATGAAGGGCACCGATTTCCTGCGCGGGGTCCGCGATTGGTCCTAGGTCTGGTTTTGAAGCATGGAATCAAATCGATATTAGAATTAGCCCTCTGTTGACCTTTTTGGACATAAGACCCCAAAAATCAACTGGAGCTTTATCTAGTTAAGGAGAAGAATGAACACAAAAGCATTGTTAGCAGAATTCATTGGCACTGCCGCCCTGGTTTTCGTCGGCGCGGGTGCCGCCGCCACTGGCGGTGACCTGGTCACCGTGGCGCTGGCGCACGGCCTTGTGCTGGCTGGGTTGGCCTACGCCTACGGTTCCATCTCGGGCGCGCACGTCAACCCGGCCGTTACGCTAGCTGTCGCCATCCGCGGCCGCATCAAATGGAGCGAGGCCCTCGGCTACTGGCTCGCCCAACTGGTGGGCGGCGTAGTAGCTGCTGGCGCCCTGTTCTTCATCTTGGGCGCGGGGTCCGGGCTAGGCGCAACAACCCCTGCCGCGGGCGTGACGCCCGTGCAGGCAATTATGGTGGAAGCCCTTCTTACCTTCTTGTTGGTAAACGCCGTGTTGCACACCGCCGAACGAAAATCCCCGACGCCTTTTGCCGGCATGGCGATCGGTCTTACCCTCGCCGCGCTTATCCTGATGGGCGGCCCGCTCACCGGTGCATCGCTCAACCCTGCCCGCACGTTTGGGCCGGCGCTGTTCACTGGCACTCTGCCGCAGATCTGGATCTACCTCGTCGGACCTGTGTTTGGCGCTTCGTTGGCCGCTTGGGTTTATCGCGCGCTGAAGTAACGCCTCCCCGCAATAAAAACGGGCGGGATTCCTCCCGCCCGTTTTGTTATCTATGACGACTGCTGGATATTCCGGAACACCGCTGATCAAGAAGCTAGGCATTAAGCCGGGCCAGCGCGTGTGCATTCTCAACTCGCCAGAAGATTATCCGAAGACACTTGGACCACTGCCGATCGGAGTACAGCTCGTCAGCAAATTAACCAAGGACCATTCCCTCGACTTGATTCACTACTTCACCTTGAAGTCTCAACAACTCCATTTAAAATTCCCCGACTTAAAAGCAGCGCTCGCCTACAATGGGATCTTGTGGATCTCGTGGCCCAAGAAATCCGCGAAGGTGCAGAGCGATTTGGACGAAAACATCATCCGTGATTACGGTCTTGCAATTGGGCTCGTCGATGTAAAAGTAGCCGCGGTGGACGAGACCTGGTCGGCCCTTAAGTTTGTGTATCGCCTGGAAAACAGACCAAAATGAACGTGCTCGTTTTTGGCGCCGGTGCAATTGGGGGATACCTGGGTGGCTCGCTGGCTTTGCAAAAAAACCGAGTCGTATTTCTTGAACGCCCCCACAATCTAGATCGTCTCAAAAACGGGATCACGCTTAACCTTGGGGATCAGGTTCATCGCGTTTCTGATATCCAGGTCGTAACTTCAATACCAGACGCGCTCAAGCTCACGAAATTTGATGTTAGCCTTTTTGCGTTGAAGTCCTACGACACGGCCGCCGCGCTCGAATCGATCAAGCCTTTTGTCGGCGAGCTGCCGCCGTTCCTCTGTTTGCAAAACGGTGTCGAAAACGAAGCGGCGCTGGCCGCCGTCCTCGGCGACGATAAAGTCATCGCCGGAACGGTGACGACTTCGGTGGCAAAGGATGGACCAGGAAAGATTCGAGTCGAGCGTTTGCGCGGGGTTGGCATTGCAAATCATCCGCTGTCAAGCCAAATTATGTCAAGCTTCAACGCGGCGGGTTTAAACCCAAAGCTTTACGCCAGCGCCGACTCAATGAAATGGTCAAAGCTGACCACCAATTTGCTTTGCAATGCCACTTGTGCCATTTTGGACCTAAAACCCGCCGAAATCATGGCAAATTCCGCCATCTTCAAGCTCGAAATGGCCCAAATAGGCGAAGCCCTGGCAGTCATGAACGCCCTAAATCTCCAAGTCGTCGATCTGCCGAAGACTCCAGTTCGCGCCCTGGCTTTCGCCGCCAGCCGCCTGCCGCTAGCCCTCGCCCGCCCGCTCATGGCGCGCGGCGTGGGCCGCGGCCGCGGCGGCAAAATGCCCTCGCTTCATATCGATCTGCACAGCGGCAAAGGCCGCAGCGAGGTCGACTGGCTTAACGGCGCGGTGGTACGGGTGGGGAAACGTCTTGGCGTTCAGACCCCGGTGAACAGCCTTCTGCTGGAAACCCTTATAGGGATGACTAGACAAGGTACACCGGCGATTACGAAGGAGCACTTGCTAAGAAATCTCGCGGATTAACGGAATTCTATTACGGGGGACGTAGACTGTAACAATCAACTCTTTCGGGTTGAGCCAGGGCGGTAGAACGTTGCTGAAACTAGTGGCAAGTGGAGGAAGCAATGGATTTCGGTTCAGTTCTACAAATTGTGATCTGGGGCTTTGTGTTTCTTATTCTCCTGTTCGGGACGGTCTTTACCGTGCAGCAGCAAACCGCGGCAATCGTGCAGCGTTTCGGCAAGTTTGCCCGTATCTACAATGCCGGCCTCAATTTCAAGATCCCGCTGATCGAGAATATCGCCGGCCGCGTGAACTTGCGCTTGCAGCAGCTCGATGTGGAGATCGAGACCAAGACCAAAGACAACGTGTTCGTCAAAATGATGGTTTCGGTGCAATACCTGATCCGTCCGGACAAGGTCTTCGATGCATTCTACAAACTGCAAGACCCGCATACGCAGATCACCTCATTCGTCTTCGACGTGGTGCGTGCTAATGTGCCCAAGATGACGCTCGACCAGGTCTTCGAGAACAAGGAAGACATCGCCAAAGCGGTTCGCACGGAAATTTCAGAGGCGATGGATGACTTCGGTTACGACATTCGCCAGACCCTGATCACGGATATCGACCCCGATCCAAAGGTCAAGCAAGCCATGAACGAGATCAACACGCAGGAGCGTCTGCGCGTGGCTGCGACTGAAAAAGCGCAGGCTGCTTACATCTTGTCTGTGCGTGCGGCTGAGGGTGAGGCCGAGAGCAAGCGCTTGCAAGGCGTCGGTATCGCCAACCAGCGCAAAGAAATTGCGCAGGGTTTGAGCACCGCAGTTGTCGACTTTCAGAAGGAAATCTCTTCTGTCTCCCCGCAAACTGTGATGGACTTACTGATGGTTACG
The DNA here is from genome assembly GCA_025450445.1 of Anaerolineales bacterium. GTDB lineage: Bacteria > Chloroflexota > Anaerolineae > Anaerolineales > UBA11579 > JAMCZK01. Next base: position 7,614 of record JANWHN010000084.1, on the reverse strand, counting down.
CAGCACTTCGACATGCTGAAGGACATCGGCGCCCATGCGGGCAGCAAGGTGATCTTGATCCCCTACTCCCCCAACGCAGTCGGCGACCTAACCGAGCAGATGCGCAATGCCATCTTCATCGGCAATGAGGTTTCCGGCGAAGCCAAGAAACCGACTGAGTAACTAAGGACGCAAAAACAGCCGCGCAATGCGCGGCTGTTTTTTATCTCAGCGCCATGGCAACTTTCCCCTGGCCCCAAATTTCTTGTTCAAGTCATCGACAATTTTTTCTATCTCCTGCTTCGCTTTATCTACATCGATCTTTCCCGGTTTGAAACCAACCCGTTTTGCCCAATGTGACCAGGTTTCCAACTTCTTAGCGTGCTTACCTTTTTCTGTGTGCACTTGCTCCCCATAAACCAAGAGCTTCGTCTCCAGCTCGTTGGTAGCTTTGGTCAGCGCTTTTGATTCGTACCCACCTACCGCGATCATCCAGTCGGTTTGCAATGTACCTGCGTCGTCCAGCTTTTTAAGCACAGAAAATGCGAGCGGCGAAAGGTTCTTGAGCTGCCACGGCTGGCGAGCGCGGCCGATCGCGAAGATGGCGGGCCACAGCCGTCGATGCACAAACGTGATCTTTCCTGAAATCATCTTGGTGAGCAACGCGTCTGGGTGGTCGCCGAGGGCATTCGCGTGCACGAAAATGATCTCGCCCCATGGCGGCGCCCACCAGGAACCCTTGATCGGTCCGCCGGCCACTGTCGAAATTACTGATGGAAATTTCGGATCTGAGACAAGCAACAGTCCGAGCCGCTCGAATTCCTTGACCAGCTTGACAAAGACCCTCCTTTGCGCCGAGGTCAGCTCCGCCAAGCTACTCCTTTTGCGACAGAAGCTCGAAAACGTAAGGATAGACCGCCTCAACCCAGGCGGCATACATCTCGCCGCTGGGATGCAAGCCGTCGCCAGCGATCAGCGCCGGATTCTCCGTCGCTTGGCGTGAGATCGGCGTGATGTCGAAATATTGAACGCCTGCGGCGGAGCTCTCTTCGCGATTGATAGCGTTGAACGCGTCGATCTCGGTGGCGATCTCGCTATTGTTCAAGCCATCCGCGAACGGCGTAACCCCCCAATCGGGGATGGACAGCACAATCACGCGGGCCGGGTCGCCACCAGCGACAGACAGAGCAAAGGCCAGCATTTCGCGGAATTCGGTGCGGTATTCATCTATGGGATAGCCGCGATACTGGTCGTTCACCCCGACTAGCACGGAAACCAAGTCATAGGTACCTGATGAATATTGCTCATCTATCGCGCCCATTAATTCGGCCGTGGTCCAACCGGTGCGTGCGATGATGAGTGGATCGGCGATGGGCACGCCAGCCTCGCGCAGCTTGGCCACCAGCTGCACAGGCCAGCGCTCTGCTTCAGGAACGCTTTGGCCGATGGTGTAGGAGTCGCCCAGTGCAAGATAAGTCAGCGTGTTTTCAGAAGGAGCCATGTCCTCACCCACCGGTCCGCAGCCCGACAAAAAGATCAAGGCCGCAATTGAAAAGAGAATTAGTTTTGCTGTCATCAAGAAAATTATCTCACGTCATCTATTACAATCAATATTGATTTCCATCAATGAGCTCTCCTAACTTCGCCGGCCCCATCGTTTGGAAACCCAGTAAAGATTATTTAGAAAACGCTCAGTTGACCAAATTCATACGTCTGCACAAGATCGCGGACTTCAACGCGCTCATGCAGCGCTCGACCGAGGATGTGTCCTGGTTCACCGATGCGATTTTGAAATTCCTCGACATCCAGTTTTACAAGCCTTACTCAAAAGTAGTCGATCTTTCAAAGGGGATCGCCTGGCCGCATTGGTGCTTGGACGGCGAGATGAACATTGTTCACAACTGTCTCGATAAATACATCGGCACCGGAACCGAAAATCGCACTGCGTTGATCTGGGAAGGTGAAGATGGCGAAACCCGCAGCCTGACCTACGGCGATCTTTATCGCCAGGTGAACCAGGCCGCCAACGCCCTGCGCTCGCTGGGGCTCGGCAAAGGTGACGCGATCGGCATCTTCATGCCAATGACCCCCGAGATCGCAGTGGCCTTGCTGGCCATCGCCAAAATTGGCGGCATCATTTTGCCGCTGTTCTCCGGTTACGGCGTCGATGCGCTGGTCAGCCGTTTGCAGGATGCGGACGCCAAGGCGCTCTTCACCGCCGACGGCTTTCCGCGCCGCGGCAAGCTAGTAGACATCAAGTCCGTGGCCGACAAGGCCGCTGCGCAAGTGCCGAGCCTCAAGCACATCATAGTGCTCGAGCACGCCGATATCGACGTGCCGATCAATTTGGAACGCGATCATTGGTGGGAAGACCTCATCTCAACCCAGGCCGATCAAGCCGAAACAGAGCACACCTCAGCGGAAGGTCCGCTGATGATCATTTACACCTCTGGCACCACGGGCAAGCCGAAAGGCGCTATGCACACGCACTGCGGCTTCCCCGTGAAGGCCGCGCAAGACATGGCATTCGGCACCGATGTTCGCCCCGGGCACATCATCTATTGGATGACCGACATGGGCTGGATGATGGGTCCATGGCTGGTGTTCGGCGCACTCTTACTTGGCGCAACTTTCTTTTTATTCGATGGCGCCCATGATTACCCGGCGGAAGATCGGCTCTGGGCGCTGACCGCCAAGCACAAGATCACGACCCTCGGCGTTTCCCCCACCTTGATCCGCGCCCTAATCCCGTTTGGCGATGCACCAGTGAAAAAGCACGATCTCAGCAGCCTGCGCTATTTCGCGTCAACTGGCGAACCCTGGAATCCTGACCCATGGCGATGGCTTTTTGAAGTCGTCGGCGAACGCAAACGGCCGATCATCAATTACTCCGGCGGGACCGAGATCTCGGGCGGGATCGTGATGGGCAACCCGATTCTGCCGTTGAAACCGACCGCGTTTGCAGGCCCATGCCCCGGAATGGCCGCGGATGTGTTCAACGAACAGGGCCAATCGGTGACCGGAGAAGTCGGCGAGCTGGTGATCAAGGCGCCTTGGATCGGGATGACCCGCGGATTTTGGAAGGATCCGCAGCGCTACGAAGAAACCTATTGGTCGCGCTGGCCGAATGTCTGGGTGCACGGCGATTGGGCCGCGAAAGACGCGGACGGGCTTTGGTACATCCTCGGTCGCTCCGACGACACGATAAAGGTGGCGGGCAAGCGCCTTGGCCCCGCCGAGGTTGAATCAGTTTTAGTCGCGCATCCATTAGTGGTAGAAGCGGCCGCGATCGCGGTGCCCGATGAGATGAAGGGCAATCAGGTTGTCGTCTTTTGCGTTCTCCAAGCAAACGTAGAAGCCAGCGACGCGCTGCGTCAGGAATTGCGCGTCAGCTTGGTCACTGCGCTTGGCAAGCCGCTTGCGCCGAAGGAAATTCTGTTCGTCAGTGATTTACCTAAGACGCGCAACGCCAAGGTGATGCGTCGCATGGTGCGCGCCGCCTATTTGGGCGAGCCAGCTGGCGATGCTTCTTCACTGGTAAATCCCGGAGCTGTTGAGGAGATCAGGAAAGCTAAATAGATGGTCGGTTCGATTAACCGACTATGATGCGAGCATGGCAAAACTAAAATTCAAAGTACAGTCTTCGCGCATCCAGGGCCGCGGCGCGTTCGCAACCCAAAAAATCCGCAAAGGTGTCCGCGTCATCGAATACAAAGGTGAGCTAATCACCCAAACGGAAGCGGACCAGCGCTATGAAAACACGGATGACCGCACCTCGCCCATCTTGTTATTCCAGGTGGACAAGCGCTTCGTGATCGACGCGGGCGTAAACGGCAACGAAGCCAGGTTTATCAATCATTCGTGTGATCCGAACTGCGAAACGGTGAGTGACAAACGAAAAATCTTCGTGGAAGCTATCCGAACAATTTATCCAGGCGAAGAACTGGCCTACGACTACAACTTAACCCGCGATGAACTGGATAGTGCGCAAGTCGATAAGGATTACGTCTGTCGCTGCGGCGCGGCCAATTGCCGTGGCACCATGCTGGAGCCGCTGCCGAAAAAGCGCAGGCTCAAAAAACGAACAGTAAAAAAGGGGACTTGAACTTTCTACCAATCGATCGGCGTGATGCCTTTCGATCGCAAATAGTCATTCGTCTTCGAGAACGGCTTGCTGCCGAAGAACCCGTTCGTCGCCGAGAGCGGCGACGGGTGCGCCGACTCGATCACCAGATGCTTGGTTCGATCGATGTAAGCGCCTTTGCGCTTGGCATAAGCGCCCCACAGAATAAACACCAGCCCATCCCGCTGATGCGAAAGGATGCGCAATACCGCATCCGTGAATTCCTCCCAGCCCTTGCCTTGGTGCGAACCGGCCGCGCCCTGCCGCACAGTAAGTGTCGCGTTCAGCAGGAGCACGCCCTGTTGCGCCCAGCGCTCCAGGTCGCCGCTGGCGGGCGGCTCGATGCCCAGATCGCTCCTCAATTCTTTGTAGATATTTTGCAATGATGGGGGCAGTGGCACGCCTTCGCTGACCGAGAAGCTGAGCCCGTTTGCCTGCCGCGGGCCGTGATACGGATCCTGGCCCAATATGACAACTTTCACTTTGTCGAACGGCGTTGAGTTGAAGGCATTGAAGATCTTTCCACCGGGCGGGTATATCGTGTTTTTCTGGTATTCATCCTTTACAAAGGATGTGAGAGTTTCGAAATATGGTTTGCCAAATTCATCCGCAAGTTTTTCCTTCCAGCTCGGCTCGATCTTTACATCCGGCATGTTCGGATTATAGCTACGAAGACGCGCAGGCTTCGGGCGGTAAAATTGCGCCGAAAAGAGGCTTATGAACTTTGATCTAAACGACGACCAGCAACTCTGGCAAAAAACTGTCCACGATTTTGTTGCCAAGGAAGTGAAACCGAAGGCCAAAGAAGTGGACGAGACCAGCGAGTTCAACTCGGCCGCCACGAAAAAGATGGGGCCGCTTGGCCTGCTGGGGCTGGCGGTGCCTGAGGAGTTCGGCGGCGCGGGCGTGGACGCGGTCAGCGCGGCTATCGCCATCGAGCAATTGGGCTGGGGCTGCGGAAGCACCGCCCTCTCGATCGCCGCCCACAATGCGCTCGGCTGCGCGCCCATCGCCAATTGGGGCAGCGCCGAGCTGAAACAGAAATTCCTACCCGATGCCGCCAGCGGCGAAGGCAAGCTAGCCGCATTGGCTCTCACCGAACCCGCCGCCGGCTCCGACCTGAAAGGCGGCGTGCAAACCCGTGCCGAGGTGCAAGGCGGCGAATGGGTGATCAATGGCAGCAAGATGTGGTGCACCAACGCCTCCATCGCCGACTTTATTGTCACGTTGGTTCGCACAGAGCCGGGAAAGTTGAGCCTGATTGTCGTGCCGACTGATGCACCTGGTTTATCCATCGGCCCGGCCGAAAAGAAGATGGGCTTGCATGGCTCGCCAACTCACGCAGTCAATTATCAAAACGTGCGCATCCCCGAGAGCAATCTCGTCGGCGAGCGTGACAAGGGTCTCGCTTATGCACTGGCCACCCTGGATGCCGGCCGCATCGGCATCGGCGCCCTATCGGTCGGTCTCGCTCAAGCCGCGCTGGACGAAGCGGTCAAGTATGCAAAGGAACGGCATACATTCGGCCAACGGATCGCCAACTATCAGGCGATCCAATGGATGCTGGCAGATGCCGAGACCAACATCACCGCGGCTCGACTGATGGTTTACGCGGCCGCTTTCGAAAAACAAGAAGGCCGACCGTTCGCCAAGCAAGCCGCCATGGCGAAGTTGTTCGCCACCGAGATGGCCGAAAAAGTATGCCGCGATGCGATCCAAATTCATGGCGGCTATGGTTATAGCTCCGAATTTCCCGTCGAGCGCGTCTATCGCGACGCGCGGCTGATGACGATCGGCGAGGGCACCAGCGAGATCCAGCGTTTAGTGATCGCCCGCCATGTTATTAATGGAGATGGGTCATAATCGCAGAATGAAAACAAGCCGGCTCGTCTACATTGCCGTTGCCGCGCTCTTCATCCTGACTACAGTTTTATTTGCTGGTGTCGAGATCGCCGTCGCAGGCCCCGGGTTGCCGGGCCACTGGCATGGCACGCCCGACCCAGACGCCTGCAACACCAATCACGATTGCATCTACATTTTCACGATCTGCTACAAAGGCAACACCCAGACTCTCGGTTCCCACGATCCCTCACAACTGCAACATCAGGCATTGGTCGACATCATTGATGCCAACTTCGGCGCTTGCATTCATCCGATTCGAAATTCAGGAAGATGTAAGCTCACAGATATCGACTCGAAGATCTTCATCGGCTCAACTTTTTCCGCCACCTGGCTTGGCAAGATAAGCAATTTGCGCTTCCGCAATTCCGACGGCTTAATCGTTTTTGTCTCGCCAATTTCCGGCAGCGCGTATTTTGAAGACGGCAAAGCCCACGCGTTATTCTCGCTCTCCGATCCAACGTTCGGTGCCCTCCTGGGGACTGGAAGCTATCAAGTGAGTTGCTTTGGCGAATCTGGCACGGTAGGGGGCGAGATTAAGGTCACAGTCAGTAACTAGGTCCGTTTCTCACCCAGCTCGGCACGTACAGCTTTTTTCTTCGTTAGCTACCCAAGAAGAAGAGGTGACATGATGAATAGAAAAACCTTGACTCGCGTCGGGTCGGTGATTGCCCTTTTTGCGCTGCTTGCGCTGCCATTGGCTAGCTGCGGAAACGTGCCTCTAACCGGCGCTGTATCTTGCTGCGCATCGAAGAAGCTCCCGGCTTGAAGTTGCTTATCCTCGTATGCATCGTGGCGGCGATTGCAGCCATCTTTGTTGTCAGCCGCTGGGCGCATCTATTGGCGGGCGGCACTGGTTTGGCGGCTTTCCTCTATGGCGCCGTCGCTTTAAATGCAAACAGGAGCGACGTAACTGAAATGCGCCTTGGCACTATGGTCGCTGGTCTCGGTTTCCTACTGATATTTATCGCCGGATTTTTGCAGGACCCCAAGAAAAAACGCGGCTAAGTTAGATAAAACAGAGGCGCGCTGCGCCTCTGTTTTTTGTTGTGATTAAGTCTATACCGGCCCGGCCGCCGGTTCTTCGCTGGCCACAAACTGGCGCCAATCGCCGTGGATGCCGTCCTCGGTCACGCCGAAGTAATATCGGACTTCGCCATTCACGCGCTGGAGTACGTCGTAGCGAGTTTGCTGGTGCTGGCTGTATTGCTTTAGTAAACCCACATCACCGCGCCAATCCACGTTCGCCTTGGCCAGATCTTTTGGCAGTGCCGCAAATTCCTTGATCGCGTAATGCCACAGTTTGCGCGCCGATTTCTCGGTGACGTTGTTCACCACCATCCCGTTGCGCAGATCGCGTACCGTGTAGTACGGCACACCGTTACGCTCTTCCATCCCAACCACTTCGACGCCGGTATGCGGCGCGCCTTCTGCCTTTGGCGGTGCTTCGGGGCGTGGAGCTTTTTGCGCTGCTGGTTTGGGCTGTTTGCCGCGGCTCGGCTTGCGGCTGGGTTTCTTGCCATCCCGGCCCGGCTTGGTAACGGGGGCTTCTTCCGGCTGTTGTTGCTGCTGCGAATTGCGCGCCGAGAGACGCACGATTTCATCCCGCACGG
>JANWHN010000083.1 GCA_025450445.1 Anaerolineales bacterium | reverse complement strand
CCGCCCTGTTCCGCACGCCCCGCTTCCTTAATGAGATAATTTCCTCAATGGCAACACTCCAGACCCGCCCCGAAAGGCAGATCCGCCTCACCAGCATGGCTGTTTGCGCTGGCTGCGCTGCGAAACTCAAAGCCGAAACGCTTGCCGAACTGCTTAAACCACTTCAAGGCATCTTTGATCCGCTCGACACGCCCGACCTTCTAGTTGGCCTCGGCCAACCCGACGATGCGGCCGTCTGGCGACTTGACGATAACCGCGCCCTCGTCGTCACGACCGATTTCTTCACCCCAGTCGTCGACGACCCATACGATTTTGGCGCCATTGCCGCGGCGAATGCCCTATCTGATGTCTACGCCATGGGTGGCAAGCCGTTCCTTGCATTGAATATCGCAACCCTGCCAAAAGATCTGCCCACTGAGATCGGTACCGCGATCCTGCGCGGTGGGGCTGAGAAAGCCAAAGAGGCAGGCGTCGTAGTCGCTGGCGGACACACAATTCAAGATGAAGAGCCCAAATACGGACTCGTAGCAATCGGCTTCGTCGATCCGAAAAAAGCGATTAGCAAACAAGGTGCTAAGGTTGGCGACAAATTATTCCTCACCAAGCCGCTCGGCTTCGGCGTCACCAATACGGCTGTCAAGCGCGAGCTTGCCTCGACGGAAGAAGAAGCTGAAGTCGTTGGCTGGATGCGCCGCCTCAACAAAACTGCTTCCGAGCTCGCCCTCGAGTTTGAATTGCGCGGGGGGACGGACATCACCGGCTTCGGTCTCTTGGGCCATAGTTGGGAAATGGCTAAGGGGGCAGGCGTCGGCATCAAGATCAATTTCGAAGCCGTGCCGTTCACTTCCGCCGCTCGCAAGTACGCTGAGCAGGGCACTTTCCCCGGCGGGTCCCTTGACAATCGCAAGTTTTACGGCCCGCACGTTAACTTTTCTGATAAGCTGCAAAAATGGGAGCAGACCTTGCTTTTTGACGCCCAAACCAGCGGCGGTTTGCTGCTAGCGGTTCCCGTCGCTAAGGCGGCTGCTTTTGCCGCCCGAGCCGCCGAGCTGGATCAGCCAGCTTGGCAGATCGGCGAGGTCGTTGAAGGTAATGCTATAGACGATGTTTAAGCCTGCAAGTTATTGCTACTCCCTTAAGCCCTGTTTTTTGGAGCAATAACTTTTACAGTAAAAGATCAAGGGAGTTAACCGGGCAAATAGAAAGAAGGTAACTATGTTGATCAGCAAAACACTAGAAAAAGCAATCAATGAGCAGGTCGGGCGGGAATTTGGCGCCGCGATGCAATATGTCAATATCGCCTCATATTTCACCGCCGGCAATATGCTCATGTTCGGCAAGCTCTTCTTCGCCCAAGCCGATGAAGAGATCGCTCACGCCATGAAGCTCGTGCGCTACGTCCTCGATGCGGGCGGTAAGATCGCTGTTCCCGCCATCGCTGCCGCGCCGCCCGACTTCAAATCCGCCGAAGATGCGGTTGCCTCCGCCCTCAAGTGGGAGGAAGAGGTCACCACCCTCATAAATAACCTCATGGGCATTGCGGTAGCAGAAAAAGACTACATCGCTCAGGAATTTCTAGGGTGGTTCGTCAACGAGCAGCTTGAAGAAGTCTCCAAGATGAGCACCATCCTGAGCGTCATCAAGCGGGCCGGCGATAATCTCCTCCTCGCCGAACAATACGTATCCCAAACGCTCGCCGACCTGGAAAAGGTCGAAAGCGGCGCGCACGGAAGCAAGTAATTCGCGGGCGTTGTATAATCAACTGACAACTAAATAATCTTCGGGGCAGGGTGCTACGCTGATGCTTCGCATCAGCTAATGGAGTTCGTAGAAGAAGCGAACTCCTCTAGGTCGGTGAAATTCCGACTGTATATTCCCGATCGGCGGTAGAGCCCGCGAGCGTTCGTCACGAGCGCATGATCCGGTGAAACTCCGGGGCCGACGGTATAGTCCGGATGAAAGAAGATGCGGAGAACTGAAGACTCCGCAGAGCTTGCGCTTAGCGCAAGCTCTAAGCCCGCATTTGCGCGCGCCTGCCCCGATTCTGATTCAAGGAGACGGGGCATTTTTTATTGCCCAACGATGGCGAAACGCAGGTCTAGATTTACAAATAATCGTGCGCTGCAAAGCGCGACGCTGCTGGTTGTTTCTCTTTCAGTCGCTCTGGCCATTTGGCTGGCAATCGTCGCCATCGCCGATCTGCCCGCATTTATCCTGCCTTCGCCGGGCCAAGTCTGGGAGCGGTTTCTGCGCGCCCTCGCAGACGGGAGCCTGGCTCGCCACATGTGGGTGACATTGCAAGAAGTGTTGTTGGGTCTGCTAGTTGGGGTTGGTGCGGCCAGCCTTCTTGGCTACGCCCTTGCCAAGTCCCGCCGCCTCGAGCGAGCGCTGGCTCCGTATGTGGTCGCCAGCCAATCGATTCCCATAGTTGCCATCGCCCCTTTATTGGTGATTTGGTTTGGTCCTGGTCTGCTCTCCAAGGTTTTGATCTGCGCTCTCATCGTTTTCTTTCCAGTACTAATTAACACGATCGTCGGTTTGCACAGCGTGCCGCAAGATCTGCGCGACCTGATGCGCTCCCTGCGCGCCAGCCGTTGGCAAACACTGCGGCTTCTAGAGTTGCCCGCCGCGCTACCTGTTTTTCTCGCAGGCCTGCGTATCGGCGCCACGCTCTCGGTCATCGGCGCGGTCGTTGGGGAATTCGTCGGCGCGGACCGCGGCTTAGGTTTCCTGATCAATGTCGGCCGTGGCGAATATGACACCGCCTTGGTTTTCGTGGCTGTCTTCACTCTTATCGCGACTGCCCTTGTTTTGTATGGGTTGGTTGTCCTGCTCGAATCTCGCCTGCTGTGGTGGCAGCGCGTAAACGGAAATAGGACTTAGATCTATGACTAGAAAAATCTTACTATTAATCTTTGCCGCTGTGCTCCTTTCGGCGTGTCAGCCTGCTCCCACGAATCCGGGCGAATTGCAAACCATTCGCTTGCCGATGGGCTACATCCCAAATATCCAATACGCGCCTTTTTACGTGGCTGTGGAGCGGGGCTATTTTGCCGATGCTGGCTTTGAGATCGAATTCGACTATGCTTTCGAAACTGATGGCGTCGCCCTGGTTGGCGCAGGCGAGGTTCCGTTTGCAATTGTTTCCGCCGAACAGGTTTTGCTTGCCCGCGCCCAGGATCTGCCAGTTGTTTACGTCGCCGCCTGGTACGAGGGCAGCCCGGTCGCCGTGATCGCCAAAACAGAGAGCGGAATTGCCAGTCCACAGGACTTGGTCGGCAGGCGGATTGGATTGCCTGGACTCTTCGGAGGCAACTACATTGCGCTACGCGCTTTGCTAGCTGCAAATGGGATTGCTGAGGAAGACGTGACCCTCGATTCGATTGGCTTCAACCAGGTGCAATCCCTCGCCGCGGATCAAGAAGAAGCTGTGGTCGGGTTTGTAAGTAATGAGCCAGTTCAACTAGAAGCCCAAGGTTACGACGTGAACTTGATCCGTGTAGCTGATTATGTTGAGTTGGCTTCCAATGGCATCATGACCAACGAAAATATGCTCACCGAACATCCGGAGCAAGTACGCGCATTCGTCGAAGCATTCCTGCATGGCCTTACAGATACACTTGCAAACCCGGATGCAGCTTTCGAGATCAGTAAAGCCTACGTAGAGAATTTGGCTGGGGCTGGCGAAGCGGTACAAAAAGAAGTCTTAGCTTTATCGATGGAATCCTGGCATTCAGATCCACCCGGGTTTTCGGAATCAGTCGCTTGGGAGAATATGCAAGCCACCCTGCTGGCAATGGGCTTGATCACACAACGCCTGGACCTTAACGCCGCTTACACGAACGACTATTTGCCTGAATGAGCAAAAAAGCTGCGCCGCTGCTTGAGGTAAAAGATCTAAGCGCGGCTTATCGGGACCGCGGGGGTGAACTGTGCGTCCTAGAGAGAATTTCTTTCACCCTACAGCGCGGCCAGTTTGTTTGCATCCTCGGTCCATCCGGCTCCGGCAAATCAACGCTCCTCCGAGTTCTAGCCGGGCTTTTGCCCGCGAAATCTGGGTTCGTAAAGCTAAATGGCGCACCTGTTTTAGGACCGCAACATGGTGTGGGTCTGGTCTTTCAGGATGCCAACTTAATGCCCTGGCGTACTGTTAGCCAAAACGTCGGCTTGCCTTTGGAGGTAAATGTCTCCGAAAATGGCGCATCCGAATCTCGCATAAAGAAAATGCTTGGAGTAGTTGGGCTGAGCCGTTTCTCGCAAAGCCTGCCCGCCGAACTGTCCGGCGGCATGGCACAACGGGTTGCCATCGGCCGTGCCTTGATCCAGGAGCCGGACGTCTTGCTGATGGACGAGCCTTTCGGTTCGCTTGATGCAATCACCCGCGAACGCATGGGCGAAGAATTGCTACGCATCTGGAACCTTGAGCACAAGACCATCGTCATGGTCACTCATGACATTAATGAAGCAGTTTATCTGGCGGACAGAGTCCTGGTTTTGAGCTCGCGTCCTGCACGAATTAAAGTAGATACGCCAATAGGCCTCGCTCGTCCCCGCAAACCTACCCTGCGATATTCAAAGAGCTTTGGGCAGCTGGCCGCGAAATTGCGGAAGGCGATTGAGTAGGCGTAGGCGGTAAAGTCATAAACGGTATAATCTCGCGTAAGTGAGATTGTTCACATGAGCAGCGTAGCCCAAACCCGAAAACTCTCCCAACCAACCGCAGCCAATCCAGCCCGCCGCAAGTTCCTGATTGGCGGTATCGTCATCATTGCGGTCGTCATTTGGCTGATCGTCACTTCCACATTGGCTGGCGCTCAATTTTTCTACACCGTGGACGAACTCAAAGCCCGCGGTTCTGACGCAGTCGGCAAACCGGTCCGGCTGGCTGGCGCCGTCCTCGGCGACACCATCGAATACGACCCCGAAACTCTGACCCTGACCTTCACAGTCGTGCACATTTCGGCCGACACGCAATTGATCAACGACGACGGCGGTTTGGCCGCCGCCCTCGATGCAGCTGTCGCCGACCCGACCCGCAATCAAGTCCAGATCAGTTACATTGGCGTAAAGCCTGATCTGCTTAAGCATGCCGCCGAAGCTATCGTGAGCGGCGAGCTGGGCGCCGATGGCGTCTTCCATGCTAACGAACTGCTTTTGCGCTGCCCGACCCGCTATGAGGAAGCTCTGCCCGGCCAGGTTGAGGGCTAGTCCCTTAACTCCACATGCTTGCTGATCTAGGTTTTTTTGCGCTGGTCATCGCATTCGTGCTGGCGCTGTATGGCAGCGCGGCCGCGTTCTTAGGCCAACGCCGCGGCATCGCCGCTTGGATCGCTAGCGCCCGCGCCGCAACCCTGCTGACGTTTCCTCTCCTGACAGTTGCCGCTGGCAGCCTTGTCGTTTCGCTAGTCAATCTCGATCTCCAAATGGAATATGTAGCAAGCGTCACAAGTTACAGCATGCCGCTTTACCTGCGCGCCACCGCCCTGTGGGGGGGGCAGGCAGGGTCGTTGCTCTTTTGGTCGTGGCTGATGTCGGCCCTCACCTCTGCGGTCATGTTCCGCGATTGGCGCCGCGATCGAGATCTGCAGCCGTGGGTCATCATCGTTTGCTTGTTGACCCTGGCATTCTTCCTTTCTCTCGTCATCTTTTTTGAAAATCCATTCGTTCGCCTGTGGCAGGGCGTAACCGGCACGGTTTGGACCGCTATGTGGCAGCCAGTCGGCGCGCTACCCTTCATTCCATTCGATGGCAACGGCCTTAATCCGCTCTTGCGCCATCCCGGCATGATCATTCATCCGCCGATGCTTTATCTCGGCTTCGTATCCTTTGTGATCCCGTTTGCATTCGCTATCGCCGCGCTGGTTACAGGCCGAAGCGACGACCGCTGGATCCGCCTGACCCGCCGCTGGACGCTTTGGGCCTGGTTGTTCCTTTCTCTGGGCCTGCTCCTCGGCAGCCGCTGGGCCTATGACGTGCTCGGCTGGGGAGGCTATTGGGGCTGGGATCCGGTTGAGATCGCCGCCTTTATGCCTTGGCTCGCTGGCACCGCGTTTTTGCATTCGGTCATGCTGCAGGAGAAGCGCAACTTGTTCAAGACCTGGAACATGCTCCTCATCATCCTGACCTACGATTTGGTTATTTTCGGGACCTTCCTCACGCGTTCTGGTGTGCTTTCGTCTGTGCACGCTTTTGCCCAAAGTGCAATCGGGCCGATGTTCTTCATCTTCATTGCCGTCACCTTGGTCGCCGCGCTTGCCTTACTACTGCGCAGGTGGCCGATGTTGAAATCGGAAACCGAGATGACCTCGCTTCTCTCGCGCGAAGCGCTCTTTCTATTAAACAACTTTCTCTTCATTAGCATCCTCGTCATCTGCTTCTGGGGTGTGATCTTTCCACTTATCAGCGAAGTCTTCACCGGGCAAACGATCACCGTTGGTCCGATTTTCTACGAACGAGCAACCGGACCAATATGGGCAGCTTTGCTTCTGCTAATGGGCGTCGCACCGTTGTCAGCTTGGCGCGCCTCGACAGCGCGCACGCTGGGTCGGGCGATCTGGAAACCATTCGTTGGCTCGCTGCTGGTGTTGGTCGCTCT
>JANWHN010000082.1 GCA_025450445.1 Anaerolineales bacterium | reverse complement strand
TTGATCGACGTCATCGAGCCAGATTCAAAAACCATCGATATGCTGATGCGCTTGAACCTGCCGGCCGGTGTGGATATCGAGATCAAGATCTAAAGGTAGACGAAGAACTCACCGTCTGGTATAGTAGCCCGTTGCCTACGTAAGGCAGCACAAAAACAAAACGCAAAATCAAAGCCGCGTTTTGTGGGTAGCGTCAGAGCCGCCGAGGCCAGGGAGCCGCAGGTTCCCAAATTGGCAGCTGACCACGCTACTGCGAGATGATGCGGTCTAGCCCAGACCGACAGTCTCAGAAACTAGGAGAAACAATCGAGATGTTCAAAGGGCTGATTGGCAAGAAAATCGGCATGACCCAGATTTTCGACGAGAAGGGACTCGCTGTCCCTGTTACTCTCATCGAAGCTGGGCCTTGTGTTGTAACCCAGATCCGTCGCCCGGATCAAGAAGGCTACAGCGCGGTGCAACTGGCATTTGGAGCAGCCAAAGCCAAGCACCTCAGCGGTGGTGAGCGCGGCCATTTGGAACGCGTGAAAGCCCCGTTGCTGCGCCATGTGCGCGAATTTCGCGCTAAACAGGTGGAGGTCAAAGAGGGCGAAACAGTCACTGTCCAAAATTTCCAGGTTGGGGACCACGTGGATGTGATCGGTATTAGCAAAGGCAAGGGTTTCGCGGGCGGGATGAAGCGCCATGGTTTCCATGGAGGGCCTAGCACGCACGGCCAGTCTGATCGCCAGCGCGCGGTCGGCTCCATCGGCGCCAACACATTCCCCGGCCGTGTATTCAAAGGCAAGCGAATGCCCGGACACATGGGTGTGCGCAAAGTGACCGCGATGAATTTGCGTGTCGCTTTTATTGACACCGAAAATAACTTGCTCGGTCTGCATGGAGCGGTTGCAGGCGGTAAAGGATCAGTGGTCAGCATTCGGGAGGCCCGCAAAGCTTAATCGCAGGCCTCTTATTTTTGCGGAAAATAAAAAATGAAACTAGACGTCTACAACATTCAAGGCAAGAAGCTGGAGAAACAGGCCGAGTTGCCTGCCTCTATCTTCGAAGTCGAGATCAATAACGATCTCATGCACCAGGCGTACACACGCCAGATGGCGAATGCACACTTGGGCACGCGTAACACGCTGACCCGCGCCGAAGTGCGCGGCGGCGGACGCAAGCCGTGGTCGCAAAAGGGCACCGGCAATGCACGCCAGGGTTCCATCCGTTCGCCGCAGTGGGTGGGCGGTGGGCGTGTGCACACCCCGCGGCCCAAGAGCTTTGCTCAGGATATGCCGCTTAAGATGCGCAAGGCTGCTCTTCGCTCAGCGCTCTCGGCGAAGTTGGCGGGCAAAGAGATCATGCTGGTGGATGCATTCGGGCTGGATGAGCCGAAGACCAAACATGTGGCCGCCGCAGTGAACAACCTTGCGGGCAAGGGTGGCAGCGTGCTCTTGGTGGTCGGACAAAAAGATGACAACTACGCCAAGGTCCAGCGTGCCGGGCGCAACATGCCCGCATTCAAGATGCTGCTGGCGAACTATTTGAATATTCGCGACCTGCTGACCTACGACAAATTGATCTTGCCGGTCGACGCGATCAAAGCCATCGAAAGCCACCTGGGTTAGGCGCCGATATGACAACTGTTTACGACATTTTACGCCGACCCCTGATCACTGAGAAGTCCAACTATCTCAGCAGCAAGCTGAACCAGATCGCGTTCGAAGTTGCAGACGATGCAACCAAGGCAATGATCAAAGATGCAGTCGAGTTTTTGTTTGAAGTCAAAGTGGTGCGAGTGAATGTGATCAACGCGGCTCCCAAGCGAACTCGCCGGCAGAACCGGCAAGTGCGCGTGCGCCGCAGCGGATATAAGAAAGCGATCATCACCCTGCAACCCGGGCAGAAGATCGAATTATTTGAAGGTGTGAAGTAATGGCAATCAAGAGTTATAAGCCAACAACCCCAAGCCGCCGCGGGACAACCGGCTACACGTTCGAGGAAATAACAAAGTCCAAGCCGGAACGCTCGCTGATCGCGAAGAAGAGCGAACACGGCGGACGCAATTTCCGCGGCAAGGTGACGGTTCGTCATCGTGGCGGCGGGCACAAGCAGCAGCTGCGGATTGTCGATTTCCGTCGCGACAAGCACACGATCCCAGCCAAGGTGGCGGCAATCGAGTACGACCCGAACCGGACCGCCTACCTGGCGTTATTGCATTATGCCGATGGGGTCAAGCGCTACATCGTTGCCCCGCTCGGCCTGACCGTTGGCCAGCAAGTGCTGTCTGGACCGACGGCCGATGTTGCTAACGGCAATTCACTGCCTCTGGGCAGCATCCCACCGGGCACCTTCATTCACAACATTGAACTGAAGGAAGGCAAGGGCGGCCAGCTGGTTCGCTCTGCCGGCACTTCTGCGCAGTTGGTTGCTAAAGAAGGCGATTTTGCTCAGGTGCGTATGCCCTCCGGAGAAATTCGGCTGGTGCACTTGACCTGTTACGCCACGGTTGGCCAGATCGGCAATGCTGACCACGGCAACGTGAAATTGGGCAAGGCTGGCCGCAAGCGCCACATGGGCATCCGCCCGACTGTGCGTGGTACTGCCATGACCCCGCGTGACCATCCGCATGGTGGTGGTGAAGGCCGCCAGCCTGCAGGTATGCCGAGCCCGAAGACTCCTTGGGGCAAGCCGACCAAGGGTAAGAAAACTCGTTTGAACAAGCGATCAAGCAAATTTATTTTGCGCTCGCGCAGCCGTGGAAAGCGCCGTTAACCGGCTTTTGGAGATATTGCTATGGGACGTTCATTAAAAAAAGGCCCTTTCGTTGATCCGAAACTCCTCAAGAGAATCGAAGCAATGAACGAGCGTAAGGAAAAGAAAGTGTTGCGCACCTGGAGCCGGGCTAGCCAGATCTTCCCGCAGATGGTGGGCCACACGATTGCCGTCCATGATGGTCGCCGCCACGTGCCAATCTACATTACCGAGAACATGGTCGGGCACCGCTTGGGCGAATTTGCGCCAACGCGCACTTTTCGCGGGCATGTGAGTGAAAAGAAAGTTGAGATCGGTGGCGAAGCAGCAACGCCCGCCGCTGAATAACGATGGCTACTGATATTCGCGCCCACTCTTATGACATCGCCATCTCAGCGCAGAAACTGCGCTTAGTGGTTGATCTGATCCGCGGCAAATCGGCTCAGGAGGCCTTGAACATTCTCAAGTTCGAGCCCAGCAAGCCGGCGCACCCGTTGTCCAAATTGGTGTCCTCCGCGGTTGCCAATGCTGAAAAGACTGTGGGCCTCGGGATCAATGATCTGTACGTGCACGCCATCACGGCGGATGAAGCCCCAACGCGCAAGTGGCGCCGCTTCGGCGCCCGCGGGCGTTTCAAGCCCTGGCTGCGCCGTCGTTCGCACGTAACCGTCGTGTTGCGCGAACGCGAATTGACTGCAGCACAAGCGGCCGCCCAATCGGCCAAAGCTTCACAAGCTGCCGACAAACCGGCAGCGGCCGCCAAACCGAAGAAGGCCGCCAAGGCGTCAAAAGCTGAGAAATCAGCTGCGGATAAATAGGTCAGGAGAATTATGGGACGTAAAGTTCACCCAATTGGTTTCCGCCTCAAGATCAACAAGACCTGGGAAGGTCGTTGGTTCGCTGAGGGCAAGGAATATGTCGATCGCTTGCACCAAGATTTTGCTATTCGCAAACTGGTGCACGATAAGGCTCCGCGCGCCGGCATCTCGAAGATCGAGATCGAGCGCTTTCCTGGCAATGTAAAGATCTCTGTGCACACCGCCAAGCCCGGTATTTTGATCGGCAAAAAGGGCGAGAATGTGAAGGAGATCCGCAAGGCGATGGAAGCCCTCGTCGGGATCAAGATCGAATTGGATATCAAAGAGATCAAGGACCCCGACATGGATGCCAAACTGGTTGCGGTCAACATCGCTGACCAGCTCGAGCGCCGCATTAGTTACCGCCGCGCGCTCAACCGCGCTTTGCAGCAGACCATGCGCGCAGGCGCTGCAGGCATCAAGGTCGAAGTGGCAGGCCGCTTGGGTGGATCTGACATGTCTCGGCGAGTGTGGATGCGTGATGGCCGCGTGCCGTTGCACACTTTGCGTGCCGATATTGATTACGCAGTGACCACCGCTCACACCCAATACAGCGCTATCGGGGTGAAGGTGTGGGTATACCGTGGCGAAAGCAAGCCTGAGGCTGAGCAAGAGCCCGAAAAGAGTGAAGGCGTGTACGTTAGCGAATAGTACGCTGACTGATTAAGGACTGATTTTATGTTGATGCCAAAGCGTTTCAAATTCCCCAAGATGCACCGCGGTCGCATGCGCGGCAAAGCCGGACGCGGCGCCGAAGTGCATTACGGTGAATATGGTTTGCAGGCCATGGAACCGGCCTGGATCTCGGCCCGCCAGCTGGAAGCCTGCCGCCGCGCTATCGTGCGCGAGGCTCGCCGCCGCGGCAAAGTGTGGATCCGTGTCTTTCCCGACAAGCCGATCACCAAACGGGCCGCTGAAACGCGCATGGGTAAAGGTAAGGGTTCGGTTGAGTTTTACGCAGCCGTGATCAAGCCGGGCCGCATCCTATTTGAAGTGGCTGGTATGCCCATTGAAGTGGCCAACAAGGCTTTGACCCTGGCTGCAGCCAAACTGCCCATCCGCACCAAGATCGTTGGGCGCACTGAATTTTTGAGCGAGTAAGAATGAAACAGACTAAGGCAAAAGATTTTCGAGATTTGAGCGTGGAAAAAGTCCAGGAAGAACTGGACGATGCCCGCGAGCAATTGATGCGCATGCGCTTTCAAAAGGCTTCTGGCGAACTGAAGGACCAGAACCTACCGAGCAGCACCCGGCACAAGATCGCCCAGTTGCTGACGGTGCTCCGCGAAAAGCGCAGCGAAAAGAAGACAGAAGGTGAAGTATGACCGCTAACACCCGTCGCCTAATTGAAGGCGTCGTGACCAGCAACAAAATGCAGAAGACCGTGGTGGTTCGCACCACCCAGGCATTTCGCCACCCGCTGTATGGCAAGGTTGTCGAATCACAGCACAAGCTGATCGCACACGATGAGCTGGGCTGCAAGGTAGGCGACCAGGTACGCGTGGTTGAAAGCCGACCGCTTTCCAAGACCAAGCGCTGGGTTGTGCAAGAGATCCTCAAGAGCAAGGTCCAGGAAGATGTGACCTCGGCTCCTGTAGTCGAAAAAGAAGAGAAAGCCGCAACTGGAGATGGATCATGATCCAACAAGAATCACGGATGAAGGTTGCGGACAACACCGGAGCAAAAGAGCTCCTGGTCATTCAAGTTCAGGGTGGCACCGGGCGCCGCTATGGTTCCATCGGTGACATTGTGACTGCCACCGTAAAGAGCGCCATCCCCCAGGGCGCGATCAAAAAGAGTGAAGTGGTTCGCGCCGTAGTCGTGCGCGTGGCTAAGGAATGGCGCCGCGAAGACGGTTCTTACATCCGCTTCGACGATAACGCTGCAGTGATCCTGGAAGGCACCACCACGAACCCGCGCGGCACGCGCATCTTTGGGCCGGTGGCGCGCGAGCTGCGCGATAAGGGCTTCATGCGGATTGTGTCACTGGCCCCGGAAGTATTGTAGAAGGAAGAGATATGTTGAAGCAGAAGATCCGAAAAGGCGACACGGTGGAGGTGATTACCGGTCGAGAAATTGATATGGGCAAGCGTGGCGAGGTTGTGAAAGTCCTGCCAAAGGACGGCCGATTGGTCGTGCAAGGCGTGAACATTCGCAAGAAGCACCAGCGCGCCGTGCAGACCCAGGGCCGCCAGTTAAACCCAGGCATCATCGAGTTCGCTGCGCCTTTGAACGCATCGAATGTGCAATTGGTTTGTCCGAAATGCAGTAAAGCGGCGCGCGTCAGCATCGTGCGCGATGAAGACGGCACAGTGCACCGCGTTTGCAAGAACTGCGGAAAGCAGATCGACTAGGAGTTATTGAATGGCGCATCACTTAAAAGAGCGGTACCAAAAGGAAATTGTCCTAGCCTTGCAAAAGACACTGGGACTGGACAATGTTATGGAAGTGCCGCGGATGGAAAAGATCATATTAAACGTGGGCGTTGGCAAAGCCATGGATGAAGCCAAGGCGCTGGATGGTGCAGTGGAAGACTTGACCATCATCACTGGCCAGAAGCCTGTCGTCACCAAGGCGCGTAAAGACATTGCCAACTTCAAACTGCGCCAGGGCCGTGCCATCGGCGTGAAAGTAACTCTACGTGGCGAGAAAATGTGGTCGTTCTTCGACCGCCTGGTCAATATTGCTCTGCCCCGTGTGCGTGACTTCCGAGGCATTTCACCGGATGCATTTGACGGGCGCGGCAACTACACGCTCGGCTTCACG
>JANWHN010000081.1 GCA_025450445.1 Anaerolineales bacterium | reverse complement strand
TCGGATAGACGGGGGCGCCATCGACTAAGTATTCGAGCAGGATCCAGCCCTGGTTGGTTCTTCCCCATACGTTGCTGCCCTGCGGCATGTACTCCAGGATAGCGACCACCGTGCCCTGGCTTAAGGTCCCTACCACTTGGGAACCAAAACTCGCCCCAGCTAGCACGTTACGTTCAGATTTGACGGTGACGCAAACCGGCAGTCTTGGGAAATATTCGACTCGAGCCATGTCGACCCAGGAGCCGGCCTTGTCTTTTGACAGCAGCGGGAAGTAAACATCGATACCGCCGGCATTCCCGATCTCACCGTCAATCGAGATGGACGTAAATTTGCTTACCAGCCATGGAGTCTTCTGGTAGTTCACTGCTGAAGTGCTGGGCGGAGTCTTTTTATAGAAAAGTGTTTCTATTAACGCGGAACCGTTCCGCACTTGCAGAACTCTCACGACGTTTCCGCCTGCGGAGATATTCTGAGCAACGGCCTGACCTTGAAGTTGATCCAAGTTCAAGATCGGAATATCCGCTTGGCCGCGGTTGAAGAGCCCAGCCGAGATGCGCGCAAGCCAGACAGCGGTGCTGTCATTCGGCTGCAGATCCCGCAAATATTCCAACCAATCGCGGCTGTAAGGAATCTTGCCGTCGCCGCCCTTGGGTTTGGGCCACAGCTGGACGGTCTGCGGATACCAGTCGAGATAGAAGCCAGTGTGCCATTCCGGATCCTGCATGCGCGAAGGCCACTCCATCCATTGATAATCGTGCATCAAACGGGCGAAGCGCGGAAATTTTTTATCCTTGGGGGTATCAACGCACGCAGCTGTGTACGCCTTCGATTGGGTCCCCATAGGAGCGGCAGCAAAGCCGGAGGCAATGACTAAAACAATGAGAGCTAAAAGGAAGATTTTCTTCATTGACTGAACCTCAATCAGAAGACAGTTTTTACCTTGTAAGCGCTTGTTTTGCTGTTAATTTAGATTAAGAAAACTAAGCTATTCCCCGGGAAACTCTAGATCCAGCGGCGCACCTTCTTTGTGTAGGTCACAAATGCCTGCCCGTGTTTTTTTTGCAGATACTGCTCCTCGAGCAATATCTGTAAATGGATGGTCGCAATGCCACCAATGAGCAAGCTCAACGTCATGGAAGTGGGCAGGACAAGGAACAAGCCTATCAGCGTAACTGCCATTCCAAGATAGATCGGATTGCGCGAGAAACGAAACACGCCGGTAGTTACCAGGTCCGTCTTTTGGTTTTCGTCAACGCCAATGCGCCACGAAGCCCCCATTTGAGCTTGGGCGGTCACTATCCATGCCAATGAAACCAGCAAAAGAAACATCCCTAAAAGATTCAGATCGGTTCGCTGCATAGCTGCGATTGGACCAAATGATTGGTAGAGCAAAGGCGAAAAGGAGTAAATCAGCGCCACTGCAAGGCATGAAAGGACTCCTATGATTAGCAAGACTCCCATGATCCCGTGGACGCTATCAGGCTTTCCCAGGAAATAAGGCTTCAAGCCTGTACGCTTCCAGGTGATGTAAATGCGGTAACCGAATGCGGCAGCGATGAAAACTAAAAAGTAAACAGGGAGGAAAATTCTCAAGAACTCAGTCATCATGACCCCGATGTAGGCAGCTTCGGCATTTGCGGTCCATCCACACCCATGTATTCGGCCAGAGCAGCGCGCAATGCGACGCGGTCATCCCATGGATATTCTGTTTCGCCGAAACACATAGATTGTTCGTGTCCTTTGCCAAGGACCAGGACAAGATCACCGGGTTTAGCTTGCAGCAAAGCGAAGGAAATAGCGGCCCCACGGTCGGGAACGCGCCAAAATTTTTCGCCCTCTGCCGCTCCCTTACCGCGCGCGCCGTCAGCCATCTCTTGTAAGATTTCTTCAAGCGATTCGGTGCGCGGGTCCTCAGCAGTGAGCACATTAATGTCGGCCACCTCAGCGCCGACCTCGGCCATCATGCGCCGCTTGGCCTTGTCGCGTAAGCCCGCCGAACCGAAAACGGCGATTACTTTGCCCTTGGTAAAGTGACGCCCAGCTTCGAGGGCGGATTTGAGCGCGTTCGGGGTATGAGCAAAATCCACGATCGTGGTGAAATCCTGGCCCATGTCGATGCGCTCCATGCGGCCGGGTACCTCTTCCAAAGCCGCTATGCCCGCTTGGGCATGTTTTGGATCGATACCCAAACCCACGACTGTCGCGCCGATGGCGGCAATCGAGTTGGATACGTTGTATTCCCCGAACATCTTTGTCTTGATCGAGAATTCAAGACCATAACCCTGAACAGTAAAGCTCAGTTCGTCCGGATGATTGGCTATATTGATTGCGCGCAGATCTGCGCTTGCATCAACTCCGTAAGATGCTTGTTTCACTTGGCTTCGTTTGACGAGTCCGGCATAGGATTTGTCGTCACGATTCAAAACAGCTAAGCGTTCAACCAAGCTTTTTTTCTCAAAGGGTTTGCTCAGCCCTTCAAAAAGAAGGGCCTTCGCATCGAAATAAGCCTCGTAGGTTCCATGGTCATTGAGATGCTCGTGGGTGATGTTGGTCACCACCGCAATATCGAATTCCATCGGGCGAGCGCCACGCTGCTGGGCCAAGCCGATCGAGGTCATTTCAAGCACCGCGTGGGTAAGCCCTGCATCGACCATTTGGCGCAAATAGCGCTGGGTGTCAAAAGATTCAGGCGTGGTGACATGGAAGCCAGTGTCCAAGACCTCGTTGCCGATCTGGGCGTTTACCGTGCTGATCATTCCGGTTGGGTGGCCTGCTGCTTGCAGGATGTGATAAATAAAGTTGGAGGTGGTGGTCTTGCCGTCCGTCCCAGTCACTCCGATCAGCGTCAGTTCGCGGGCCGGGAAGCCGTAGAAGGCTGCGGAAATATGCGCAAGCGCCGCCCGCGTGTCGGCTACCTCGATATGAGGGATGCTTAGATCGATGCCGGCCCGTTCCCCGACAACTGCGGCCGCCCCACGCTCGACTACTTGGTCGAGAAATTTATAGCGGTCTACACCTTGCACAACGGCGAAGAACACATCGCCAGGTTTTACTTCACGCGAATCGATGGCAATCCCCGTCACCTCGACGTCTGGCACCACCCCTTTAGCAGGAAAACCTTCTAGTAACTCGTTTA
This sequence comes from Anaerolineales bacterium, assembly GCA_025450445.1. Lineage (GTDB taxonomy): Bacteria > Chloroflexota > Anaerolineae > Anaerolineales > UBA11579 > JAMCZK01. The sequence continues at coordinate 24,922 of JANWHN010000081.1, read as the reverse complement.
GCCTTGGCATGCAGGGGCAGACTATAACAAAAAGACGCCCGCAAAGTCGGGCGTCTTTATTGATTCGGAGACTAGCTTATTTCAAACTTTGACCGAGTGCGCCGAGCTGTCCGGAAACGGAGCCATCCAGCACTTTGTCACCGACACGCACGACCAAGCCACCCAGGATATTGGGATCCACGCGGAAGGTAACTTCACCCTTGCCGCCCAGCGCTTTGGTGACTTGCGCTCCGACAGTTTCCTGCTCTTCTTTGCTTAGCGGCAGCGCAGATGTAACCACGGCTCCAGAGCCTGAAACTTCAGCGCCTTCCAGTACGGTGATCTTGCCAGCCTTGACGCCTGAGAAAAATTCGTTGATCAGTGTGGTCTGCTTCTTCGCATCCAGTGATTCGCCGATCAGCTTTTGCGCCGCAGCAACGGCTAACGCCGCCACCTGGCCGCGCACATCGCTCAACACGCGCACGCGTTCCTGCTCCACTTCGGCAACCGCTTGTTCGCGGGCTTTGGCAGCCACGGCTTCCGCGGCCGAACGAATGTCCTTGGCTTGCTGCTCAGCTCGCTGAGTTGCGTCACGGGCTTCCTGCGCGGCTTTGGCGCGAGCGTCGTTCAGGATCTTTTCTGCTTCTTTTTCAGCGTTCTCGCGTGCTTCAGCTGCAATGCGGGCGTCCTCGAGACCTTTCGCGATCGTCTCGCGGCGCTTCTCCAGCAATCCGAGCACGGGTTTGTAAACCCAGGCGCGCAGCACTACCAACAAGATGGCGAAGTTAAAGATCTGCACCACCAAGTAACCGAGATTAATACCTAAGGCTTCCAATGCATACTCCTTTCTCTCTTCGTAAAAATTCTAGAAAACGAAGAGGATCAGCAGAGCAACCACCAAACAATAAATGGCGACTGCTTCGGCAAAGGCGATGCCCAAGATCATGTTCGTTTGAATTGTGCCCGCAAAATCAGGATTGCGTCCCATGGCCTGCACCGCGCCGCTGACCACGATGCCGATGCCCGCACCAGCGCCAATGGCGCCGATCATGGCCAATCCGGCTCCGATCAGTTTCGCCCCAGCAACAAAATCACCTTCCATAACTTATAGCCTCCGTAGCTTTGATAAATAATTCCGAATTAGTGTGCTGCTGCTTCTTCATGGCCTTCTTCATGACCATGGCTTTGCGTTGCCTGCGCCATAAAAGTCATGGTCAGCAAACCGAAAACGACGGCTTGAATAGCGCCGACGAAAAATTCCAACATCAAGAACGGCGTCTGTGCGAAGACTGGCACCAGCGTGCCGATCACGAACAGCAGCACCGCGCCGGCGAACACGTTGCCGAAAAGACGGAAGGCGAACGAAAGCACTTTGGAGAACTCAGAGACCAATTCCAAGATGCCGACACCGAAGTCGATCACACCGAAGATGGGTTTGCTGAAAAGCGTCTTGGTGTTGATGAATTTGCCGAAGTAACCTGTGCCTTGTGCCCAGACACCGATGACCTGGGTCATAACCACCGCTATCAGCGCAAGCGCCAACGTGAAATTCAGGTCCGTAGCGCCAGCGCGCAAGAACGGGACCACGCCAGCTGCGCATTCGTTATCACCGCCAACTGCTACCGCACCAAACGGCAGGTGAGTGAACGTACATTCCTCTGGATGTTCAATGTGATGCTCGTCCAGCCAGCCAATGCTATCGACGCCTGGGATCAAGCTGGTCCAGTTCAGCACGAGGACCAACAATGTGATCGTCGCAAAGAACGGGAAGATGCGCTTTGCCCACTTGCCGGCGGTGGATTCGGTCAGGTTATAGAGAATTTCGATAAAGGCTTCGATCGCGCCCGAAAGGCCGCGCGGAACTAGTTGACCGCTGCGGGCGGCGCGCCAGACGCCAAAGCCAGCCAGCAGGAGCAGAACGTCGGCCACAAAGGTAGCGAGTAGCGTGTTGGTTAAATAAAAAGGCTGCCCAATAAAATTGAAGAGTGGTTCTTCGCTGATCGCTTCCGCGGGAAGCTGAATGTGCGGGCGAAGGGGTGGGTACATTCCCACTGCGATCACATTCAAGATAATAAAAAGCAGGACGAACCAGCGATGGACGCCCCAACGCCACCAACCTTTTTTAGTCGTCTGTGTCTCGGTCATCTCGTGATTTTCCGTTTGTTTTGCCATTCTCAAATTGGATCCGTGACGTTGTTTGTCGCACCAGCCAAAACATTGCAATCAGAGTTACCGGCACCGCTGCCAACAGCAGCCCGATAGTAAAAAGCGGGCGTGTTCCAAATTGGCCGTCCAGCCAGAGCCCGCCAAATGCTGCCGCCACCACGATCACTACAGTGAGACAGCCCACTTGCCCGGCCACCGCCGCCAGCGCCATGTTGAGTGTGTAGCGCGCCGGGTCGGTTTTTTTTGGGTCCACGTTCGCTTCGTTAGAGAATTATATCACAATCCAAATCCCTGTCAAAGGCACTAAAACAATGAGGCGGCGCTGGCCGCTGCCCAATCGTACCAGGGCGCAAGCACGACACCCAAAAGCAAGACCAACAACACAGAAGTGGCCAATGCAATGCCATGGGAACGCCGAGTTGGGATCGCCTTTTCATCTTTCGGCGGGAACAAATAGACAACTTTGAGAACGATGAGATAGTAGTAAAGACCGACGATTGAGTTCAGCACACCTAGCACTGCAAGCCAAACAAAACCCGCATCGACCGCGGCGGCGAACGCCAGAACCTTGGCGATGAAGCCGCCCAACGGCGGCACGCCCGCCAGCGACAGGAAAGCGAGCAGCATGGCGAGAGCCAGCATCGGCGAGCGGCGCGAGAGACCAGCGTAATCCGAAATTTCGTCGGAGCCGGTGGTGTGATAGACAATGATGACGACTCCGAATGCAGCCAAGTTGGTAACCGCGTACACCAAAAAGTAATACACCACGCTGAGCACGCCCAACTCGGATGCAGCCGCAATACCCAGCAAGGCATATCCCGCGTGGGCAATGGACGAATAAGCCAGCAATCTTTTGATATTTGTCTGGGTAAGCGCCACGACGTTGCCAACAATCATTGAAAGCGCAGCGGCGATGGCAATAATAGTTTGCCAATCGGCCAGGATGCTGGGGAACGCGGCGATCATGACGCGAGCCAACACCGCAAAGCCCGCCGCTTTGGACGCCGTCGACAAGAACGCTGTCACCGGTGTCGGTGCGCCTTCATACACATCAGGCGCCCAGAAATGAAGCGGCACCAAAGCGACCTTGAAACCAAAGCCGAGCAGGATCAAGAGCAGCGTGCCGACCAACACCGGACTCGGGATCGCCCGAGCTGCAATCGACTCGGCCATCGCGTAAATGTTGCTGGTGCCAGCGAGACCATACAGCAAGCTGAGACCATAAAGCATTACCGCAGTGGTCATCGCGCCGAACAGCAAATACTTGAAACCGGATTCCGTTGACTTGTCATTATTGGTCATGAAGCCGGCCATGACATAGAGCGGAATGGAGGTTGTTTCGATCGCCAGGAATAGCATGATCAAGTCGGCAGAGGCCGCCATCAATGTCATGCCTAACAGCGAAGTCAACAACAAAACGTAGAACTCGCCTTTCCGCCAAACTGATTCCCAACCGATGGTGAAGAGCGTAGTGATAAACCCCGAGGCAAGGAAAAGTAGTTTGAAGACGAAAGCGAGCCAATCGTGGCGCAGCATGCCGCCCCACACCAACTCGTCCGTCTCACCTGGCCGGGCGTAAATAAGGGTCAGCACAAAAATTGCGGCGATGCCGACCGCGGTGATTCCCGCCAGGTTGCTGTTTTGTTTCCCATGCAGGACCAGGTCTGCGATAAATATCACAGTGATAAGGACCAGGAGCGCAATTTCTGGCAGGATCGCCAGGAGCATGCTGGAGGTGATATTGCCGAACATTATCCGCCTCCCAACAACGCCAGCGCGTGATTGACACCGGCTTGCACCATCGGCAGCATCACACCCGGGAAGATACCGATGCCAACCAGGATCACGCAAAGGATACCGAGCGCTAATTTCTCAGAAGGACGGATGTCATGCATGTGTCCTTCAAGCTCAGCCGGCAATTCGCCGAAAAATACGCGCCCAACTGCGCGCAGGATATAAGCTGCAGTGATTGCGATCGAGACAACTGCAATAATCGCGATCCAAGGATAGTTTGCATCCCAGAGCCCCATAAAGATCGGGAACTCGGCGATGAAACCGGAAAACCCAGGCATACCCATCGATACCAAGCCGCCAATGATGAAAGCGACGCCGGCGAACGGCATGATCTTCATCAAGCCGCCCAGCTTGGGAATCTCACGCGTGTGGGCTTGGTCGTACACCATGCCGACCACGGCGAAGAAAAGAGCCGTCATCACCCCGTGGGAGACCATTTGCACGCTGGCGCCCAGGTAGCCGTTGTAGTTCAGCGTAGCAAATCCCATCGCCACCAGACCCATATGCGAAACCGACGAGAACCCGATCATGTATTTGAAATCGGTCTGCACCATAGCAATGAACGCACCGTAAACAACGTTCACGAGTGTCAGCAAAATAATCCACCACATGTGCGTTTGGGCGCCGATCGGCAGCAGCATGATGCCGACGCGCAGGGCGGCGAACGCGCCCAGTTTCATTAGCACGCCGGCGTGGAACATCGAGACGGCTGTGGGTGCGGCTACGTGACCATCTGGGCTCCAGTTATGGAACGGAAAGATGCCGCCCAGCACAGCGAAACCGAAGAACACAAATGGAAACCACAGGTTCTGAAATTCGGGCGAGAAATTAGCGCCCTCAAGGGCGATCATATCGAAGGTGCCTAGCCCGGACGAAAAATACATGGCCAAGCCGCCGACCAAGGCGATCACGGAACCGATAAACAGGTATAGGGTCAACTTCATCGCCGCATATTCGCGAGTTTGCTTCCATCCCCAGATCGCGATCAGCAAATACATGGGGAAGACGGCGATCTCGTAGAAGAAGAACAAGGCGAACATATCAAGAGCAACAAACACGCCGAACACACCGCTGGCCAGGATGAACAAGAACGCGAAGAATTCGCGCGGGCGATCGTCGATGCGCTGCGAAATGATCACGCCTGTGAAGATGACCACACCGGTGAGCAGCACTAGCGGCGCGGTGATGCCGTCTACGGCCACATGAAACGAAATGCCCAACTGCGGAAGCCACGCATACTGTTCTTCGAACTGATAGCGAGGCCCGCTAACATCAAAAAATACGTAAACAGCGATAGAAAGCAAGAAGGTAATCAATGCCACAGCAAAGGCAAAGCTGTAGATTAATTTACGGTCTTTTCCAGGAAGGAAAAGTAAAACCGCGCCGGCCACAATGGGCAGGAAAACTATCGCGCTTAGGATATAAGGAATCTGCATCGATGCGTCCTACCCGAAGAAAGCCACAACGGCTTGATTGATGACATTGAGTAGCCAGGCTGGCCACAAACCGAGCCACAGCATTAGAACCACTAGCGGCGCCATAACCAGAAGCTCACGGCGATTGATCTCGGTCAAGTGGCCTTTCCAATGCTCGTTCAATGGGCCGTGCAAAGTCTTGGAAATTCCCTTGAGGATGTAAGCACCGGTAAATAGCAAGCCGATCATGCTGAGCGCGGTATAGACCGTGAAGACCGGCCAGGCACCCCGCACTACCAGGAATTCCGAAACGAAGCCACCCAAACCTGGCAGGCCAAGCGACGCCATTGAACTCAAGATGAGCAGCGCGCCGAAAACCGGCACCAGTGGGAACAATCCGCCCCACTCTTCAAGGTCGCGCGTGTGCGTGCGCTCGTAGATCACGCCGACCAAAAAGAACATGGCCGCGGCGGAGATACCGTGGTTGAACATTTGCAGGATCGCGCCGTTCAGGGCAATAGCCGCATCTTCGGTGCCGGCGGCAAAGGCCGCAACAGCGATACCAAGCACGACGAAGCCCATGTGGTTTACAGACGAGTAAGCCACCAAACGTTTGAAGTCGCGCTGGCCCCAAGCGGCGAATGCGCCAAGAATAATAGCAAGGGTTGCGAGAAGAGCGAGCACACCCGCGTACTGGTGAGCTTGCTCCGGGTATAGCGGTATCACGAGACGCAAGAAACCATACGCGCCCAGTTTTAGCAGAACTCCAGCCAGGATCATTGAGCCCGCAGTTGGCGCCTCGGTGTGTGCATCAGGCAGCCAAGTGTGGAATGGCCAAACCGGAACCTTGATCGCAAAAGCAATTGCGAATGCCCAGAAGGCCACGGCTTTGACCGTTTCTGTCGGAAATCCAAATAGCGTTCCGGTTACCGATGGCCAGGACTGGAAAAGAGCAAGCATGTCGAACGTGCCAGAGACAACGCCGAGCACCTGAATAGCGAGCAGCAATCCCAGGGAGCCTGCCATTGTGTAGACCATGAATTTGAACGAAGCGTAGCGCCGAGCAGGAACCTTCATCCCGTTCCATAGCGCGCGCTCGCCACTGGCGCTGCCCCATTGATCGATCAGGAAATACATTGGCACGAGGCCGATCTCCCAGAAGACGAAGAAGATCAACAGATCGAGCGAAAGGAATACGCCAAGCATTCCCGTTTCTAACGCGAGAAACAGGAACATGTAGGTTTTAACTTTGTCTTCAACGCTAAATGAAGCCAGGATCGCCAACGGCGCTAATAGCGTCGTCAGGAGCACCATGCTAAGCGACAGTCCGTCGACACCAACGTGGTAGCTGGAATTGATCGCGGGATACCACTCGACCTGCTGCTGATATCGGAAGCCATCCACTTCAGGCGCAGCACCAAAGCCGACCCAAGCAATGACGGTGAGAATGAACGGAATCAAGCTCAGCCCGAGAGCGACTCGGCGAGCGAGCTGCTTGTTCTCGCCGGGTAACAGGAGCACAATCAGCCCCGCAACAATCGGGCTGAACAAGATCAGCGAGAGGATGTTGTTGTTGATGAAGTCCATGTTATTGCAAAATATTCAGCAAATAATAGAAGAGGCCACCAAAGGTGATCAGCGCCACAAAGATCAGGTACTGCTGCACTTCACCAGTCTGGATCTTCCGCAGCACGCGCCCAAATGATTTTGTGATTCCCGCGGTCCAATCGCCAAAGCCATTGATCACCGGCGCATCAAACTTGTTGCGGAAGACTCCACCCAGAGAAAATGCCGATCGAGCGACGCGATGTAAGAAACCGTCGATGACTTGGCGATCCAAGACCGACGAAATGAAATCTGCGAATGCAATGGCTGGTTTCACGAACACGCGCTCGTAAAACTCATCGACATAGTATTTATTCTCGAGCAGGGTGTACAACCCGCCTAATGGCTTGCGCAGGGGATCTGTTTGACCGGCGTTACGATAGACCAAATAACCAAGTCCCAATCCGCCTAGCGCAACCACCAACGATGTCAGCAGCGGAACAATATTGAAATCGGGTGCGTGCGGATGTTCAAGCAGGGTTCCACCTACAAATTCATGGAACCAGGAAGGCAGCAAGCCGCCAATGCCAGGGAAATGGTCGGGGATGCCGACCCAGCCGGCGCCGATGGCGAAGACCGACAGCACGACCAATGGCAGCGTCATCGTGCGCACGTTCTCGCTGGCATGCTCGGCCGCTTTGGTGCGCGGCGTGCCGAGGAACGTGAGCGTGATCTGGCGCATTGTGTAGAATGCGGTCAGCAATGCGGCAAGTGCAAGCACAATGAATACGGGCATCTGCCCGTGAGCGAAAGCATCAGCCAGGATCTCATCTTTCGACCAGAAGCCAGCCGTGATCAGTGGGAAACCAGAGAGAGCTAAGCCGCCGATCAAGAATGTCCAAAACGTAATTGGCATCTTTTTCTTGAGGCCGCCCATGTTGAACATATCTTGCGGGTCAATGTGTTCACCGGTATGCAGAACGCCATGTTCAACGCCGTGGATCACTGATCCAGAACCCAGGAACAACAGCGCTTTAAAAAATGCGTGCGTGACCAAATGGAAGGCGGCGGCAACGTACGCGCCGATGCCTAGCGCGGCAATCATGTAACCGAGCTGCGAAATCGTTGAGTAGGCCAGCACGCGTTTGATATCTTTTTGCGTCATCGCGATCGTGGCGGCGAACAAAGCGGTGAACGCGCCGATCACAGCCATCGCGGTCATCGTTGTCGTCAGCGCCCCACCCTCATGCCAGCCTGCTGAAAGCAGCGGGAACATACGAATGACCATGTACACGCCAGCCGAAACCATAGTGGCCGCATGGATCATGGCGGAGACAGGCGTCGGCCCCTCCATCGCATCTGGTAACCAGACGTGCAGCGGGAATTGAGCCGATTTGCCAACCGTACCGATAAACAACAACAACCCGATCAGGCCGGCTGCCGAGAGACCGAAAACCATCGTTGGCGTTGAGGCCAGCAATTCAAGCGTATGTTCGTTGTAGAGGATTTCGCGGAAATTTAAAGTGCCTGTTGCAGAATATAGCGCCACGATGCCCAACAGCATGAACACGTCGCCGATGCGGGTGGTCATGAAGGCTTTGATCGCCGCAGCCCGGGCGGATGGCTTGGCGTACCAAAAGCCGATCAGCAAATAAGAACACAAGCCCATGATCTCCCAGCCCACAAACAGAGTGAGCAGGTTGTCAGAGACGACTAGCGTGAACATACCAAAAGCAAATAGGGCGATGAATGCAAAGAAGCGGGCATACATCGGCTCGATCGAGGGCACATGATGGCCGTGCGCCACGGCGCCATGCGGCGGCAGGCCGGGATGGTCGTGCTCGCCTTTTGGCTGCCCGAAGTTGTGATAACCGATGCTGTAAATAAAGATCATCAGCACCGTCCAGGCAACAAAAAAGAGCACTACCGCGGAGAGCGGGTCGATCAACACGCCGATCGAAAATACCGAGCCGCCCAGTGGCAACCAGCCAACTGCCGATTCAAACGGATGCTCGCCCAAGTGCTCAACGCCAATCGCGGCGAGGAAGACCAGCATTCCAAGCAGCCAGGAGATGGCTGCCGCGGCAACCGCGATCGTATGGCTCAGCCCGTTATTGCGCCGCGTGAAAAGCAGAATAAGGAAGAACGCCAAAAGTGGTGGAACGGGGATCAACCAGATCAGGGTTTCAGTCGGCATTTGCGCTTACCACTTCATCAGATTGATTTCGTTGGCGGATACTGTCTTGCGGCGGCGATAAATGGAGATGACTAGAGCCAAGCCCACTGCGACCTCGGCCGCGGCCACTGCGAACACCATCGCAGCAAAGACCTGTCCGTTCATGCTCTCGGGTGTCTGATAGCGCCAAAATGCGACTAAATTGATATTGACCGCGTTGAGCATAAACTCAACGCTCATCAAAATCGCGACGGCGTTCTTGCGAGCCAGCACACCATACAAGCCGATGCTGAAAAGTCCGGCGGCGACAAATAAATACCAGGAAAGCGGGATCACTCTGCTATTTCTCTTTCTTCTGCGGGCGAGCTACAACCAGCGCGCCAATGATCGCCCCTAGCAACAAAACAGAAGCAACTTCAACCGGAAGCACGTAGCCTTCCGGCGCAAACATCTGCACGCCGAGCTCTTGGATCAAGTCCCGCGATTCCACGATGCGCGGGGCGGCTTCATTCACACCGGGCCACTGCCCCACAAGAATGATCAGGCCGAAGCAGAACAGCGCGGCCAGCATTAGCGCCCAACCAAAACCGCGATTGACGATCTCTTCCTCAATCACGTCGCCGCGGGTGAGCATGACCGCAAAGATCATCAGGATCGCGATCGCGCCGATGTAAACCAAAACTTGCAAAACGGCCAGGAATCCGGCTTCAAGCAAAACAAAAAAAACGGCGACGCCAAATAGTGCGACGATGAGAAATAGCGCCGCATGTACCAGGTTGCTGCGGGTCACCATCATAAAAGCCGCCCACAAAATGAGGGCAGCCGCGAAAAGGAATACCAGCTGGATCGGCTGCATATTAAGCTGGTTTCGCTACCGGTCGCTTCTTGAAGGTCACGCGTTCGCGTTTGGTCTTGCGAGACGCTGCTCGCAGAACCAACCAACTCACGAGAACAACTGCCAGGTTCCCGATCAGCAACGCAGGAATGCGCGCAGAAGTTTCGCCGTAAGCCTTCTCGAGAATGGCGGTGATGATCAAGATTGCGAGAGAAGCGGGTGTGAGGAATTTCCAGTTGAGTGCGAGCATGTGATCGATGCGAATGCGGGGCAGTGTGCTACGCACCCACATCACAATGAAATACCCAATGCTCGCTTTTGCCATTAAGTAAAAGACGCCCAGCAATTGATACTGCTCGGCCCCCGGACCGCGCCAGCCGCCTAGGAACAAGAGCGCGAACAGCACGCCGACAGTGAAGGCGTGCAAGAACTCGGCGGCGAAGAACAAGCCAAACTTCATGCCGGTGTATTCGGTGTGATATCCAGCCACGATCTCCGATTCGGCTTCGATCAAGTCGAACGGCGTGCGGCCAATTTCAGCAATAGACGAAACCAGGAAAATGATCCCGGCCAGCGGGGCCAACACGATGAACCAGGTACTTTGATCGCGCACCATATCGTTCATGCCCATGCTGCGCGCCAGCAAAACAGGCACCAGCAGCGTAATCAGCATCGGAACTTCGTAAGAGATCAATTGCGCAACCGCGCGAAAGGCGCCAAGCAGCGCATATTTATTATTCGAAGACCACCCCGCCATCAAGATCGAGAGAATGCCGAACGAACCGACCGCCGCGATATACAGCACGCCTACATTGAGGTCTGTCCCGATCCAAGCCGGAGCAAAAGGCACAACTGCCCAGATCAACAGCACGGCAACCACAGAAAGGATCGGGGCGATATTGAAACTAAGCTTGTCTGCCTTCTCCGGGATGCTGTCTTCCTTAGTAATCAACTTCACCATGTCAGCGAAGGTCTGCAGCAAACCGTAAGGACCTGCCCGATTAGGTCCAATGCGGTCCTGAAAGCGTGCCGCCACTTTGCGCTCTAGCCAGATCAGGAAGATCACCAGCAGCAAACCAAAGGAAGCGACAACCACGACCGACAAGAGGGTAATAACGAAGTTGATGACTTCCGGCCCAATGTGCAAGCTGCGCATTAAGTCAGCGATTGCTTCGCCAATAAATCCGATCGGGTTTTCCCAAAAATTCATCGTTTCCTTTTATTCAAGGCAATAAAAAAAGGCTGAAACTTCAGCCTCTAAGACCATTCCAAGGCGCCTTTGCGCCAAGCATAAAGCAGTCCACCCACCAGGATCAGGATGAACAGCACACCTTCGAAAACCGCGAACAACGGGATCGCGTCAAAAGCAACAGCCCATGGGAAGAGAAAGACCGTCTCGATATCAAAGATCAGGAACACCAGGGCGTAGATGTAATACTGGATCTTGAACTGCACCCAGGTTGGGCCAACGGTTTCCATACCGCATTCATAGGTTTCAAGCTTGATGGTGTTGGGATTATGCGGCGCCAAGAAACGCGCCAGCACAATAGGTAAGAGGGGGAACACTGCCGCAATCGAGACGAAAATTCCGATGAAGAGCCAGCGATCAATCATTGCAGTCCTTGGCGAAGCTTTGTGCTCCGGCGGCCAGTCCGTCGGGATAAAATGAACCGGGTCGCATCTGGTTCGTAGTTAAGGCGATCACTCGTCCCAGAATTTCGGCATTTTATCATAAAGCCCGCGATTGTGCATCTTTCCGCAAACGAAACCCGAACAATAGCCAAGCGCCGGCACGCGCTGCCTTGGGACTGGATTTCAGGCGTGCTGCTTGTACTGGCTCTATATCTGACGGGCGGCCGCCTGGTTGCAACTGAGTGGACGCAGAACCTCTTCACCATCCAGATCCTGGGTTGTGTGGCTGTGGCTTTTGGCCTCTTGCTGGGCCGTACGCGCTTTCCCGGTTGGGTCGCGCTGATCCTTGTTGCTGGTTATGGATTGGTGATCGTGCCCGTGCAGCTAAGCACGCTGGGCTCAGACTCCGGCGATTGGCTTGCCCAGCTTAGCTACATCGGGACCCGGATGGCGATCTCTGTCGGGGAATTCGCCAATCGCGAGAATGTCTCCGACCCGATCCTCTTCTTGGCTGTCATGGCGCTGGTCATCTGGTCGCTGGCAGTCTGGGCTGGCTATCGCCTCGCTCGTCGCGGCGATGCCTGGGGCGCGACCTTGCCGATGGGCGCTCTGCTTGTCATCCTACAAACTTACGATAACGCGCCGGGCACACGCAGTTTGTACTTGGCTGCGTATGTTCTTTGCGTTTTACTTTTAGTCTCGCGCCAGCAGCTACTGCGGCAACAACTCAACTGGGAGCACGGGCGCATCCAGGTGCCCATGTACATCGGTGTCGACTTGCTGTTTGCGGCGTTGGGCGCGGGCGCGCTGATCGTATTGCTTGCCTGGGCCACTCCTGCTCTCGCCTCACCGATCGGCGCGGCCGAGAACGCGTGGAGCGAGCTGACCCGGCCCTGGCGTTCATTGCGCGAAGATTTCAGCCGCGCTTTCTATCCGCTAGAGAGCACGACCCGCGACGAGGGCGATTACTACGGCGAAGCGCTCGCGCTCGGACGCGGCAACGCGTTATCGAATGTCATCCAGTTCACCGTGCAATTGCTGAATGAGCAGCAGCGCGTGACGCGCTACTACTGGCGCGATCGCGTCTATAACCATTACGAGAACGGTGAATGGGTAATCAGCTTCAACCGAGAACAGCAGATGTTTGCAGACGAGGCTGGCTTACCTCTGCCAAACCTTGAAAGTCAGCAAGTCGGTCAGTTCCGCTTCACAACCGCCAAGCCGATCAGCTTATTGCACGCCGCACCCCAACCTTTGGATGTCAATCGCAATGTGTTCTTGACCTACGCGGAGAATCCGGACGGGTCTTTAGATCTCGCCGCGCTGCGCACGGCCAGCCAACTCCAGATCGGTGATAGCTACGATGTAGCTAGCTTGCTCACCGCAACCAGCGAAGCCGAGTTGCGCGCCGCGGGCGAGGACTATCCATCATGGGTAACCCAGCGATATTTACAAGTTCCTGACGCGATAACTCAGCGCACCCGCGATCTCGCCGCGCAACTGGCCGAGGGGCTGGATAATAACTACGACATCACCCAAACGATCACACGCTACCTACGCACCACCATTGAATATGCAGATACAGTTCCTTCACCGCCAGCCAATTCGGAGCCGATCGATTGGGTTCTCTTCGAAGAGCCGCGCGGTTTTTGCAACTACTACGCCAGCGCGCAGGTGATCTTGCTGCGCATCCTCGGCATTCCTGCCCGGCTGGCAGTCGGTTACGCGCAGGGAGACAGGCAATCCATCAACCTTGTGGGCGGTGAGCCGGGCGAAGACCGGCTCGATGTGCGCATCAACGACGTTACGTTTTATACGGTTCGCCAGCGCGATGCGCATGCCTGGCCCGAAGTGTATTTCCCCAATATTGGCTGGGTCGAGTTTGAGCCAACTGCAAATCAGCAAGAGCTTTCGCGCTTGGAAATTTCTGAGCAGCCTCAAGACGCCAGCATCGGCGCGTTGGAAGAATCCTCTGCCGAAGGTGAAGGCGAACCGTTGGCAGAAGGAGATCAACCTTCCGAAGACCAGGCTGCCCGCGTGATCCGCGAAACATTCCAGCAGCAGGCGCTGCAAGGGATTCTGCTATTGAGCATTGTGGCGCTGCTCGGCTTCGCCATGCTTTCCCGGCGATTCGCAATCCGCGATGCGACCATCGACCGAGCACTACCCGCCGATGAAGCCAATCCGCTCGACACGACCATTCGCCGTGCTCTCCTGCGCCGCGCTCATCTGGAACGCATCGGTCCGTTGGAGCGCTCTTACAATCAGATCAATTCAGCACTTATTCGCCTTGGCGCTGCGCCCAAGGCTGGGCACACTCCCGGCGAACGCGCCGCCGCGCTGGCGATGGAAGTTCCCGAACTCGGCGCCGAGCTCATGGCGCTCGCGGGTGCGTACCAACTCAAGCTTTACCGCCGCACGATCAATGAAGATGACCTGCCGGGCTGGCGCCTGCGCATTCAACTGCTATTTGCAGTTTGGCGAAACTTGATCAACAGGCGAATTCGCCAATTTAGGGATTGGTGGCACTCTCTAAATCCCTTTACTCGCCCCATGTTTTGACCCTGAATTCCAGTGCGGCTATACTTGCCGTCTCACCTCAACAAAACGAACAATTAGGAGAGTTATGGCTTCCAACGGCAAATTCCGGCTGACCTACGCTACAATGTTTGATTCGCCCGAAGAATTGCATATTGAATACGAAGCAGCGGTCAAACGCGTAAAAGCCGAATTAGGCAAAGACCATGGGATGTGGATCGGCGGTAAAGAAGTGACCGCCAAAGAGAAAACAGAGAATCGTTCGCCGATCGACACAAGTATGCTGCTGGGTACGTTCCAAAATGGCAGCGCCCAGGATGGCGAGAAAGCGATGCAGGCCGCCCGCAGCGCCGCCCGCGATTGGGGCCGCCGCCCCTGGCAGGAACGAGTGGCTCTTGTGCGTAAGGCGGCCGACCTTATTACCGAACGAATTTTCAAATTCGGGGCGGTAATCTCTCTAGAGGGCGGCAAAACGCGCATGGAAGCGCTGGCCGACGCGGCCGAGGCCGCCGCATTGATGGAATATGCCTGCGATCAGATGGAAGAGCACAAAGGCTTCATCGTAGAGATGGATCGAGATCCTTTGAAAGGATTCAAAGCTACTAACATCTCCCGGCTCAAACCTTACGGTGTGTGGGTGGTCGTCAGCCCGTTCAATTTCCCGGCCGCGCTCACCGCAGGCCCGGTTGGGACCGCCTTGGTGGCCGGAAATACCGTGGTTTACAAACCCGCGCAAGATACCACTTGGACTTCCCGCCTGCTGGCTGAGGCTTATCGCGATGCCGGCTTCCCGGATGGCGTAGTCAATTATGTGACTGGCACGGGTTCAGTGATCGGCCAATCCTTAATCGACAACGCGGAAACGGACGGCGTCACCTTTACTGGTTCCGTTGATATTGGTATGGGCATCTATCGCAAGTTTTCGCAAGGGCGTTATCCGCGGCCCACGATCCTTGAAATGGGTGGAAAGAACCCTGCTATCGTGTCTCGCCATGCTGACCTGGATCGGGCGGTCAAGGGCCTAACCCGCTCCGCATTCGGAAACCAGGGTCAAAAATGCTCAGCCGCGTCGCGCGTGTATGTGGAAGAAGCCGTCTACGACGAATTAGTGCAGCGGTTTGTGCAGGCGACCGAGGACATCAAGATCGGCGATCCCACCCGCAAGGAAGTCTTCGTTGGACCTGTGATCAATCAAGGGGCATACGACAATTTCAAGAATTTCACCGAAGAGCTCTCACAGGCTGGAGATTTTCTCACCGGTGGCAAAGTCTTGACCGATGGTGATTATGGCAAAGGCTACTTTTGCCAGCCAACAATTTCTGCCAATGTGCCTACGGACCACAGACTGTGGAAGTACGAAATGTTCCTGCCTATCGTGATGGTCCACAAAATAAAGAACCTCGACGAAGGAATGAAGTTGGCCAACGACGTAGATTTTGGATTGACCGCTGGTTTCTACGGCAGCCAGGAAGAAACCAAGTGGTTCTTTGAAAACATTCAAGCAGGTGTTACATATGCCAACCGCCCGCAGGGCGCCACCACCGGGGCCTGGCCGCGCTTCCAGCCGTTCGGCGGCTGGAAAGGCTCAGGATCCAGCGGCAAGAACGCCGGCGGGCATTATTACCTGCAGCTTTACATGCACGAACAGATCAACACGGTGATCGAGTAGCCCAAAAAGCGCGGGGAAATTCTTGAGGCGGATCGCTAATTTTCTTCTGTGGCTGGGCTTGTTCGGTCTGTTCCTCTCCTTCGCCGCGTACAGCACTGGCACTCCACGTTTTGACATTGGCTTCATTTCGGTAATCCTCATCGCGGTCAGCGCCTGGGTGCTGCGCAAGCCAGTCGCGCCCTTTGAACCAACCCGTCGGTTCCGAACCCTGCGCAAATTCGGAGTTGTTGGGCGTGGTCAGGAAAACAAAGAGGACTGAGTGGATTTTCTAAGAAATATTTTCATCTCCCCCAGTGAGCCGCGTCTGCGCAGCGGTTGGCGCTTGCTTTGCCAGTTCCTGATCATGTTTTTCGTGATCGCCTTCTTAGGCAGCATGCTTTACTTTTTGTCCCAAGCAACTCCCGCCCTGGCATTTCTCGGTGATGGATTCTTTATCGGCGTTGTTGCATACACGCTCTCTGTTTACATAGCCCGCCGCTGGTTCGACCGTCGTCCATTTTTCACTCTAGGTATTGAACCGACTTCGAATGCCATCCGCGATGTTTTCGCTGGGGTTTTGATCGCCGGCCTGACAATAGGATTGATCTTTTTAGTCGAGCTCTCACTGGGCTGGCTCGAATTCCAAGGGTTTGCACCGCTCACCGCGCCAACCCTGATGGGTCTCGGATACTGGGCTTTCGCTTTCATCCTAGTCGGCTGGGGCGAAGAGTTACTCAGCCGCGGCTACATGCTCCAAAACCTCGAGGAGGGAGTCGGCTTAAATTGGGCCGTTTTCATTTCTTCTGCAATTTTCGGCTTGCTTCACGCTTTCAATCCGGATGCCAGTATTGCTGCTGTCCTGGGAATCCTGGGCGCAGGTTACTTTCTAGCTTATGGCTACATCCGCACTCGCCAGCTTTGGTTGCCCATTGGTTTGCACATCGGCTGGAACTTCTTTGAAGGTCCAATCTTTAGTTTTCCTGTCAGCGGTATCGAAACAGTCAAGTTACTAAATCACGAGGTAACCGGCCCGGCTCTTATTACGGGCGGCCCCTTCGGACCCGAAGCTGGTTTGATCGTGTTGCCGGCGATGGCGATTGGTGCATATCTCATTTACCTTTACACAAAGGCCCTTCCAATCAAACAAAAATAGTATGGGAGCTAAAAAGACTGGTTTCTTTTTAGCCTGGGCAACTCTCGTTCTCACCTCCCTGGCTTGCCGAACCTTGTTGGGTGGAGCCCGCGCCATCAGCCCGAACATCCAACCTCCCAAACCCAGTCCAACTTCCACCGAAACACCGGCGCCATTTACTGCGCGGCTTAGTGGAGCAGATCTTCCCGATCTGGATTTCGGCCCCGTAGGCGATAGTCCCCATGATCCATATCGTCCGCAATTGCGGGACGATCCCCAAACTCTCGATACCAAGAACTTCCGCATTCACTACACATTAAGCGGCAGGGACCGAGTCCCACCAGATGACAAGAATGAAAACAACCATCCTGATTATGTGGAGGAAGTAGCTCGGGCAATGGAATTTTCCTGGTACGCAGAGGTCGAGTATTTTGGTTGGACCGCGCCGCCCCCAGACGGGGATCTAGGCGGAGACAGCCGCTACGATGTTTATCTCGAAGATATTTTGGACGACGACATTGCCGGATATACAGATTGGGATTACGAAGAAGATGAGGGCATCGATAATCCGAATAGCGAACGGATCGAGAGTTTCGCCTCGACATCCTTCATCGCCCTGGATAACGACTACGCGGAGTATTCAGAATCGAGCATCCCCTGGGTGGAAACCTTGGAATACATGCAGGTAACTGCTGCTCATGAGTTGCACCATGCGATCCAATTCGGTTACGACGCCTTCGAGCCCCACGGTTGGCTGTGGGAAGCCTCTGCCACCTGGATGCAGGACGAGGTCTTTGATTCGATCAACGAGGGCATTGACATCCTTCCGTCTGCGTTAAAAGCGACCGATAGCTGCCAACTGGATGAAGGCGGTGACGAGCGCGTTGAGGACGCAGACCATTGGTACGGGCTATGGATTTTTATTCGCTACCTTTCCGAGACTTACGGGCACGAAAGCGTGCGCGAGCTTTGGGAGCTAGCGATCGATTCTGATCGATATGCAAATTGGGATCGATTGCTCGAGCAACGGGAAACTAACCTTGAAGATTTCTTCGAGGACTATAGCGTTGCGCTACTGACTCGTGGTTTCCACGAAGGCGGCGATTACCCATTGATCAGATTGGAAGGCGAAGTCGAACTTGATCGAGTTTTCGAGCCTGTTGATGGGGTGGGACAGATCGGGGCGGATTATTTGGAAATTCAGGGCGATGGGCTGTTGACTGTAGAGTTATCTAATCAATCGCTGCGCGGGTTGGTGGTCGGTATTCGTGACGCTCAAGCTTTTCTTTTCTCGGTTGGCGATCGCACCAGTTTTGATGCGGACCTATTTGAGCGTAGCTACCTAATCGTCATGAACCTGGAACGAGCTTCCGGCGAAGCCAATTGCCACTTTGCCGACTATACCGTCACCCTTAACGAGGCGAGTGTTGCCGTTAAGCCGAGTCAGGTCCTCTCAGCCCCAAATTTCCAGGCTCCTCGGATTGAAGGACTCCTAGATCCGGAAGATTTTGAGTAATTCCTTAGAACATTGCAACCCCTTCACCCAAAGATATAATTGCGGCTCATTAATTCAGGCAAAAGAGGTCGGTCTTGAAGAATAGACGCATTTTCTTATTCAGCTTCATCCTAATTTCGCTAATTCTTGGCGCCTGCGCTTCGCCCGATAATGGCGCCGCCTCTGGCGCCGTCCTCACGGAAGCCGCATTGATCGCCGCCGAAGGTCTCACCCAAACCGCGGCTGCCGCGCCTCCAACCGCTACCGCCACTGAAGTGTTACCAACAGCAACCAACACAAACACTCCCGCTCCAACCGCAACCCAAGCGGCGACAACCCAGGGTGGGTCGCCTGCTGTAACCGCCACCCAACAGCAGCAGTCGGGCGGAGGAGCCACGGGCTGCCTGCGTGCTAACTTTGAGATTGAAACAATTCCGGATGGAACCCAATTTTTCATTGGCCGAGAGTTCACCAAAACCTGGCGTTTTAAAAACGTCGGGAGCTGCACCTGGACTCAAGCCTTTAGCGCGGTTTGGATTCAAGGTGACCTGATGGGCTCCGAGGCGGTAATTCCGTTTACTGAATTCACAGATGTTGATATTCAGCCAGGTGGTTACGTAACAGTCTCGATCACCTTTGAAGCTCCCTCGCCCGCCGGTCATTACAAAGGTTACTGGATGCTGCGCAGCGCAGACGGGATTACATTTGGTCTCGGTACAAATGGCCGAGAATGGTTCTGGCTCGATATCGAATCACGCGATCCAGTAGGTTAGAACCTACCGATTGACAAAGTCAAAAGCTGGCGAACGCCAGCTTTTTGTTTCTGAACTCGCCAGTGACGAAAAGCGTACAAACGGTGTTAATCGTTTAACAAGCAGATCATGAGCCAAACTAAACGCATCCTGATCACCGTTAAATTTGAACCAAGCCAGCTGGATGAGCTGCGCCAGATTTACCCCGATATTCACGTTGACGCAAAGCCTCTATCCCAAGGCGATACAGCTCCGGATGATCTATGGCAGCAAGCTGAGGTTCTTTACACTTTTCGCATGCTCCCGCTCCCCGAACAAGCGCCAAACCTACGCTGGATCCAGTTTCATTCCGCCGGAATAGAAGATCATCTCGATGCGCCAATTCTGCATCAGCCAAACGTGCAAGCGACCACAATGAGCGGCGCAAATGCGCCGCAGGTCGCTGAGCATGCTTTGGCACTGATGCTAGCGCTTGGTCACCACATCAACGAGATGCTGGCCGACCAAAATTTAAGCAAATGGCCCACCCAACGCGGCGAACGCTACCAACCCAAAGAGTTGATGGGCAGCACCGTTGGCATCGTTGGTTACGGGAGCATCGGCCAACGCCTGGCGAGATTGTTGCAATCGTTTGGGGTAAAGATTCTGGCCAGCAAACGAGACCTTCTCACGGATGGAAGCGAAAGTTTTCACGTGGACGGTCAAGGAGATGCGGCAGGCGAATTGGTCCAACGTATGTACCCAGGCAAGGCACTGGGCACAATGCTGAAGGAATGCGATTACATTGTTGTGACCGTGCCGCTGACTGCCGAAACGCGCGGCATGCTTGGCTCGAAACAACTGGACAGCCTCAAACCCGGAGCGCTGCTGATTGATGTCTCCCGCGGCGGCGTGATCGAGCAGGATGCCCTCATTCAAGCTTTGCAAAAAAGGCAATTGAGCGGAGCGGCCTTGGATGTCTTCCCAATCGAACCCCTGCCTGCCGATAGCCCGC
Organism: Anaerolineales bacterium; assembly: GCA_025450445.1. Taxonomy (GTDB): domain Bacteria; phylum Chloroflexota; class Anaerolineae; order Anaerolineales; family UBA11579; genus JAMCZK01. The sequence continues at coordinate 4,821 of JANWHN010000081.1, read as the reverse complement.
TTTGGCAAATGCCGAACGTAATCATTTCTCCACATGTGGCGGGGTTTAGCCATCACTACGAAAAACGAGCCTTTGAACTCTTTAAAGAAAACCTGCGTCGTTACATCGCCGGCGAGGAGCTATTAAACAAAATCAACTTAGAGCGGGGCTACTAGTGCAGCGCGCGATCGAAGCAGTTTTGTTTGACTTAGGTGGGACCTTGATTCACTTCGAAGGCGCCTGGCCCGATCTGATGCAAACTGCCAATAAGGAACTTTTGAAAAACCTGGAAGAACACGGGTTAGCGGTGGACCCGGAATTATTCTTAAGCAAATTTCGCCAACGCCTTGCCGAATACTACGTGCAACGTGAATCCGAATTCATTGAATACACGACCGCCCAGATCTTGCAAAGTTTGTTAATTGAAATGGGCCACAGGGATGTCACCTCCGAGATGCTGAAACCAGCTCTGAAACGTCTCTATGCGGTTTCCCAAGCCCTATGGAAGACAGAATCCGATACCGTGTCCACTCTGCGGCTACTCAAGGATTCTGGTGTCCGCATGGGCATTGTCTCCAATGCTTCCGATGACGACGATGTCCAAACCCTGGTGGACAACGCCGCCATCCGCACCTACTTCGACTTCGTTCTCAGCTCGGCCGCGTGCGGGATCCGCAAACCCAATCCGCGCATATTCCAAATCGCCTTGGAACACTGGAAGTTACCGTCCGAACGTGCCGCAATGGTTGGGGACACTCTGGGAGCTGACATACTCGGTGCTCGCAATGCCGGTATTTACAGCATCTGGATTACCCGCCGAGCCGACTCACCGGGCAACCGCGACCACGAAGACACCATTCGGCCAGACGCGACAATAGCCACCTTGACCGAATTGCCTGAATTGATCGCGCGGGCAAATTCGAAGCAGAGCCAGCTTACAAAATAAAAACGGGAGCCTTCGCTCCCGTTTTTTGTTTTCTTATTCAGCCGGTGCCGGCTGTAAATTTTCTCCAAGGATCCAACCCGAACCGGCCAAACCCTCCACCAAATACCAGATCACGCCTTCGGAGTCGACGCCCAATTCCAAAATCGTGACAGGAGAACCGTTCAAGACCTGAGAAGTAAAAAAGCGTGCGCCTGGGCCTGAAAATAAGGGCACGAGGGCGCCATAGCTCCCGCCGAAGATCACAGCTTGGTCCCCAATTTCATACTCGCCCTGACCGACGAGGTCAACGACCTCAGTCGGGGTCGGCACTGCTAATTCAGTAGCTTCTGCATCTGGCACTACTCGCCCTGCTTGTGAATAGGCAACACTATAGAACCAGGCGCATGACGCCACCAGAGCAACAACCATAACGATGTAGATGATTCCAGTACGTCCGAGCCGCATATTCCTTATTTTCTCCCTCGCATTCTTGGATCAAAGGCATCCCGCAGGCCGTCCCCCATAAAGTTAAAAGCCAGAGTTAACAAGGTCAGCGCAATTCCGGGCACCAAAACCAGGTGCGCATTGGAGCGCACGCCCTGATAGCCTTCGTTGATCATCGACCCCCAGCTTGGGATCGGCGGATTAACACCTAAGCCGATAAAGCTCAAGATGGCTTCCAAAAAGATGTAACCAGGGATCGCCAAAGTCTCAGCCACCAACAAGGGTCCAAAGATATTAGGCAGCAGGTGCTTGAAGATGATGCGTTGATGCGAAGCGCCCACAGATTCTGCAGCTTCGACGAATTCTTTGTTCTTGTACGTGAGGACTTGCCCGCGGGCCAAGCGGGCCATACCGATCCAGTTCAGCACACCGATGGCGATGAACAGGAAGAGGAGCCCGCCCATGTTCTGGTTGAGTTCAAGCAGGTAACCCCCAAGACCAGCGGCAACGTTTCGGCGCGCCAGAGCTTGAAAGTAAACCTGCATCAGGATAATGATCGGTAAAACCGGAATAGCATAAAGGAAATCGACGATGCGCATAAACACGTCGTCGATCCAGCCGCCGAAGTAGCCCGAGATAGTTCCGATAATGACGCCAATGACCACAGAGACCACCGACGCGATAACAGCCACAGAAATGGAAACGCGCGTGCCGTAGACCACCCTACTGAACAAGTCGCGCCCAAGCGAATCTGAGCCTGCCAGATAAATGGTGCATCCCCATTCCAGAGGGGTATTGTTCCAGTGGCATTGCTCCGCTTGCGTTTCGCTAACGATGTAGCCGGTCATCGGTTTGGAGCGGCTGACCGCGGTGTTTTGAGTGCGGAAATCGTAAGGGGTGATGAGCGGCGCAATGAATGCCACCAGAACAACAAAAATAATGAAGATTCCGCCGAATACCGCTATCTGATTGCGTCTAAATTCTCGCCACGCATTTTGTAACGGACTGCGCGGTTTGCTCTCCATACCCAGGTTCACTGGGGAGATCGGCAGAGTAGCTTCGCTCATAGTTTTCTCTCAGTTCTCGCGTTTGTCATTAATCGTAGCGGATGCGCGGATCCAACCAGGCGTACATTACATCCACCATGATGTTGCCACCGATTAGCAGCACACTATAGATCAGGGTGAGGCTGGTAATTAGAAAGTATTCGCGACTACCAATGGATGAGATAAATTTTCTGCCCATGCCATTGATTGCAAAGATCTGTTCGACCACCAGGGAACCGGTCAAAATACCTGCAAGCAAGGGTCCCATCACGGTCGCTACGGGAATCATTGAGTTCTTCAACGCGTGAATGAGAACGACTGCCCGCTCGCGCAAGCCTTTGGCTCGAGCGGTGCGGATGTAATCCTCAGACATCACCTCAAGCAAGCCGGCACGCGTAAGGCGAGAGATGCCCGCCGAAATTCCCGTCCCCAAAGCGAACACGGGTAGAGCTGCGTGCGTCCAGAAATCAATCGTTAGTGGTGGCAAGAAATACAGAGTAAAGGGGGGATCTGCTCCCCAGAACGCGACCGGGAACCAATCTAGATAAACACCAAAGATAAGGATCAAAACCGGCCCCAGGACGAGATTCGGAACCGATACACCAAGAACTGCTACAAATGTGGCTGTCGCGTCGATCGCACTATTGTGGCGAAGCGCGGCAATAATTCCGGCGGGCACGCCAATCACTAGGCCCAAAATCAACGACAGAATCCCAAGTTGAATGGAAACAGGAAACGTCTGGCCAACGATGTCATTCACGTTTTGGCTTTGGTCACGCAGCATAGGCCCCAAGTTGCCCTGCAGCAAATTCCCAAGGTAACTAAAGAATTGAACGTATAAAGGCTCGTTCAGCCCATATCGCTCCTCAAGGATTTCACGAATTGGCTCGGGCATGGCACGAAAACCAACCACGTCAAATGGACCGCCGGGCAAAGCTTGCACCATAAGAAATGTTGCCAGGGCGATAGCAAACATCACGGGAATGGCCACCAGGATGCGACGCAACACAAATTTAATCACTTCAGCCTCCGCTTATTACCTTTGAGCTGCCCAACACATAACTACCTGAATCTACTTTATGGAGCGTCTGGCAGTTCAAAAACAAGAAGTTCTTTGAGTTGAAGGTGGGGGAGCTGTTGCCAGCTCCCCCACTTAAAGTCAGTTCTAAGAAACTACCGACTTAGCCTTCAAAAGCCGCTTGAGCCTCAAGGTCCAGGGTCCAGTTGTAGAACTGCTGGCCACCGAACAGAGCGGGCGTGCGAGTTAGCCACGCGTGGCGAGCCACGTAGGCGATGCGGAGGAAGATCGGGGCGAAGGGGAACTCGCCGTTCTCACCGAAGAATGCTTCTTCGATTTGAGCGTACAGTTCCACGCGGCGCGCAGGATCTGCTTCTTCACGAGCCTCGACGATCAAGTCGTCAGTGGCGGAGCAGGCACGTAGCTGGCGGTTCGAGGGATTCTCGCACCACAGCACATCACCTACCCAGTTGTTTTCATCACCGTAGTCAGGACCCCAGCCGAGCGTCCACATGTGCGGGCGGTCTTCGGTGGGAGTGTCGACGGAGGTGGTGGTCAACAGGTCAGCAAACTCCTGCTGCTCGATCACGATCTGATCGGGGCTGCAGCCGAGGTTCTCTTGCCAGTTAGCCTGAGCGAATTCGATCCAACGAAGGGTCGATTCACCAGTGTAGCCAAGCAAGGTTACCTGCGGGAAGCCTTCGCAGTTGGGGTATCCGGCAGCAGCCATTTGCTCAGCTGCCCATTCGGGGTTGTAGCCCACACCGACTTCATCAATCGGGGGAGCGCCGAAAATACCAGGAGGTGCGAAGTGGCGCATCGGCAGACCTTGGCCTTGGCGAACTTCGCGAACGAAGGTCTCGCGGTCGAACGCAGCGCTAAAGGCAGCGCGGACACGTTGATCGGTAAAGGGCTCCTTGTCGAAAGCGAACGAGATGTAGAACACAGCCAAGTCCGCGATCTGGTCGGTCTCATCCGGGAATTGCTCCAGGTGAGCTTGCAACTCAGTGTCGGGGATACCGGCGGTTTCAACTTCGCCGTTCAACCACAAGGCGTAACCGGTCGAGTCATCGGGCACCACGTCAGTAACGAGGGTACCAATGTTGCCGGTGCCAGCCAAAGCGGCGGGCATCAGGGGGTTGCGGCGGAACTCACGGCGAACACCATGCTGCCAGTCGGCCAAGACGTAGCGGCCGTTGGTAACGAGGTTGGCAGCTTCGGTCCACTGATCGCCATGCTCTTCAATGGCCCATTGCGGGGTTGCCGCCAGGGTCCACATCGGGGTCATGGTGAGGAAGTAGGACGCAGCGAATTCCAGCTCGATGACCAAAGTGGTTGCATCAGGAGCGGTCACGCCGATAGCAGCGTTGGGGTCTTCCTCAAACAAAACTGCGGAACAACCCTTGATC
>JANWHN010000080.1 GCA_025450445.1 Anaerolineales bacterium | reverse complement strand
ATTCCCGTTGTAAAGTCTAAATATTTGCGTCCATCTTCCCCATAGATGTAGCTTCCTTCGCCTCGTTCAGCTACGATGTTGCTATACCGCGTCCAGACTGGCGAAATTGAAGGGAATAGTGCGTTAGCTTCAGCCATTTGCTTCTCTCCCGTGAATTTTTACTGAAACTGAGGACTTTTTGGATTATACAATGAGTTCTTTCTTCATCAACCTGCTCAAGTTAGAGTGTGTCACGGCTTAACTGGACTAGACAACCTCATTGCTAGATTGGCCATAATTAACCTGTGCTAAAATTCCCGCGAAACCAGCAATGGCTTCGTCTATCGAAAAAATTACGTCACCAGCCTTCATGTGCGAATTTGTCCGCACGCCACCATCCATAAAAATCCCCGGAAATTCCCTCGGCTCGTCCAGTGGGTTCTAATCCCAATTTCGTTTTGAAATTGGGATCTTGATGCTTATCAAGCATCGGAAGAGGAGGTTGATTCCAAGAACAGCTGATCCGAATAGTTTTCATTACACAACTACAAAGAAGAGGAGAGTTTGTCTATGAAACAGCTTAGCAAGACTGCGTTTGCGTTCCTAGTCTTAACCAGTCTTTTATTGGCTGCATGCGGCGCTGGTGGTGCAGGCGGGGCCGCTGGTCCAATTCAATCGGTTGGCGAAGGCGAAGGCCAGGTAGACATTGTTGCCTGGGCTGGCTACATCGAGCGCGGCGAGACCGATCCAAATTACGACTGGGTCACCGCTTTTGAAGCTGAAACCGGCTGCATGGTCCAGGTAAAAACCGCCGCCACCTCGGATGAAATGGTGGCGCTAATGAACGAAGGCGGCTTCGACTTGGTAACCGCCTCCGGGGACGCAAGCAACCGTCTCATCTCCGGCGGCCGGGTTCAGGAAATCAATATCGGCCTGATCCCGAGTTGGAGCACGATCGACGAGCGCTTGCAGAATGCTCCCTGGCATACAGTAGACGGCAAGCATTACGGTGTCCCTTACCAATGGGGCAATAACGTTCTGCTCTATAACACGGAAGTGTTTGGCGACAGTCCCCCCACGAGTTGGGATGTGGTGTTTGATGAAACGATTCTCCCCGACGGTGAAAGCAACGCCGGGCGCATCCAGGCTTACGACGGCGCCATCTACATCGCCGATGCCGCTCTGTATCTCATGGCGCACAATCCCGACCTTGGAATCACTGACCCTTACGCGCTTACTCGAGACCAGTTCAACGCCGCGCTCGACCTGCTTCGCCAGCAGCGCGAACTGGTCGGTCGATACTGGCACGATGCCTTCATCCAGATGGATGACTTCACCAATGAAGGCGTGGCCGCCAGCAGCTCCTGGGGCTTCATGACCAACGTGCTTCAGTTCAGCGGTGTGCCGGTGGCCAGTGTTGTGCCGAGTGAAGGCGCCACGGGCTGGGCAGATAGCACAATGATGGCCGTAGATGCCCCGCATCCAAACTGCGCTTACATGTGGATGGAGCACTCGCTCAATCCTAAGTTGCAGGGCGATCTGGCATCCTGGTTCGGTACGGTGCCGGTTGTGCTGTCCGCCTGCGAAGGCAATGAGCTTTTGACAGATCAGGGGTGCGCGATCAATGGCCTGGAAACTTTTGATCAAATTCACTTCTGGCGCACACCTACCTCAACTTGCTCGGATGGCAGCAGCGAGTGTGTTCCTTACCATGAATGGGTAACGAACTACATCGCCGTCATCGGTGGTCGCTAAGAAAAGCTAGTATCTAAAACTCTCCCTGTGCCCTAAAGGGCACAGGGAGTTCTTCTAATAGAGGTAGATCATGGATTACAAACTTTGGATTGACGGCAAATGGGCAGATGGTAAGGGCGGGAAACGGATGGACATTATTAATCCTGCCAAGGGCGAAACGATCGCATCCGTCTTGGATGCAAGCTCCGCAGACGTTGATCTTGCAGTCAAGGCTGCGCACACTGCTTTTTATGATGGCCGCTGGTCGAAGTTAACTCCGGCGGCTCGTTCGAATGCATTATTGAAATTGGCAACTCTTGTTGAGCAAAAATCTGACGACTTGGCTCGCATGGAATCCTTAAATACAGGCAAGCCATTCGAATTTGTTTCCAAAGGGGCGGATATGCCCTTCATTATTGACAACATTCGTTTCTTTGCCGCCGCGGCCAGAGATGTGCATGGCTCGCATGCCGGCGAATTTGCGCCCGGCTTTACCAGCATCTTTCGCCGTGAACCGGTTGGCGTGGTTGGTCAAATTGCACCCTGGAATTATCCGCTGATGATGGCGATCTGGAAAATGTGTCCGGCTCTCGCGGCTGGCTGCACGGTTGTCTTAAAACCCGCGCCCAGCACTCCACTGACTGCGCTTATGCTCGCCGAAATGACTAAGCAAGCCGGCATTCCCGACGGCGTAATCAATGTCCTCAGCGGCGGCAATGCAACCGGCCAGGCTCTTGTCGAGCACCCCGACGTGCGCATGATCAGCCTCACTGGCTCGACCGCGACCGGAAAGGCGATCATGAAGTCTGCCGCCGATACCTTGAAACGCGTCCATCTCGAGCTAGGCGGCAAGGCGCCGATACTCGTGTTTGACGACGCTGATATTTCCGTGGTTGCTCAAAAGGTGACCCTCGCCTCGACCTTCAACACCGGTCAAGATTGCACCGCAGCTACCCGCGTATATACACAGGCAAAGCATTTCGATAAAGTCAAAGAAGCACTCACCGAAGCGATGAAGGCAGTGAAGGTCGGCGACCCATTTGATAGCGACGTTACGGTTGGACCGCTCATCTCTGCCGCGCAGCGCGATCGCGTTGTTGGCTTCGTCGACCGCGCTAAAAAACAAGGCGCCACAATTCTCACCGGCGGCAATGTGCCGAAAGGAATGGACGGAGGCTTTTACTACTCCCCAACAGTCATCGTCGACGTTAAGCAGTCGGACGAGATCATTCAAAGTGAAGTTTTCGGCCCTGTCATCACTGTCCAGAATTTCAAGAGCGAAGAAGAAGCGATTGCCCTCGGCAATGATGTTCAGTACGGCTTAGCTGCGTCTGTCTTCACTCGCGATGTTGGCCGGGCCATGCGCGTTTCGGCCGCCCTCGAATTCGGCACGGTGTGGATCAACGACCACATTCCGCTGGCCTCGGAAACTCCACATGGTGGATTCAAACAATCCGGTTTTGGCAAAGACCTATCCGCCGAAGCAATGGGCGACTATCAGATCTCGAAGCACGTCATGATCTCCAACTCGTAGTGAGCAAGTCCAGCACCCCGGCAATCCAATTTAAGGACGTAAGTCGCCATTTTGGCGACGTGCGCGCCGTCGATCATGTTGACTTGCAGATCGCCGATGGCGAATTCTTCACCATGCTCGGCCCCTCCGGCTCCGGCAAGACAACCTGCCTGCGCATGATCGCTGGTTTCGATCAACCCACTAGCGGACAGATCTTTCTACATGGCACCGATGTCTCCTATCTGCCGCCGTATGAACGCGAGGTCAACACCGTCTTTCAGGATTACGCACTCTTTCCCCACATGACCGTGCTCGACAATGTGGCTTACGGTCTGATGGTGCGCAATGTGCCGAAAGACAAGCGCAAAGCCGAAGCCGAAAAGATGCTCGAGCTGGTGCGCCTGCCCGGGCTTGGCAAGCGCAAACCCAGCCAACTTTCGGGCGGGCAGCGCCAGCGGGTTGCCCTGGCTCGCGCCCTGATCCTGAAGCCGCGGGTGCTCTTGCTCGATGAGCCACTGGGCGCGCTTGATCTTAAGCTGCGCCAGGAAATGCAACTTGAACTGAAGGCGCTGCAGGAGCAAGTCGGGATTACTTTCGTTTATGTCACTCACGATCAGGAAGAAGCACTCACCATGAGCGATAGCCTGGCCGTGTTCAACCAGGGCCGCATCGAACAGGTTGGCGCGCCGGCCGAGATCTATGAGTCGCCTGCCTCCGAATTTGTGGCCGGGTTTGTCGGGGTTTCAAATTTGATCCGCGGCCCGCTTGCAAAACAGATCACCGGTTCCACAGCCACATTCTCGATTCGTCCGGAGAAGATCCATATCCTCAAAGCTGGTGAAAAACCGCCGTCTGAGGCTTACTCCGCGGGCGGTCTGATCAGCGATGTGATCTATCTCGGGATGTACACCCGTTACGAAGTCGATCTTGGCGGCGGAAATATCCTCACAGTCGCCCAACAAAACCTAACCACTACCAAAGGCAAACCGCTAGCGGCCAAAGGTCAGCAGGTGCAGCTCTTCTGGGAAAAAGATCACGCCAAGCAGATCGGCGCCAAATAAAGCCGTGAAGACAACTGCAGCGCTTCCGCGTTCCCCGATCCAGCGCTTTTCCAATTTCCTCTACGCCCATCCGGCTTTGGGCCTCGCCTTGCTGCTCGGCCCGCCGCTGGTGTGGATGATCGGGATCTATCTCAGTTCGCTGTTTACTATGCTGGTGCAAAGTTTCTTCCGCCTGGATGATTTCACCGGGCAGATCGTGCGTGAGTTCACCCTCAGCACCTACGCGCAATTGTTCACTGCGTCCAATCTCGACATTGTGCAGCGCACGGCTGGGATGGCCACGGCGGTCACGCTCGCCACGCTGCTGATCGCCTTTCCGCTGGCGTACTACATGGCCCGCTATGCCAGTACCCGCGCCAAGGGCTTTTTGTATCTCGCGGTAACCCTGCCGCTTTGGTCCAGCTATTTGGTGAAGGTGTACGCCTGGAAGTTGATCCTCGCCAAAGAAGGCATCCTCAGCTGGGTGATCGGCCAGCTGCATCTCACCGCCGGCATGGATTGGCTGCTTGGGATACCCACCATCGGCGGCCCGTCGCTATCCATTTCGCCGATCGGCATCTTTCTCGTGTTCGTGTATGTGTGGCTGCCTTATATGATCCTGCCCATCCAAGCCGCGCTCGAGCGGGTGCCCAAATCGTTGCTTGAAGCTTCGGGTGATCTGGGCGCCAAGCCGGCCAAAACATTTCGCCACGTCATTTTGCCGCTGGCTTTCCCTGGGATGGTGGCCGGTTCGCTGTTCACCTTTTCGCTGACCCTCGGCGATTTTATTGTTCCCTCGGTGATGGGCAATTCAAGTTTCTACATCGGCCAGGCGGTCCTCTCGCATCAGGGCACCTCCGGAAATATCCCACTGGCCGCGGCGATGACCAGCGTGCCCTTGCTGATCATGGCAATCTATTTGATCCTGGCCCGCCGCCTGGGAGCTTTGGATGCCCTCTAAAACCGTAAATCGCGAAGAGCGCGCCCCGCTGGTGATCGTGGGCATGGCTTTGGCGGCGGTACTGTTCCTGAACCTGCCGGTGTTCATCATCTTCGTCTACGCCTTCACCACGGATTCGCAAACGTTCACGTTCCCCTTGCCCGGGCTCACCACGCAGTGGTTTGGCATTGCGGCCGGCCGCAATGATCTGTGGGAGGCGCTGGGCCTGAGCATCCGGGTGGCGCTGCTGGCGACTGTGTTGGCGATGCTGCTCGGCACTTTGGCCGCGGCGGCGGTGAGTCGCAGCAAATTCTTCGGGCGCGAGGCAGTCAGCTTTTTGCTCGTACTGCCGCTGGCGCTGCCGGGCATCGTCACCGGGATCGCTTTGCGCCAAACCATGGGCGTTTTGGATATCCCATTCTCGTTCTTTACCATCGTAGTTGGCCACGCAACGTTTTGCATGGTGATCGTCTACAACAATGTGCTGGCCCGCTTCCGGCGCATGTCTTGGTCCATCATGGAAGCGTCTGCCGACCTGGGAGCCAACTCGTGGCAGACTTTTAGATATGTGCTGCTGCCGAGCATGAGCACCGCGCTGCTGGCCGGGGGCATGCTGGCCTTTGCGCTTTCGTTTGACGAGGTAATCGTTACCACTTTCACCGCCGGGCAGGATAGCACTCTGCCAATCTGGATCTTCAGTCAACTAACCCGCCCGCGGGACAGACCGGTGACCAACGTGGTCGCCTTGTTCGTGGTGCTGATCATGGCAATCCCGATCTTGCTTTCGTACCGGATCAGCCAGCGGGACGGGGAAACGCAGCTGAACCGGTAGCTAAAGTTAACTCGGGACTTGAGGGAGTAGCCCATTTTGCAAAGTGCCGAGAAAATTCAAAAAAAGGAGCTAAAAAATGCTTTCAAAGAATAATTTCCATCAATGGGGCGGCCTCGCCTTCATGTTTGGAAACTTGCTTTTCCTGGTAAACAAGTTCGATGAAATGAGCCGCCTTTTCCTTTCACGGCCGATGGCGGATGTGATTTCAGGACAGAATACGTTGCTGATCATTGTTGGGCAGGTGGCCTTGATCGTGGGTTACCT
>JANWHN010000079.1 GCA_025450445.1 Anaerolineales bacterium | reverse complement strand
TTCGAATACCAGCCGCTGTTCGGGTCAGAGAAGTCATCGGAGAACAAGGAGCCGTCGTCCGGCGCGGCCCCCACCACCTGGCTCTGCAAATCGGCGATCTGCGCTTCAACCTCCGCCCGATCCGGCGCGTTCGGCACCAACGTCAGATAGATCTGCAGGTCCAGGCTTGCCGCAGCCAGGTTACCGGCCGCCAACTGAATGCCAGCCCGGTTGCGAAAAGCTAGCCCGAAAGTCGGCGCCAGTTCGATCGCCTTTGCAAAGTCCGCCAACGCTTGTTCAGCGTTGCCGGCTTCTGAATGGGCCAGGCCGCGGTTGTTGTACACGATCGCCAGGTTCGGGTCGATCGCCAGTGCCTGGTCGTAGTTGCTAATTGCCTGGGACAGATCGCCCAGTTCTTTGTACGCATTGCCGCGCAACAAATAAGCTTCCGGGTTTGTGCTGTTGAACGCCATGTACTGATCTATCAAGAGCACCGCGTCGGCCCATCGGCCTTCATTGGCCGCATCCTCGCCAAGGCTCAACAGCTCTTCCGCCGATAACGTCGGCGTCACAGTCGGCTCGATCACGGGGGTTTCGCTCGCCGGGACCGAGTGCTCGCCTTCCGGCGCGGCCGGCGGCGCCGCGCATGCCGCAACTGCGAACAAGAATGCAATGATTAGGATATTTATGGTCGGTTTCATATCGAAGTCCCTGACTGTACAGCAAAAATAGTCCCCTCGCAACGCCATAAGTACTCGCGACTTCCGGGACTATAATTCCGTAAATAACTCAAAGAAAGAGGGAACATGGCTAAAAAACAACAAAAACAAGACGATTGGGGTTGGGGCTGGCCGTCCGGCACTCACCAAAACTGGATTCCCGGCATCATTCTGATCGTTGTTGGTGCGGTCTTGCTGCTGCGCAATATTTTTAACTTCGAGTTCGATAATTGGTGGGCATTCTTCATCCTGATCCCCGCCATTTCCAATTTCGTCAGCGCCTACGAGCTGTATCGCCAGACCGGCGAATTCAGCAAGGGCGTGCGCTCCCGCCTTGTCTGGAGTCTCATCCCCGCCCTCATTGCCTTCGGCTTCCTCTTTGGGATCAATTGGGGTCTGTTCTGGCCGGCGATGCTCATCATCGGCGGTTTGGCCTTGTTACTCGGCGCGCTATAAGTCACCACGCTTAATCAAAAGAGGAGCCTCACGGCTCCTCTTTTTTGTTTGCTTGCTGTTAGCTAGTTGCCGCGCACCACGATCTCGATCCAGAACGGCAGGTCGGCGTTCGGCCCAAGGCCGATGATGTCGCCGCCTTTCGTGCGCAGGATCCAGTCACCGTGATAGGTGCCGGGGTCTGGCGGAGCTTTCATGTTCATACTGAAGTTGGCATAGTTGCCGGCCAACACGGTGATGTTGATCGTGAGCGGGCTCGTGCCAGCCATGCGGTCGCCGCCAACAAAGACCAGCTCATACTGTCCAGCTACCCAATCGCAGTTACCGATATTTTGCAGGCGCCAGGTCTTGGTCATCAATTGTCCGGGGTCAACGCGAGTGCCGTCGGGATAGTTCTCGTCGTAGGCATAACGGGCTGCGTAGCACGGTGTGCCGGTCGGTTCCGGAGTCCGCGTTTCAGTGGGCGTGCCCTCGACGTCTACGGACTCAAGTTCTTCCGTTTCAGTCGGCGTCACCGCCACTGCAGTGAGCGATGCCGCCAGCGAAGTCAGTTGCACGCTGGGCAGCGTCGGGGTTGCACTCGGCTCGCTCGGTTCAGGGGTGCTGGTCGGCAGCAGGTTCTCTGCAGTCGCCGAGCCGAGCAATGCTTGCAGGGTCAGCTGAATCGAAGCGTCCTCGGTCTCGATTGCATGATCGACCGCCGCCAGGTCTTGGGTGGGCGCGGCGCGCACGCAGGCGACCGCAAGTACGACAAAAATAAGGCCAATAACCAGAAGTGATCTTTGTTTAGTAGACATGGTCTAGGACTATACAAGAAGCATGCCAGCCCCGCCACCGAAACCGCGCAATAAAAAAGGGCAGCCGTTTGGCTGCCCTTTTTTTAGCTGTTACTTCAAACCTATGGCCATTCGCAGGGGCTCGGCTCAGAGGCACCGGAGCGCCAGCCACAGAATTCCCAAGTTCCAGCGTCCAGGTTACCGATGAACTGGTTCAGGTTGCCAGACTTGATCATGGCAGCCACAGTCCCGCTGCCCGTTCCACCAAAGGCACCGCTAAACGACTGGCGATTATCGCTCAGGTCCCCGCCAAAGGTGTATGGCAGTGCACCGGGGTTTAACGTTCCGCTGCAATTTACATCCTCGCCACTTCCACTGATCGAGCATGACATCGAGCCTGTGTAGGTGGAACCACCGTTTACAGCCTTGATGTTCCAACCGCCAGACCAATCAAATGGCGGGACAGTTGGGGTCGCAGTTGAGGTTGGGAAAGGCGTGGGCGGCTGGGTTGCCTGGGGCAAGTTGTATGAAGTGAAGTTGGTGTTGGTTGCATATTGCAGCCACAGCCAGCAGTCACCAACGCCATTCGGGTTGCGAATAACGACGTAGTTCGCGCCGCCATAGGTCTTGAGAACTTCAACGACCTGGCCGGCATTGATCGTTACAACGAGCCCATAGAATTGCGAAGGGCCAGTGCGACAGTTGGTGTTTTGAGTCACCGAAGTCGTCGGGATCGACGGTGTTGCTGAAAGCGTCGCAGACGGAATTTCAGTCGGCGCTTGCGTCGCAGCCGGCTGACCGGGGTCGGTTGTGGGCTGAACTTGCCCGCCACCGGCCGCAGCTGTCTCCAGCTGGGCGATCTGCAGGGTCTCCGCAATCCCGGTCTGGATCGCGCTTTCGCTCGATTGCCCAGGCGCACAGGCTGCTAGGATGGTGCTGAACAGGAACAAGAAGGTGATCGTTTTTCGTGCGGCGTTCATTCTCTCCTCCGGTTACAAGTTAGTCTCACTCTGCCCGTCATTGCAGCAATCTCCACATTGCCTTCGGGGCTGAACAGTTAGATGCCTCCTAATCCAGATAGCTTCATTTTCTGCTCTAGGGGGTCGGCGTCGGGGTATACGAAGGCGTATAGGTCGGGCTCGGCGTAAAAGTGAATGTTGACGTAGGCGGCATGGTCGCGATCGGCAGGTTGTAGCCGCTGAAGTCCGTTTGCGTTGCATAGCGCAGCCACAGCCAGCAGCTGCCCGCACCATTGATCCGCTGAACGATCACATAATCGCCAGTCGGGTAGGTTGCCAAAACCTGCACCTGTTCGCCCACAAGGATTGTGGTCAACGCCTTGTAGTCGATGCGCGGGCCGCTCCGGCAGAACGTATCCACCGTCACCGAAACCATCGCGATCGATGAAGTTGCCGTGCCAGCTGGCGTGTCCGTTACGAGAGAAGCGGGGTCCAGTGTAGCTGAAGGTTCCGGCGTGTTAGTGTCCGCTGGGCCAGCAGCCGCGGTCTGCAATTGGCTGATCTGCTGGGTCTGGACAATCGCAGTTTCGATTGCGCTCTGCGCATCCGGTCCGCAAGCCGCCAGGAACAATGCCAGGAGGGCGAGGATAAAAATAAACTTCTTAGCCTTCATCAAACCTCCGCCCCTCGGATATGGTGAGTATACATTAAATAAAAGAGCAAAATTCATTCGGGTTTCCAAAGTGTGTCACCCTGAGCGGAAACATAAAGCCCTCACCGGAACCGCAGCTCCTCATCAGCGAACGGGCTCCTAGTCTCCTCTCTTTCGGAACACCATGTTCAGCGCACCACCCAACGTCCGCCTTAACGAAAAAGAGCCGGACAAAGTCCCGCTCTCTTTCACCGCTTCTAAGAATGATTTCTACAGGATCGACAGGATTGCTGCAGCCACCAACATGTTCACCAAGTGGTAGGCGGCATTGATGAAGAACAGGTTCATGGGGCGACCCTCAAAAACAGAGTTCATCAGGCTACCGGGAGCCACAAAGCCCAGCCACAGCACGAAAGCCGTAGTCAGGGCGCCTGTGATGTCGCTGACGCCGGCCCAGCCCAACACATTGGCAAGCACAATGACCATGATTAATGCTCCGACGACCGTGTAAACGTAGTCAGTCGGTTTTGCCTGGGCTTTGAGCTGCTTCTCGGTCTTGCCAACAGCCTTCATCCACGGCTTGCCAAACATGGTCATGCTGTACCAGAGGAAGCCCAACACCTGGCTCACGACCACTGCTGCAACAACTGCCAACCAATTCATATCAAAACTAAGCATAAGATCTCTCTCCTTTGTGCGGGACACATTCCCGAAGACTAGAATCGTAGCATTACTGCCATTTATGAGCAACGAAAATCAAACCCATATCCCATCACCACTCAGAATAAGAGTTTCGTTCCACGGCTGCGCCGAGGAGAAACTCTAACGCGTTGCGAAGCAACGCAACATTCCGAGCGGGTTGGTTAACCTTCACCCGCTCGCCGAACCCGCATTAGGAGGAATCCCTACGGCCAATTCTTCGGAATTCCCCTTTTCTGCCTTACTCCGTGCCCTTCTTCTTTGGCCACACGAAATAACTTATAACCACCATCGCAATCCCCACTACCGCCCACCGCTCATCCTGATACATCAAACTGGGCAACGGCGTATACACTCCCAAACCCTGAAGTACAAAAATCAAACCAGTCGCCCCAAAGCCTGCTGCAAAAAGCTTGCGCAGCATGCGCCTTAGATCTCAGTGCGCGGAGGTGGCGGTGACGCCAGCGTCACGCGGTCGAGCGAATCGCCCTTGCGGGGCGCGCCGCCGCGTTTGAACGCAACCAGCTCGCGCTGCCGCCGCGTGTAGCACTCGTTGCATTCCCAGTTGCGCTGGCTCGCTGGCGAGCCACCCGCGTCGCTGCTGCCGGCGCGCTCAAATTCAGCTTCCGGTTTGTATTTCTTACAGGTATAGCACTGGCGCAAAACCACTTGCGAGTAACCAGGATTCTTCTTCGCTTCGTCACTCTCGATCGGGCGGGCGCGGCGCGGCAAACCGATCACGCGATACCAGCCGTCGGGATGACGCTCAACGCCCTGTGAGCTCACCTGCGTGCTGCCCAATTTCCAGTCGCCGTCCGTTGTGCCAATCAGCGTGCGCGCCTCGTAATGTTTGTCCTTGAGCCGGTAAGCATAGGCGGTCGTATCACTGAGCCGATAGGCGCGAATGGCCCCTTCGGCTACAACTTTTGCAATTGCTTCTTCATAAGTCATGAGTTGCTTTCCTCTTGATTGAATGTCTTGCTTCATTATATCTATAGCCTATTCCGACAACGGTTCAAGCCACGGAACGAAAAGGTCGCCGGAGACGTTAGGGCGCCGCCGGTTTGCCCGCAAAGCGGCCTGCACCAATTGCGAAAACAGATCGTCCCCTGGCTCCTCCAACGCGAGCTGATAGGTTGGCGGGATATCGTCTGGAGAATTTATTCCGTACTGCAGCAAAGCCGCGGCAGCCGCTTGCTCACGGGCCTCGGGAATCGTGGCTTTTTCAGCATAACGTCCAAATATCAACTCGCTGTTCCAATAAACCACAGCCGCGCTTTGGGGATGAAAAGCCTCGATCGCCACTGAGCTTACGTAGGCCGCGCCAACAATCCCGATCGCCGCCGCCCCAAGGGCGGCAAATTTGAACAACGGCAGCTTAAGCTCCAGCTGCCACCAAACTGCGCCCAGAAAGAACCCGAAGAAGGTGATCGGGAAAAGGAGCAAATTCACCCGGTCGTTGCTCAACCCAACCAGGCACGCCACAACGGCTGGCAAGAGCCACAAGGCCGCGATCGGATTGCGATACCTGGCCAAAAGAAAAGCTGCCGCAACCAGGGTTAAGGCGACGATCACCGCCCAAACAACCTGAAACCCCGCCGACCACGGGTCAAAGGATTGCCACCCCATAAAACCAAATATCGTGCTGGCGATCACATTCAATAAGCCTTGCAACTCCAAAACCGTCCCTTCCGCATTTGGCACCGCCTGGCTGCGCACGTAGAAAGTAACGGCTCCAACAATGCCCAGCACGATCGTCAAACTTCGCAGCTCCCCATATTGCTCCGATGCTCCATTTTTTAGCCGCAAATAAGCGAGACAGATCAGCGGAATAATAGCAAGTGCAATCACGGAATCCTCGCGGGCCAGCAAATTAACGATACAGAAGGCTACAGCGTAGTCGAAATAGATATTCCCCTTGCCCTGGAAGAACTTGATCGCACAAACCAAGCCCGCCCCCAACAAAACGCCTTGCAACAAATGGATCCCGTCCACCAGCCAGATGTAGTGATAGATGTTGTGCCTGGCTGCCATACTTAACACGCCCGCCAATAAAGTGAATTTCCACGGCATGTCGAATTGGTTTGCCACCCAGCTCAACATCGCCAAAAAAAGGGCGTACATCCCAACCAGCAACAGCCTGTGCATTGCGACATTCTCGCCCAGCAGCATGTAGCGGACATGATTGAACAACATCGTTACTGGCCGGTATCCGTCCGTCTCGATCCGATCCGGATCCCAGTTACCGCCGAACGCGTCGGCCATGTTAGCGGCCGAGAATGGACGGATCAGATGCAGGTCATCCCACGCCATTGGATACGGCAAAGCCTTCCACACTAAGACCAAACCAAAAAGAAAAAGCACGACAAAGGCAAGAATAAATTCTCTAGTCCTACTCTCCCCAATCTCGTCATTGCGAGAGAAACGTAGATGCGGTTTGGGCAGCAGCAATCTCCCACCTAATCCGCGCGTCGCGATCAAGTACACAGCCGACAACACAAAATCAAAAACCAAAACCAGCCGCGGCAGCGGCTCCAGCCCCGCTGCTTTTGAGATCACCCAGCTTAATCCCCCAACAATCGCGGTGGCGATCGTCGCCAACAAAACATTCGAGACGATGGGTTGGAACTTGATAGCGCGCTCATCAAAGAAACGATAGATGCGCGGCTTAAGCGTCGCCGCCAGCAGGAGGAAGACAATCAGTTGCGAAACAAAGTCCCAGGCGCGTTCGCCCACCCCCAACCGCGCCCAGAACGCGATCAGCGCAATGACGAACGCACTGAACGAGTCACTTTGAAATGCGGGTTGGTCGCCAAAGAGCCAGACGACGATCCCGGGCGCCTTGGTAACTAAGTCTTTTCTGTCCAACGAGTTATTTCACTACCGGTTTGTAAAAATTTGTCATCCGCCCTTTGCACAAAATCTCGCCTGTTTCTTCCAGCATTACATCCACTTCATGCACCACATGCGTTTTGCCGCGTCGCAGCACTCGCCCCACTGCCTTCACCGTTCCCTCGGTCGCCGCCCGCAGGTGCGAACCGCTGATCTCGATCCCGACCGGAGTCACTTCATCCAGATCGATCCCGTAAGCGCAATGGCTGCTGGCCGCCGTTTCCACCAGGAACAGGCTGATCCCACCGTGCAGCAGCCCAAACGGGGTGCGCACTTTGTCCGTGATCGGCAAGCGCAGCACGATCTGCTCATCGTCCACATCTTCCACCCGGCCGCCCATCGCCCCAAACGCGGTGCGCTCGTGCGCTGCACGCGCCATCTCCAGCCAGGCTTGCTTCTCCAATATCGCCATCGCCGCGATTATAAGGTGCCTAATCCACGCCAAGCTCTCGCCGAATTATTGCCTTGGCTTCCGCGATTGCACGAGCCCTGTGGCTGAGCTGATTCTTCTTCTGCATGCTTAATTCCGCCATCGTGCGCCCCAATCCTTCTATATAGAAGATCGGGTCATAGCCAAAGCCGCCAGTCCCGCGCTCCTCGGTAATGATCTCGCCGTGGCACTCACCCTCCGCAAAATAGACTTCGCCGCTCGGCAGCGCTAAACACACCGTGCTCACAAAGCGTGCCCGCCATGGCCGCGGCTTGTCGGTCAGCAACCGCAGCAATTCAGCCCTACGATCTGCGGCCGTTCCGTTCGGCACCAGCCTCGCAGAATGAAGTCCCGGCTTGCCACCCAGCGCCTCAACCTCTAATCCGCTGTCGTCAGCCAATGCCGGCATTTGGCTGGCATTGGCAAAAGCCCGCGCCTTGAGCGCCGCGTTTTCGGCGTAATCGCGCCCGTTTTCCTCAACCACTAGATCCAGCCCAATTTCACCCGGAATTGCCAAGTTAATGGGCAAATCTGCCAAAAGGCTGGTCATTTCTGCCACTTTTCCGGGATTATTGGTTGCCAGCAGCAGCCGTTTGGGGTACATTTTCGGTCTCAAGGGGAATAGTACCATGACCGTATTTGCAGGCCAGAATCTACGAATCTGCCCGCATTTATGGTTGGTCATTGACCTTTTTGCAATTTTTGTTATAATTTTCCAAACTTTGTCAGAATCCTTTGCAATTTGACCCGCAAAGGATTCTTTGCAATAAGAGGCTATCCATACTCGCCCTAGCTGCCCCCACGACCAAAATGGCAAATCCCAATAACCCTTTGCGCGTCAACGTAGGATTTCTCGTTCACGCCGAACCCGGTTACAGCCGGACGATCGAGTTCGACGTGGCGGAGATGGTCTTTCCCCCAGACCTAACCACAACCGGACTACTCGGGGCCGCCAGGTTTGGGCGCACCCCGCAAGGCTTGGTGCTGGATACCGAGCTGAGCGCCCGCGTTCACACGGAATGCGCCCGCTGCCTGGACGAGTTCGATCTGCCCATCGCAACCGAATTCACCGAGCTGTACGCCTTCGACCAGCGCCATATGAGCGAATCGCAGCTCTTGGTGCCAGCCAACCACCAGATCGACCTAGCCCCGCTAGCTCGGGAATACATGCTGCTCGACATGCCAATCACCCCCCTCTGCCGGCCGGATTGCAAAGGCCTGTGCCCCGTGTGCGGGATCAATCGCAACCGCGAGACCTGCGAGCACGTGCAGGATTCAATAGATCCACGTCTTTCTACCCTAAAAGATCTAATCGACCCAGAGCAAGAATAGTCTCGACCGCCGCGCTGGCTGCAGTTTTAGGCGCGGTCTGAGGAGGAGTATGGCTTATCAACGCAAGGAAGTAGAGGAGGAGCCCGAGGTTGTCGTCCTGTTTGACGAAGAACGCCTCGACGAGCTCGCCAGCAAAGCCGGACTGGAGATCCTGCCCGTAGACGAGGACAAGGACTTCGAGCGGCTGCGCTTCCATTATTTGACGGCTGCGGAGTCGGAAGAAATTGAAGAGGACACCAACGATCTGTCCACAATCAACCTTCCCGAGTCGTATGAGCTGCCGCCCGAAGAAGCTATCGATACGGTAGGGCTATATCTGAAAGAGATGTCCACTGTGCCGCTATTGAACATGGCGCAGGAAGTGGACCTAGCCAAGCGGATCGAGGCCGGCAAGAAGGCTCGCCGACAACTGAACAAGACCAACGGCCGCACGCCGTCAGCCAAATACGCAGAACTGCAAGAGGTCATCGAAGATGGCCGCCTGGCGCGCGAGCATCTGATCAAAGCCAACACACGCTTGGTAGTCAGCATCGCCAAAAAATACATGGGGCGCGGTGTTCCCTTTTTGGATCTGATCCAAGAAGGCAACCTGGGCTTGATGAAAGGCGTTAGCAAGTTCGACTATCGCCGCGGCTTCCGGTTCTCCACCTATGCAACCTGGTGGATCCGCCAAACGATCACCCGCTCCATCGCCGACCAGGGCCGCACAATTCGGGTGCCTGTTCACATGATCGATCGGATCAGATTGTTGTATAAAACAGCTCATGTTCTTGAGCAACGCCTTGGCCAACCACCCACGGTAGAAGACTTGGCTGCTGAGCTAAAAGAAGAAGTCAGCAAGGTCGACTGGATGCTGCGGGTATCCTGGTTGCCGCTCTCGCTCGAAAGCCCGGTGGGCGACGAAGAAGATTCAGAATTGGGGATGTTCGTCGAAGACGAAACCATCCCAAGCCCGAGCGCCTCAGCTTACAAGAACATGATGGAGCAAAAAGTACACGAAGTGCTGGCAACCCTCAGCCCGCGCGAGGCGCGAATTTTGCGGCTGCGCTTTGGGTTGGAGAATGGCAGGGCTTATACCCTGGAAGAGGTCGGCGAGAAATTCGGCCTGACCCGCGAACGCATCCGCCAGATCGAAGGCAAAGCGTTGCGCCGGCTGCGCCACCCGATGCGGGCCCGCCAACTGAAAGAATATTTGTAGCTAATAACAAACTGCGAAGGAAATTTCCTTCGCAGTTTTGTTTATCCCAGATCTTGGAAAGGCCGCGAACCCGAAACGCGGCCTTTCTGATTCTCTAGAACCAGTCCTTCTTGCGAAAGATCAGAGCGGCCACAATGGCGAGGAAAAGGCTTGTTCCGAGCGTAAACCAGATCGCGTTGGGATGGTCTTGAAATGGAAGGGCGATGTTCATCCCAAAGATGCTCGCCACGATCACCGGCACGCTCATGATAATCGTCACCGAAGTCAGTACTTTGATCACGTTGTTCTGATTATTCGAGATCATCGAGGCAAAGGCATCCATCATTTGGCTAAGAATATTGCCGGAGATGTTAGTCATTTCCATGGCTTGCAAATTTTCGGTAAGCACATCATCGAGCAAGTCCTGGTCTTCCTCATACTTTTGAAACAGACGCAATCTCTGTAAGCGCTCGATCATCAACGAGTTAGTTTTGAGAGCGGTGGAGAAGAAGGTCAGGCTTTTCTGATATTTGAGCAGTTGAAACAATTCCTTATTGCGAATCGCAACTGACAGGCGATCCTCAAGATTGTCAACAATGGCATTGATCGAGTTGAGGTGCTCCAGGTAAAGTTTGGCTGTGTTGTAAAGAATATGCAAAATGAAAGTATTGTGCTTCTTGGTATGAAGCGGGTGCTCTTTGCTCTTGCGGGACTCGCGCATGAGCTGCGTGCTCTTGGTGCAAATAGTAACGATCCATTTGGAGGAAGTGATGACCCCAAGCGGAACGGTTGTATACGGGATATCCATTTGATCGCCAAGGAAAAATGGAACGCGCAGGATGATGAAGGTGGCGCCGTCTTCCTTTTCCACACGGGCCAACTCATTTACGTCCAATGCCGAATTGATACCTTCTTTTGGCACGCCCCACTTTAAGAGTTGGGCGATCTCGTCCTCGTCCGGGTTCACCGCGTGAATCCAGGCGCCGGTGCTGTAACGCTTCTGCTCAGCCAGTTTTCCGCTTACAGTTTTGTAGATCGTGATCATCCTACCTCCTCTGGAGAACGCAGAGCGTCTCCCAATTTAATTGCGCTGCCTTTGCGCAATTAAATAAAATACCCCGGCACGCCGGGGTAGATTGAGTTGCGAGCTAGTTATGCCCGCTTCTACAAAACCCGACGCGCCAAGCCCTGCAAGTGAAAACTGCGTGCAGGTAGCGGGTCAATGTCCAACGTACTTATTTTGTCCATGTTGCGCTGCCAGTCTACAACCTAGAAGGGCATCTGTCAATTAGGGCTTTGCTAAATCCCAGTTAAGGGGTCAGGACTAACTCGCCAACAATTTGCTGGGCATCGGGTGTGTAGTTCGGAACCCGCCATCCGATAATTCGGAAACGAGAAAAACCGAAACGGGAGGCCTTGGGCGGGATCTTCAATTCGTGAAGGGTCATCACCCCCTCGTTTTCGTTCACATCACCTAGAACATGGCTTTCTGCGATGATTTCGCCATCCCGGTCAAGATACTGGATTTCATAGGGATCATTAGCTCCCAATTCGATCTGCAGGCGGCTGGCGAACGACGTTTCCGCCAGCACCACCTCCACCCCACTGCCATCTTCGGTAAAAGTGAAGCCCATCGGAGTGCCAGCCTCTCGGGCAGCAACAATCTCTCCGTATTCGACATGCTGCATGAATGGAAAACGGAGTGCATCGACCAAACCGGGGGCGAAGTCGTCAAATTTGACTGTGTTTAGCTGCAGAATAGCCGCGAACCGTTCTTGAGCGAACAACGGTCCGCGGGTCACGCGCTGGATGAGGTCGTAATAAGCGGCAATCTCCTCGTCATCCAATCTATCCCCGTCACCCTCTAACACCTGAATATAGCCAGCCGGGTAGACGCGAAAGAAATGGCCCGGCCGCCAATTAGAGCTGTACACAGGAGGGAGATGCGCAAGCAGAGGGTCGGTGATGGCCGCGTTGTTAACTACGTGGACACCGGGTCCGGCGTAATAAGCAACGATCCCACTGATATGCGTTTCGACGAACGGGCCATTCTCATCCGCCTGGGCGCGTAAGGATTTTCCAAGTTTGACCCAGTCGTCCTCTGGCTCAGTCCTAAATGCGGTTCCTCGAAAAACCGAGCGAACGAAGAAGGCGGTGTTGTTGATCCAACCATGTTGAGGATCGATATTGAACGCACGAAAATCGTCCATTTGGAAGAGGCCGGCGCGAATGAAGCGCATCCTCTGGTCGACTACGAGGTTCCAGCGGCTAACCTGAAAATCCTTGGCGTATAGCGTGTAAGCTGGTGAAGCAGCCAACAAGGTGACCGAGAAGATCCCGGCGACCAAAATTAACAAACGCCGAGCGGTGATTTTGGGAAGCAAAAACATTACAAGCCCAACGACTATCAGTAGATAAGCTGGGGTTAGCAACCTGCCGCCCATAAAGTCCCCGCCAATAATCACGACGTAAGTTACGTATGCCAAGGCTCCTACGGCAAACGCAGTAGCCATTCGATGCCGTTGAGCCATAAGCAATCCCAATCCAAAAACGATCACAAGAATTGTTACCGGGTCATATAAAACGCTAAACCAAAGATAATTCAGACCGCTCAAGATTTTCTGATCGAGTGGCAAAAAGTTGTAGGTCTTGGCGTAATAAGTGTTTGGAAAAGGAAAGCCGTAATAGATCAGGGAAAAAATCTCCCAGAGCATCAAAGGTAAAAAACCTAGCAACATCTCAAGCGCAGTCTTTTTTCTGTTCTTCGCCAAGACAAGCTCGATAACTAAAACGGATAAGAACAAGAGCACCGTGTCCAACCGGTTCAAAGCTGCTAAACAAGCTACAAAGCTCATCCAAAAGGTTCTGTGCTTGAGGTTTGTGCCGAGCGCAATAACAAAACAAAAAACCACAATAAGCAAATGCGATAGCGGATTTTCAAGTCCCGAGGTTGAATAGTCCACGTACGCGCTTGAGCCCGCCAGCAAAGAAACGCCCACGATTGCGGATAACTTGGTCGGTGCCACCCGTAGAACAAGAAGCAGGATCGCCAGCGTCGAAACCAGCAAGCTAGCGATGATCGAAGTTAAGTAAACTTCGCGCGTAACGAAATAAAAGACGCTCAACAGAAACATCCACAAAGGATGTGTGTAAACCTGGACCCGTTCAGCAATGTTCCAGGTCAGTCCATATCCATTTACCCAGTTTTCGATCGTCCGAAAAGTAAAGTAGGCGTCGTCTGTTACCCAGGCGTGACTGAAAATAAACCAGGTGAATAAGACAATCAAACCCGCAAGAATTGCGGAGATAACCCTATCGCGATTCTGCTGATAAAAAAAGCCGGCTTTGCTTAGCATTTTTTGAACTTATCTAGAAGTTTAAATCATGAACTGACAATCCCCCAGAATTTCCGGCTAAGACTTAAGACTGCGGGAATTTCTCCGCCAGGCCATGACCCCCGAGATCACCGTGCCAAGAAGCAAGACGCCGATATCGTCCGTCGGCCCAGCAATCAGGTCTGGCAGCAGGGCGTATAAGCCGCCGAAGACTGCAGGCAGCCAGGCGTAATCTTTGATGGTGATGAACATGTAACCCGAAATGGCGGCGAAGAAAAGAAAGACGCTAATCCCAAGAATTGCGCCGGTCCGAAAATCTTGGCCGACCCAGCCGCTGATGCCAAACACCGCCGACAAGACCAGCGCGGCGGCCAGAAAAACAAAACCTAGACAGGAACGCCGCCCGTCGCTCATCCCTCGTCGTTTCACTCGCTCGGGACAGGCTGACCGAATGGAGAAGCGCCGACTGCTTCCGCAGCCGCCTGTTGCGAATAATAAGGATCTTCGCCGGCTTCGTGGGCGGTGATATCGATGATCCTTTTGACTTCCGGCACCGCTTGCAAAATAGCTTTCTCGATCCCCTGCCGTAGGGTCACCGCAGCCATGCCGCAGCCCTGGCAGCCGCCGCCCATTTCTACGTAGGCAGCCTCGCTCTTGACATCCTTCAGAAGCACCCAGCCGCCGTGTCCGGCGACGCCAGGATTAATGTACTCATCGATGACCAACTGAACTTTTTGCGCTAGCGGATCGTCCCAATGCTTGGGCTCGCTCAATTCGGGTGGAAAAGGACTGTGGTGCGGGTACTCAATGTTGAACCCGGCGGAGTAGCGCTTTTCATCAAAGTCCACCTTGGACCCGCGGATCTTCTCCGCCACGCTCGGCTCAAAAATAAAGTCGAAGTTTCCGGCTGGCTGGAAAACATCCTGGTCGCTGGC
>JANWHN010000078.1 GCA_025450445.1 Anaerolineales bacterium | reverse complement strand
TCGTTCAATCCCATTCCGTTGATTGACGCATACGCGGGCATGGCTTTCCAGGCCCGCAATCTCGCTCGCGCCGCCCACATCTACGACGATATGCTGGCGGACACTGAATGCGCGGTCATCTTGTGCTTGGCGGGTTCGCTGGTCAGCGCTGGCTTGAAGAAAGTCGTCTACGACCTCGTCGACAACAACATGGTCGATGCCATCGTCTCGACCGGCGCCATCATTGTCGACCAGGACTTCTTCGAGGGGCTTGGTTTCAAGCACTACGTTGGCAACATCAAGGCGGACGACGACGCGCTGATGAACCAGCGCATCGACCGCATTTACGACACGTACATTGATGAAGATGAATTGCGCATTTGCGATGACACCATCAAGGAGATCGCCGACGAATTGCCGCCCCGCCCCTACTCCTCGCGTGAATTCATCTGGCATATGGGCCGCTACCTCACCGACCAGAAAAAAGGCGACGGCTCCGTGGTGCGCCGCACCTACGAGCTGGGCGTGCCGATCTTCTGCCCCGCCTTCTCCGACTCGAGCGCCGGCTTCGGCCTGGTAGATCACCAGTACAACGCCAAGGGCGCCACGGTCACGATCGACTCTGCCAAGGATTTTCTTGAACTGACCAAGGTCAAGCTGAAGGCCAAGACCACCGGCTTGCTGATGATCGGCGGCGGCGTGCCCAAGAATTTTGCCCAAGATATTACCGTTGCGGCGGAGATCCTCGCAGACGAAGCCGACATGCACAAATATGCGATCCAAGTCACCGTTGCCGATGAGCGCGACGGCGGCCTTTCCGGCTCCACGCTGCAGGAAGCCCACTCGTGGGGCAAGGTCGAGCAGGCCAACGAACAAATGGTATTTGCGGAGGCCACACTGGCAATGCCGCTCATCGCAGGTTACGCATATCACAAAGGCAGCTGGAAGAAGCGCAAGCCGCGCAACTTCGCCGCCCACCTCGAACCCAAGTAACCCTCACGAATACAAGGAGATTACAAAGACGTGATCCCAAACAAGATATTTTTCACCAAAGGCGTCGGCATTCACAAAGACCGCCTGGCTTCCTTCGAAGCCGCGTTGCGTGACGCAAAGATAGAAAAGTTCAACCTGGTCTATGTCTCGAGCATCTTCCCAGCCAATTGCAAGACAGTGACGCCGGAAGAGGGTCTGAAATATCTCTCCCCTGGAGAGGTAGTTTTTTGCGTCATGGCGCGCAGCGAAACCAATGAGCCGAACCGGCTCGTCTCATCGGCCATCGGTGTTGCGCTGCCGCAAGACACGAACCGCTACGGTTATCTCTCCGAGCACCACGCCCACGGCGAGACCGGCGAGAAAAGCGGCGAGTACGCCGAGGACCTAGCGGCGACCATGTTGGCCACCACCCTCGGCCTGGAGTTCGACCCTGACAAAGCCTGGGATGAGCGCAAGCAGCTCTACGACGCCGCGCCGGAAATCTTCAAGACGCGCCATTTTGTGCAGTCCGCGGAAGGCAACAAGCACGGCCTGTGGACCACCACCTTGGCTGCCGCGGTGCTGATCCGCGCCGACTAGGATTGATGAGCGAGAACACTCCGCCCTATAATTTTGGCGGTCTGGCCGAAGAATTAACCGATTACAAAAAGGCGCAGGTAGCTGTGATACCTGTGCCTTTTGATTTAACCACTTCGTGGATGTCCGGCACCAGCCAGGGACCCAAAGCCATCATCGAAGCTTCCGGTTATATGGAGCTGTACGACATCGAGACCCAGAGCCAGGTTTATAAGAAGGGCATCTTCACCGACGAGGAAGTCTCGGCGGATAGTTCAGAGGCCCTCAATGACGCCGTCTACGAACGAGTGCTCACGCATATCAAGGCCGGCAAATTTGCGATCACCCTGGGTGGCGAGCACTCGGTCGCGTATGGCTCAGCTAAAGCGCATATCGAAACATTCGATGATCTGAGCATCCTGCATTTCGACGCCCACACCGACCGCCGCGAAGAATTCGAGGACAACAAGTTCAGCCACGCATGCACTCTGCGCCGCATCTCCGAGCTCAACGACGACATCTTTTCAGTCGGCATCCGCAGTCTGGATATCTCCGAGCTTCAATATCTCGATGAAAGAAAAGTCTTTTACGCGGAGAACATTCATTCCTCGCTGGATTGGATCCCAAAAGTAGTCGACCTTCTCAAGGGCAATGTGTACATCACCTTCGATCTCGATGTCTTCGATCCCGCCATCATGCCCTCCACCGGCACCCCGGAACCCGGCGGCATGGAGTGGTACCCGGTGCTGGCGCTGCTGAAAGCCGTAGCCAAATCTTGCAATATAGTCGGCATGGACGTAGTTGAGCTCAATCCCACCGAAGACAAGGCGCCCGACTTCCTGGCCGCCAAGCTGGTCTATAAGATCCTTAGCTATAAATTTGCCTGAGATGATGGAGGTGCGATGCAAAAAGTAAGCTTTGGAATAAATATGACCATTGACGGCTACTGCGGGCACGACCAGCAGGGTATCGTTGCCGACGACGAATTGCACGAATATTTCGCCGGGCTCATGCAGGAGTCAGGCGTCGAGATCTTCGGCCGCAATATCTATAACTTGATGTATCCCTACTGGCACGAGGTCGCCGTAAATCAATCGGAAAGCGAAGCGGTCAACAAATTTGCCAGTGCGTACGACGCAAAACCCAAGATCGTCTTTTCAACGACCCTAAAAAGCGTGGAGTGGAACAACACCACACTTAAGCACTCAAACCTGCGCGAAGAAATTCTGAAACTAAAAGATCAGCCCGGGAAAGGTATTTCCATTGGCAGTCTCAACATCGCCTCGCAAGTTGCGCAATGGGACCTGATCGATGAGTACTATTTCGTCGTTCACCCAGTCATAGCCGGCAAGGGCCCGCGCTTGTTCGAAGCAGGCGGAGAGCATCTACTAAAGCTTGTCAACTCGAAGGCTTTCGGGTCGGGAGCTGTTGCGCTTCACTACACGAAATAATTATCTAAAGCTTTGCCAGTGCGTTCCGGTACGCCTGACCATAGAAATGGGCGGTCATGGCATACCAGGCGATCGATGTAAACACTAAGCCAATGCACAGTAGAGCGAAACCGACGATGCCCGCCGCCACATTGACCGCGTAGCTGAGCAAAGCGACGCCAAGGAACTGTTTCCAATTCGCACGGAAAAGCTTATAAACATGGCCGACCCGGAAAGATTCATTAAACGAAAACGTCTCGGCATAAAGCCCCATGACCAGCTGCATCAGCAACATGTAGAAAACAGTGAATACGAGCCCGATCGGCTGCATCGCAAGAATGAACAACTGAAAAGATGGTGGGAAAGTCTGCTGAAAATCTGCGTTCGTTTCAATTCCGTTCATCATAAGAAAAAAGGCAGCAAAGTAGAGCGCGTAAAACGGAATTAGAAACGGCAGTTGCCAGACAATCAGGATAATCAAGAACTTGACTCCATTAACCCAATAGTCGCCGAGCGGTTCCCAGCTGGGCAGCGGTGTCACCTTCTGCCCGCGCATCACCCTGCGCTGGATCTCCAGCGCCCAACCAAAAACTGCCGGGCTTCCAATGACTGTGATCAGCAAGATTCCGCCGATTACCAAGCGACTGACCCACTCCTTGTCGCGAAAAATGAACTTGAATCCCTCATCAATGTCGATAATTCTTGCTTTTGCTTGTTTTTTGATTGCCATTTTCCCGCCGTTGTCTGATTTAACCACGTTTTTCAGGCCCCAAAAGGATTAAAAAGCCAGCATGGTAGAATCCGCGCCTTAGTCCATTTTTGCCGTCAGGAGTAGCGATGGAGCAGCAAACCGGTACATTTGAACTCAAAAAAGGCCTGGCCCAGATGCTCAAGGGCGGCGTGATCATGGATGTGGTCAACGCCGAACACGCCAAGATCGCCGAAGAAGCCGGCGCAGTAGCCGTCATGGCGCTTGAGCGCGTGCCGGCCGACATTCGCGCCGATGGCGGCGTCGCTCGCATGAGCGATCCCGGCCTGATCGAAGAGATCATGGAAGCCGTCAGCATCCCGGTGATGGCGAAGGTTCGCATCGGGCATTTTGTTGAAGCCCAAATTCTCGAATCGCTCGGCGTTGATTACGTCGACGAATCCGAAGTGCTCACCCCAGCTGACGAAGCCCATCACATCAACAAGCATGACTTCAAGATTCCGTTCGTGTGCGGCTGCCGCAATCTGGGCGAAGCCCTGCGTCGTATCGGCGAAGGCGCGGCCATGATCCGCACCAAGGGCGAGGCTGGCACCGGCGATGTTGTCGAAGCTGTGCGTCACGCCCGCTCGGTGCTCGGTGAGATTCGCCGCTTGCAAAATCTGCCCGATGAAGAATTGATGGCTTTCTCGAAAGAAATTCAAGCGCCTTACGCGCTGGTCAAGGAAACAAAAGAACTCGGTCGCCTTCCTGTCGTGAACTTTGCCGCTGGTGGCTTGGCCACTCCGGCCGACGCGGCGCTCATGATGCAGCTCGGCGTCGACGGCGTCTTCGTGGGCTCCGGCATCTTCAAGTCCGGCGATCCGGCCAAGCGCGCCACTGCGATCGTCAAGGCCACTACTCACTTCAACAATCCCAAGATCCTTGCCGAAGTAAGCCGCAACCTGGGCGAGCCGATGGTCGGCCGCCAAGTTACCGACATTCCTAAAGAGGATTTGATCGCACAGCGCGGTTGGTAGCAAAAGCGGGGCCAGCCCAAAATTTGTCATTCCGAGCGAGAGCGTTTTGCGTCGCTTTTTAGCGACGCTGCTCGACGAGGAATTCTTATAGTGCTGATTTTAAAAAAGACCAAATCTGAAACGAAGATCTTTCCGTAACCGCGGGCTGAACTTAACATTTGGTGCGGATTGAAACTTTACTTTCTGGATCCTGACCAATATAGAAACGTGAAAGGAGAATTTCATGCCAGAACTTTTAGTTGATTTCGTCACTTCACTCGATGGCTATGGAGGCGCTGAAGGGTGGCCGGGCTGGTGGGGACTTCAAGGTCCCGAATATTTGGGCTGGCTTGGTGAGGAGTCCAAACGCAACTACACCTTCTTGATGGGCGCCAAAACATATCGCCTCATGTCCGAAATACAGGCCGGCACCCCAGACGAGGAAGCCAGCATCGGCGAGCTTGCCAATGCCCCAAAAGTGATCTTCTCCTCCACGCTCAAGTCCCCGCTGAAGTGGCCCAATACCCAGCTGATCGCGGGCGATGCGGTTGAGGCTGTGCGCGAAATGAAGCAGAATGGTAAGGGCCCGATGAGCAACATTGGCAGCCTTAGTTTGTGTCGGGCGCTCCTCAAGGCTGGCCTCGTGGACCGTTTCCGAGTTGTGATATTTCCAGTGATCACCGGAAAAACCGGCAACGATCGGATCTATGACGGTTATCCTGATGTCGCTCTTGACTTGGTTGCCAGCCGTACTTTCGACAACAAAAGTCAGTTGCTTGAGTACGTACCCAGGGTTCTCGCCGGTCCGCCTGGCGCAAACTCTGGGTCTTAACTTATGAAAATTGGCGTATTAGCTTTACAAGGTGACTTTGCCGAGCACCTCGCCGTGCTATCTCGCTTAGGCGCCAGCGCACGCGAAGTGCGCCTGCCCGAAGACCTGCAGGGCTTGGACGGCTTGATCATTCCCGGCGGCGAATCAACCACCATCGGTAAGCTCGCCACCGATTACAAGCTCATCGAACCGCTGCGCGAGTTTGGCAAGACCAAGCCAATTTGGGGCACATGCGCCGGTGCGATCTTCCTTTCCAAGGATGCCCGCCGTGATCAACCCCTGCTCGGATTGATGGATATCACCGTCGCGCGCAATGCTTTCGGCCGCCAGGTGGAAAGCTTTATCGCCGATCTCGATATCTCCGTGTTGAAAGATTCTGACAAGAGCAATCCACCGCTGCGGGCCGTCTTCATTCGTGCCCCGCTCATCGAGAAAGTTTCCGGAAATGCCAAGGCGCTCGTTATGCTGCCGGATGGGCGCATCGTGGCCGCAGAAGAAGGCACTCTGCTTGCGACCTCTTTCCACCCCGAGCTGACCCGAGATGATCGCTTTCATCGCTACTTCCTAAAAAAAGTCGAGAAGAAATAGCTCGCCCAAAAAGCGGAAAATTTGGCACTGCTGTAAAATAATCCCGTGCTGCGTTCTTTCAACATTGCAGACATTAGCCTGCTCAACGCATCCAAGAACCGGGCAGTCTTTCTAAATAACGAAGCATATCTGACAGACGGTTCGGGGGGACTGACGCGCAGTGCTATCCTCTCGCCCCTCTCATCGTTCACCGGCATTTTCACGTTTGTGTCTACTTCAAATGGCGGCCAACCGCTATTGGGCCAAGTTCATCACGAAGCCGAAGATGCCGTAGCCTATTGCCGCTTCTTAGCGCCCGAAGATGAATTGAATTCTGCGTCGCCCATGCTCGAGCACATGTTGAAGTGTGTGGGCGAACGCGGCGCCCAAAGCCTGGTGATCGAAGTTGAAGAAGGCAGCCAAATGTTCTCTATTTTGCGCAAAGCCGGTTTCAGCATCTACGCCCGCCAGCGCGTCTGGCGTTTGGATAAAGCGCCCAGCACGCCCGAATCCCATTCACATTGGCGGCCAATGCTGAGCCGCGACCAGCTGGCGATGCAGTTGCTGCGCAACCGCTTGCTTCCGGGCGAGGTGCAGCAAATTGAGACCGATGTTGATAAGCCGCGCGATGGTTATGTTTATTATCGCAACGGAGAATTACTTGCCTTCGCCGAGGTCAAACGCGGCCGGCATGGTATTTGGCTGCAGCCGTTCGTTGACCTGAATGCTGAGCCCTTCGACGAGATCCTCTTCGACCTGCTCGCCAAGCTGCATCCGCGAGCGAGCCGGCCTTTGTATATTGGTCTGCGCTCGTATCAAAATTGGCTCGAAGGCGCGCTGATCGATCTGGAAGCGCAGCCGAGCCCGCGTCAGGCGGTGATGGTTCGTCGCACAGTGGTCCCGCTGAAGGTTGAAGAAGCTCGCCGCGTTCCGGTAGTTGAGCCGCGCGCAGAGCCGACCGCTTCTATCCGCGTCTCATCTCGAAGAATACCGCGCACGCTAGAATTGTCAATTCTCGAGGGAAGAGGTTATGACAAGACGCCAAATTACAGATGACCTGGATGCGCTCCTCTCCGTCCTGCCCAAGGACATAGAGGACGCGGTCCGCGAACGAAATAACAGCAGCGACCTGCTCGAAGTCATTCTCGATCTTGGCCGCGTGCCAACCTCGCGCTTGACCACCGAAGAAGTCGTGCTGGTTGAACGCGAGGTCACAACGGCCGATATCCAGCATGTGGTCGAAGGCTTGGGCGATTTTGACGAGGACAATCGCGCCGGCATCGAGCGCACCCTGCATCGCATCTCCGGCATTCGTAACCGCCGCGGTGACGTTGTCGGCTTGACCTTGCGCGTCGGTCGCGCTGTCTACGGCACGATCGACATTATTCAAGACCTGATCGAGGAAGGCAAGAGCTTGCTCATCCTCGGCCGCCCCGGTGTTGGCAAAACCACCCTGTTACGCGAGGCCGCCCGCATTCTGGCGGAGAACAATCGCGTTGTGATCGTGGACACCTCCAACGAGATCGGCGGCGACGGCGATGTGCCCCACCCCGCCGTGGGCCGGGCGCGCCGCATGCAAGTCGCAACGCCTTCACGTCAGCATGAAGTCATGATCGAGGCGGTGGAGAATCACAGCCCCGAAGTCATCGTGATCGACGAGATCGGCCGGGAAATGGAAGCCCAAGCCGCCCGCACGATCGCCGAGCGCGGCGTGCAGCTGATCGGCACCGCCCACGGTAACTCGCTCGAAAATTTGCTACTCAACCCCACCCTGTCTGATCTCATCGGTGGCATCGAGTCTGTAACTCTGTCCGATGAAGAGGCTCGCCGCCGCGGCACGCAAAAAACCGTGCTCGAGCGCCGCTCTCCACCCACCTTCGATGTGCTGGTCGAGATCCAAACTCGCGATCAGATGGCAGTCCATCGCGACGTCGCTGCGGCTGTCGACGCCTTGTTGCGCGATCACCCGATCGAGCCCGAGATCCGCACCCGCGATGAAGGCGGCGAGATCCACGTCAAGAAAGCGCCCGAACCTGTGCGCCGCCCCGGCCGCCGTAGCACCGAATCTAGCGGCCCGCGCCGCCGCGAGCCGGTGATCGCCGGCGTTGAAACTGCCCCGCGGCAGGAAGCTTTTGCCCGCGTTCCAGTCGAAACCTATGTGCCCGAAAGCGCCCCGGCTGTGCGCGCCAGCACACCTATCCAACCTTCGCGCGTCCAGCCCGTGCGCATCTATCCCTACGGTGTCGCCAATAATCGCTTGGTGAACGCCGCAAAACGTTTGGGCGTGCCGGTCATCCCAGTCAAAGAACCCGGCGAAGCCGATGTGCTTGTTACCCTGCGCTCCTACTATCGCAAGCGCCAGCGCGCCGTCGTGGATGCCGAGCAGCGCGGCATGCCTGTTTACGTCCTGCGCGCCAACACCGTTTCACAGATGGAGCGCTTCCTGACCGGCTTGTTCGATCTGCCCGGTCCCGCCGAGGAAGCCGCCAGCATCGAAGAGCAGATGCGCAGCACCCAGCACGCCATCAGTGCAGTGCTCAACGGCGAGCGCTGGGTCGAGCTGCCGCCGGCGTCGTCATACATCCGCCGCCTGCAGCACCAAATGGCGCAGGAGTCCAAGCTGGTCTCCCACTCTTACGGTAAAGAACCCAACCGCCGCGTCCGCATCTTCCGCGAATAACGCGGCGGCATTATCGCGCCGGTGGTCACGGAAGCGGCTGTTTTGGTTTTGATTTCAAGCTAGTTGACAAGAGACCGGAACTTTGCACTGAGTAGTTCC
>JANWHN010000077.1 GCA_025450445.1 Anaerolineales bacterium | reverse complement strand
GACAAGTCGGTGAGATTCGGCAGATTCTCGATTACTTCAGCGGCCTTGTCCAAGGCCAGCTCGTTTAGGATCTTTGCCTGCTCAGCGGGGATTGGCTGCGGGATTTCAATTGCAGCCCCATCTTGCTTTGCGGCTGCGGCGGAATTGGCGGGAACCACGACAACCAGCTTGTTGTCGATCTTGTCGACGAGAATTTTGCCTTCATTATTTTGACTATCGGTTTTGCCTTCGACCACGATCAGTTTTTCATATTCGATAAGCGCCTGATACTTCTGCCAGATCGACGGAAAGAGGACCAAATCGATGACGCCGTGTGGATCCTCGATAGTGACAAAAGCCATGGTCTTGCCACCCTTTGTTTGAAAGCTGCGGAAGCTTTTGACCATGCCGGCGACGCGAACGCGCTCGCCGCTCTCCGCGAGCGAAAGCTGGGCAGAGAAATGGGTGACCACTTCGGTCAGTTGTTTCATCATCGGATTTAGCGGGTGATCGGAAACATAAAGACCGATGAGTTCGCGCTCCCAGTTCAGCCGTTCGCGGCGGGTCAGTTCATCCTCTTCGCCGGCGGGCGGGATCGTGATCTCTTGAGCGAGGCCGCTGTCGCCACCGAAGAAGGTGAGCTGTCCAGCTTCTTTTGCGGCGAAGTGCGCGCCGCTAATGGAAACGACCTGGTCGACTGCGTCGAGGAGGGCGTGACGGCTGCCGAAGGCATCCAAGGCGCCCGCCTTCACCAGGGATTCGAGCGGGCGTTTGCCCACCTGGCGCAGATCGACTCGGCGAGAGAAATCGCCTAGTGTCGTAAAGGGCTTTTGGCCGCGTCCGGCGATGATCGCTTCAACAGCCCCCCGCCCCACATTCTTGATGGCGCCGAGGCCGAAGCGGATGGATGCTTTATCTTGGCGATCCTCGATCGAGAAATCCCATTGGCTGGAGTTGATATCGGGCGCCAAAACGTCCAGCTCCATACGGCGGCAATCGGCAATATAAGCGGCAACCTTGTCGGTGTCACCCTGGATCACAGAAAGCAGAGCGGTCATGAATTCGACCGGGTGATGGGTTTTCAGGTAAGCAGTCTGGACGGCGATGTAACCGTAATCTGCAGCGTGGGCTTTGTTGAAGCCATAGCGAGCAAAGTTTTCCCAATCGTGGAAGATCGATTCAGCGGTCGCCTCGGGGATGCCGTTGGTGACCGCACCGGCGACAAATTTCTTGCGGTGCTTCTTTAGCTTGGTCTCGATCTTTTTGCCAACCGCGGCACGCAGATCATCAGCCTCAGATGCGGAGTAGCCTGCAACATCCATCACGGCGCGCATCAGTTGCTCTTGGTAAACAGCGATGCCGAATGTTTCTTTGAAGATGTTTTCTAATGCCGGGTGTGCATAGCTCACTGGTTCTTTGCCATGCATGCGGGCAATGTAGGTCGGAATGAATTCCATGGGACCCGGGCGGAACAGGGCGACCATGGCGATGGCGTTATCGAGCGACTGCGGTTTCATTGCCATCATCCAGCGGCGCATGCCCGCGCCTTCAAACTGGAAGACACCGGCGACATCGCCGCGGCCCAAGAGCTCAAAGGTTTCCGCGTTGTTTATGGGGATGTTGCGCAAATGCAGATCCAAATTCTTGCGCTCTTTGATCATTTTGCAGGCGCGCTGCATGATGGTGAGCGTCGAAAGTCCAAGGAAGTCGATCTTAAGCAAGCCCAACGCGTCGAGTGTGGACCTTTCGAACTGGGTCAGGACCTTGATCGGGGTCTCTTGCGCATTTTGGCCGGTTGGGCGATGCAGGGGGAGATACTCAAGCATGGGCTTATCGGCGATGACCACGCCGGCGGCGTGGGTGCCCGCGCCGCGAATGACTCCTTCCATTTCTTGAGCAGTATCGATCAGCTCTTTGACATTTGATGAGCTCTTGTATACGGAAGCAAATTCTGGCACGGTCTCAAGCGCTTCAGCGATGGTGACCGGCTTGCCGGGAATATTGGGAATCAACTTGGCAACGCGGTCGACCTGGTCTAGCGGAATATTCATGACGCGGCCGACATCCCGGACTGCGGCGCGAGCCTTGAGCTTGTTGAAGGTGATGATGGCCGCAACGCGGTCGTCGCCGTAGCGTTGGGCGGTGTATTCCATCAGGCGGGAGCGCAGATCGTCCTGGAAATCGAGATCGATGTCGGGCATTGAAATGCGATCCTCGTTGAGGAAGCGCTGGAAGATGAGCCCATGCTCAAGCGGATCGACGAGGGTGATGCCGAGCGCATAGGCGGCGATGGAACCGTTTGCGGAGCCGCGGGCGTTGTACCAGATGTGCTGCTCGCGAGCATAGCGGCACAAGTCCCAGACGATGAGGAAATAGGCATTGAAGCCCATCTTGTCGATGGTCTTGAGCTCGCTTTCAAGGCGTTCGAGGATGACGGGATCTTTTTCGCGGCCGGGGTAGCGGCGAGCTAAGCCTTCGTCGCAGAGCTGGCGCAGGTAGGTGGCGGTCGTGTGTCCGGCTGGAACTTCGAAATGCGGAAGGTGGTAGCCCTCTGTGCTCAGGTCAACTTTGCAGCGTTCTGCGATCAACAGAGTGTTACTGAGAGCTTCGGGAACCTCGGAGAAGAGACTGGCCATCTCTTGCGTGCTGCGCAAGTAGAAGTCTTCGCCGGACATCTTCATTCGGCGAGTTTCGGAGACCAGGCTGCCCGTCTGCACGCAGAGCAAAATATCCTGCAGGCGGGCATCCGATTTATTAACGTAATGAACGTCGTTGGTGGCGACATAGCGGGCGTTGTAACGATCGCCTATTTCGCGCAAAACGCGATTGACCTTGTGCAGCTCGGGGATCTCATGATGCTGTAATTCAATGAAGAAGCGGTCGGGGCCAAATACCTGGTAGTACCAGTCGAGGCGGGACTTGGCTTCGGCGAGGTTCTCGTTAAGGATGGAACGGGGCACCTCAGCAGACAGGCACCCCGAGGTGGCGATCAGTCCTTCGGAGTGAGCCGCCAAGAAATCGTGGTCGATGCGCGGGAAATAGTAGAAACCCTCGAGCTGAGCCGCCGAGGCAATCTTGAGGAGGTTTTGGTAGCCGACTTGGTTCTCAGCGAGCAAAAGCAGATGCGACGATTTCTTATCTTCCTCAGGATCGCGCTGGAGCATGCCGCGGTGGGAGAGATAGGACTCCATGCCAATGAGCGGCTTAATGCCGTTCTCCTGGGCGGCGTTGAAGAACTCGATCACGCCATAAAGAGCGCCGTGGTCGGTGATGGCCAGGGCGGTTTGGTCCAGCTCTTTGGCGCGCTGCATGAGCTTGGGAATCTTGCTGAATCCGTCCAGGAGGGAATACTCCGTGTGGACGTGGAGATGGACGAAATCTGACGACATCAGATCCTGGGATGAATGCGGAGGGATGAGGGGGGAAGAAGATTAGATATTAGGGATTGGAGTTTTGCAAGTGGTACTTGGAAATTGTTGTCCATCTTGACTGAACAAGGATTGTAGCATCTGAGTTTTGAGGGATAGAGCAGAGAACCTTAAAAGACTAAAAACTTTAAGGTGCAGAAATTGAAGGAGATAACCCAGATAAGAGAAATATAGGAAGAAAATTCGGCGCGAACTGACGAAAAGTGCGGGTGCTATAATCGCCCGCGGAGTCAAAAAGACAAAAAATGTTCAAGAATCTGACGAAATTGATCGGGGGCGATCCAGATAAACAGACTATAGAAGCTTATAGCGAAATGGTTGCGTACATCAACGACCTAGAGCCCACCTACGAGGCGCTTTCGGATGAGGCTTTGCGCGCCAAAACGGCCGAATTTCGCAAGAGGCTGGCGAATGGCGAGGACCTAGACACGATTTTGCCGGATGCCTTTGCAGCGGTCCGCGAAGCCAGCAAGCGCAGCATTGGCTTGCGGCCTTATGACGTGCAGCTCATGGGCGCAACCGCGCTGCACCAAGGCAAGATTGCCGAAATGCGCACGGGCGAAGGCAAAACGCTGGTGGCGACGATGCCGCTGTACCTGAACGCGTTGACCGGCAAGGGCGTGCACTTGATCACGGTCAACGATTACCTGGCGCGCCGGGATGCGCGCTGGATGGCACCGATCTACGATCTGCTGGGGATGAAAGTGGGCGTGCTGCAAATGGGCTCGCGCACCGAAGGCGGCCGATTTGCATATATCGTCAATCGCAACAGTGAGAACGCTCACGAAGACCAGAACCAACTCGATCTGGTGCCGCGCGGCGAAGCTTACGCGGCCGATATTACTTATGGCACCAACAACGAATTCGGTTTCGATTACTTGCGTGACAACATGCGCATGCGCCCCGAAGAGAAATCGCAACGCGGGCATTATTACGCCATCATCGACGAGGTCGATAATGTGCTAATTGACGAAGCGCGCACGCCGCTCATCATCTCGGGTCCAGCGCATGATGAAGCGGAGCACTACGTGCGCATGGCGCAGGTGGTGAAGCGGCTCAACCCTGAAGATTACGAAGTCATTGAAAAGGATCGCACCGCAACGCTGACCGAGATCGGCGAGGCGCACTTGGAGCAGTTGCTGGGCGTGCCGTTGCACGACCCCGAGCGGCCCGAGGATGTGAGCCCCGAGCAAGCCCGCACGCTGGGCTTTATCGAGCAGGCAATGCGGGCGCAGCACCTGTTCAAACGCAACAAGGACTATTTGGTGCAGGGCGGCCAGGTGGTGATCATCGATGAATTCACCGGGCGGCTGATGCCGGGGCGGCGCTGGTCTGACGGCTTGCACCAGGCGGTGGAAGCCAAAGAGGGCGTCAAGGTCCAAGCTGAGAACGTCACCTACGCGACGATCACCATCCAAAATTATTTCCGTATGTACGAGAAGCTGGCCGGGATGACGGGTACGGCGATGACGGAAGCCGAGGAATTCGACAAGATCTACAAACTCGACGTGACCGCCCTACCCTCGAACCTGGAGTATCGGGCGACGCGTAAAGATTCTTCCCTTCTGCAAGTTGAGGACAAGGATCCGCAAGGCTACAAGTACACCTATTACACGCGCCGGGAAGACAGCGACAAGCTGCCGATCCTATGGAAGCGCAAGGACTTCCCCGACGTGGTTTACAAGAGCGGCGAAGCCAAGTTGCGGGCGATCGTGCGGGAAATAGTCGCTATTCACGCGATCGGGCGGCCGATCCTGGTTGGCACGACTTCGGTGGAGCGCTCGGATGCGCTCTCGAACCGCCTGCGTCCCGAGCCGATCCAGCGCTTGCTGCAGACCATATTCTTGCGCGACGCATGGCTCGAGAAAAACGATAAGAGCGACGAGGGATTCCTGATCCCCGAATTGCAATTTATGTACACCGAGCTTGAAAAGCTCGATCAGACCAAAATGCGCCAGATGGCACGCGATATCGGCGTGCAGCTCAATTTGCAGAGCACCGAAAACCTGCCGCGTGTATTGCGGCTGCTCGGATTAGCCAAAGAGCACAGCGAGCGGCTAACCGCAATCATCCAGGGCGGAGTCCCTCACGAAGTATTGAACGCACGCAAGCACACAGAAGAGAGCCAGATCATTGCCGGCGCAGGCGCGTTTGGGGCGGTGACGATCGCCACAAATATGGCGGGCCGCGGCGTCGATATCAAGCTCGGCGGAGAGATCGCTGAAGAAGTAGTCTCGGCGGTCATCCGTGTATTGCGCAAAGCCGGTCATACGGAACCATCCAATATGACCTTGGACCAGCAAAAAGAAGCGCTTCTCAGCTTGAAGGCAGACGATTATGGCATTTACAAAGCCGAGATCGAATATTTCTTGAAATCGGCCGACGAGATGGCGAAGGTCAAAGAGTTGGGCGGGCTGCATGTGATAGGCAGCGAGCGCCACGAAGCGCGCCGGATCGACAACCAGCTGCGCGGGCGCTCTGCGCGCCAAGGCGACCCGGGATCCTCGCGCTTTTATCTTTCGCTGCAGGACGATCTGATGCGCCTGTTCGGCGGGCAGCAGGTAGAGAATGCCATGGCGCGCATGCGCATGGACGATTCGGTGCCGCTCGAATACGGACTGGTGAGCCGGATTATTGAGCAATCGCAAGAGCGGGTGGAAGGCGCCAACTTCGACGCTCGTAAGCATTTGCTGGAATATGACGATGTATTGAATACGCAACGCTCAACGGTTTACGGACAACGTGACCGCATTATGACCAAGGACGACCTGAGCGACGATGTGCTGCAGATGTTGGAAGAGGAAGTGCGCCAGCGCGTGCCATTGGCTTTAGAAGACGAGGATGGTCCCTGGAAGCTGCTGGCGTGGCTCGAGCAGATCCAGCCTTCGCTGGTGATCAATCGCGTTCTGGTCCCTTCGTTCACGTATCAATTATTGCTGGACAACTTGAAGGACCAGAACATTACGACCGCGGCCGAGGCGCAAAAGGTTTTGCTCGAAATCGCTAACAATGCGCTGGAGGATGAAGAAGCGCATTTATTGAACAGCCTGCAAGACCTGCTCGATAACAATGAGGCTCGGCTTGAGACGACAATGAACGATCGTCTCGAAACGCTGGAGACATTTATGCAGGGGTTGCGCTTGGAAGAAGGCGATCAACGCCCACCCAGTGCCCTGCTGAGCGAATTGAGCAGCCTGCTGCATGTGCCACTGAAACTTGACAACGCGCAACAGAAGCTGATCCGCGAAGACAGCGGCAAAGCTGCCGACCTGATTCACGACCAGGTAGAGGAGAACTTGCGCGATCAGGCAGTGCGCCGTTTGATCGGGTCGCTGGAACGCAGGCTCGAAACTACTTTAGAGCTCAGACCAGCGGAACTCGCCAAAGAGAATTGGAAGCAGATCGGCGAGCGGCTGGTGGCCACGGTCAACGCTGAATTTGCGGCTCGGCGTGCACGTTTAATTGGCGAGAATGCGGATGGGCAAATCGCCAAAGAGCTTGAAGAAACGCTCAACAAAGCTGGCGGCAAGGTTGACCAGGCCACGCTTTTGAACGCCCTGATCAATATGCCCGAAACGCGGGTCTCGTCGTTTGACAAGAAGACTCACAAGCAAGTCGTGCAGCGCCGCCGAAGATTGAGCCTCAATTTTTACGCGGCTCAATTCCTGGGCAAGCAAAAACCGGAAGCTGTTACCGAAAAGGTGCTCAAGCATCTCCAGAATGCGCAAAAAGCAACGGAAACCATTTGGGGCATGGGTGCCTGGGAAAACCTGGCGACCCGTTCGCTGACAGAAGTTAACGACTCTGGCAAGAATTTGTTGAAGGCTGCACTGGGCAGCGAAACCTTCGAAAGTCTGAATGGGCAGCCCTTGAACTCCCTACCAGATGAAGCCAAGCAAAAAGCGATCCAGGGCCTGGGTCGCCGCGCACTGAGCGAGAGCTATCGCCAATTGCTGCTGCGGGTGATCTCTGAGTTGTGGGTCGATTATTTGACCCGTATGGAGGCGCTGCGCATTTCCGTGCGCCTTGAGGCCTATGCCCAGCGCGATCCGCTGGTCGAGTACAAGAACCAAGCCTTCAAGATGTTCCAGGACCTATTCAATGACATGCGCACCAGCATGGTCAATCGCATGTTCGTCTTTCAACCCGGCCCGGTGGGCAACACGGCGAGAGCCGCGGCCCAAGGTGCGCCGGCTGCTCCAACCGGCAATGGCAGCGCCCTGCCCGCCGACGCCGAACCGGCAAAAGAGCCGGTGACGCCTGGTGGCGGTAAGCGCCGGCGTCGACGCAAGAAATCCAGCTAAGCGCCAAAATGGAATGGCACATCATCCCAACTGGCCGAGTTTGGGTGGACCCGGGCGGACCGTTTGGGCTGGTGCCGCGCGCCCTATGGCAAAAGGTCCAAAAACCCAACGAGGACCAGCTTGTCCCAATGAACCTGAATTGCCTGCTGATCATTTCGGAGGGAAAGGGGATCGTTGTCGATACTGGGCTTGGTGACAAATTAAAGGAAAAAGGCATTCGGCAATGGGGGCTTGAGTATCCCGAAGGCACAATGATCGAGAATTTAGCCAAGCATGGAGTGCGACCCGAGGACGTTGACATTGTGCTGGACACGCACCTGCACGCTGATCATTGCAGTGGGAATACTACGTTTGCTGGAGACAAAGTAGTGGCTACCTTTCCGAATGCGGAATATTGGGTGCAACGGGTGGAATGGTCAGACGCGATGCACACCAACGAACGAACGCGTGCGACCTACCTGCCCGAGAATTTCGTGCCCATTTGGGAGGCCGGCAAGTTTCGTTTCTTGCATGGCGATACACAAGTAACCAAAGATGTACGCTGCGTGGTGACACCTGGGCACACGCGCGGTTTGCAATGCGTATTGATCGAAGGCGGCGAGCGGCCCGTCTTTTACATCACCGACCTGGCCAGCTACGCGGTTCATTTGGAACGCCGTGCCTGGGTAACAGCGTACGATGTTGAGCCGCTCGAGACCATTCGCACAAAAGGTTACTGGCAAGATTGGCTGCTTGATAACAAAGCGCTGATCGTGTGGGAGCATGACACCACGATGCCATTAGGCGAGCTGACGAAGGATGACGAGGGGAAGTTAAAAGTCAGGGCAGTGAGTTAGTTCAAGCAATGCACGAAGAGCAAGCCCGTACATTTATTGTCGAGGAATTAGCCAGCCATCGCAGTCGCAACGACATGCTTATGGTTTTGTGCCGAGAGCTAGACATTGATTGGGAGAAGGCGGAGCAGCTCGTGAGAGATGTGGAGACTTATCAAGGTCAGACGATCGCCAGGCGCCAAAGTCCGTTTCTCATGCTATTGGGTGCAGGAATCATAATTGCAGGGATGGCGTTGACTATCGATGCGGCGTTGTATTTTTGGGAGGTGCTTCAAATTCAAACATTGCGACAACTTCTTAGTCTTCAATTTTCGTACGTAATGGCTGGCAGCTTCATT
>JANWHN010000076.1 GCA_025450445.1 Anaerolineales bacterium | reverse complement strand
CTGAAAAAATTTGGCTCGATAACCTGGAAGCAACGCTGCCTTACCAGCGGTTGCGCTATGCCATGAATCGGGAGCTGGCCTCTTTTTTTCAGCGCGAGGTTTTTGCCGGCCGCACAAATTTGCGAGTTGCAGAAGTAGCCTGCGGGAGCGGCTTCGCAGCGCATCTGCTGGCACAACATAACGAGGTTTTGCTAAGCCTGGCGGCCGACCTAAATCAGGAAGATTTTCGGCAGGCAAACATCCCCGATTTTCGAGCCACATTTGTTTTGATGGATCTGTTCAGACCCTCGGCAAAGGCCGCATCAATGGACCTCGTTTGGAACAGCTCTTCGGTTGAAGAGCTGGAGGAGCCCGAGAAAGCGGTCCGGGCCATGGCTTGGTTGGCTAAGCCTAGCGGCTTTGTTTTCGTAGGCGTACCCAGCAATACTGGTCCAGCCGGGTGGCTGCGCTTGTTGCCTAGTCGGCGCACTAGATCCTGG
The DNA here is from genome assembly GCA_025450445.1 of Anaerolineales bacterium. Taxonomy (GTDB): domain Bacteria; phylum Chloroflexota; class Anaerolineae; order Anaerolineales; family UBA11579; genus JAMCZK01. The sequence goes on along the minus strand of JANWHN010000076.1, from coordinate 87,793 downwards.
CTCGGTCGCGTTTATACACGTTCAGATTTGCGCCAACTGCTGACTGCTGCAGGGCTGACAGTGAAAAAGGAAATTAGTTACCTTTTCGGAACTTTTATCGGGGTATTAGCCGAAAAAAGCGGCTAAAACGAGAGCGAACCGCCCTATTTTGCCTCGGCTATAATCGTCGCTTCGAGTTATTAAAATGACAATTGAGATCGTGGAGTACAACGGCATTAAGTATGCCGAGATTATTTGGGCTGACACGCGGGTCGGGAAAACTACATTTTTCTCCCCAGCGGAATCGTCCTTCCAATTCGGCCTGCTCGCCCATTCGGCAGGGTTCGTAGAGCCACCCCATTATCACAAACCAGTTGCGCGGACCATCAGCGACCTGCAGCAGATGTTTCTAGTGCAGCGGGGTGTCGTGGTAGTTGAGCTGTATACGGACGAAGGAAAACCATTGCGTGAGATCGAGATGCGAGCCGGAGACGCAATTGTGCTGATCCACGGCGTGCATGCAATCCGCGTGCTTGAAGACATGCAATGCATCAGCGTCAAGCAAGGTCCCTACCTAGGCGAAGAGCAAGACAAGATTTTTGTGGATATGCAAAAGTGATCCCTGTTTTTGAGCCGATCATCAGCGAAGACGAGATCGCAATGGTGGTAGACGCCTTGCGCAAAGGTGAAGTGTCCGGCACCTTCGGCAAATATATTGATGATTTTGAGAGCGAGTTTGCTGCTTATGTGGGCTGCAAATTCGGCGTAGCAGTTAACAGCGGCACATCAGCATTGCACCTTGCCGTTGCCGCGCTTGATTTGGAGCGCGGGGACGAAATATTGGTCAGTGCCAGCACCAATATTGCCACTGCCTTGGCTGCGCTCCACAATGGTGTGATCCCAGTTCCGGTTGATTCCGAGCCTGAGACATGGAATCTCGACTTAGATCTGATCGAAGGATTGATCACGCCAAAAACAAAAGCGATCATCCCCGTGCACCTGTACGGCCATCCGGTTGACATGGACCGCTTGATGGAAATTGCAAATAAGCACAATCTCATTGTGATCGAGGATTGCGCCGAATCGCACGGGGCCACAGTCCGCGGCCGCATGACCGGCAGCTTTGGCCAGATGGCTTGCTTTAGCTTTTACGCTAACAAAGTGATCACCACCGGCGAAGGCGGAATGATCACCACAAATGACGAAGATTACGCCGAACGACTTCGCTTGTTGCGCAATCTCGCCTTCATCAATCCGCGTTTCCGTCACGAGCTGGCCGGCTTCAACTTCCGTATGCCGGGTTTTGTCGCCGCGTTGGGCCTGGCCCAATTTCGTAAGATCCAGAAGATCGTTGATGAGAAACGACGCGTCGCCCACAGCTACAACGAGAAGCTAAAGAACATTCCCGGCCTGCAATTGCCCCCAGAAAAAGATTGGGCCAAGAACGTGTATTGGATGTATGGCATCGTGGTCAAGCCTGAGTTTGGAATTAGCCGGGATAAATTGACTGAAGCTCTCAACGAACGCGGCATCCAAACGCGGACATTCTTTTGCCCCATGAACCAGCAGCCGGTTCTTGAAAAAATGGAAGGGTTTCGCAAAACCCCTTGCCCTGTTGCCGATTCGTTGTGGGAAACCGGCCTCTATCTGCCTTCAGCCTGGAATCTGAGCGAGGAGAATGTCTCTTTTATTGCCGACGCCATTCGTGAAGCCCCAGGTTGGGAAGGCTAACGCGCCGAATGGTTTCATATGGCGGCAAGCACGCCGAATACTACGACATCTTCTATCAAGATAAACCCTATTCCCAAGAAGCCGCATTCGTTCACGATCTATTTCAAAAAAACGCTAAAGGGGTAAGCAAAAGACTGCTTGAGCTAGCTTGTGGCACAGGCCGCCATGCTTTCGAGTTGGAGAAGCTCGGCTACGATATCGTCGCCACGGATTATTCCCCAGATCTGTTGAGCGTTGCCAGGGGTAAGGCAAAGCAACAAAAGTCGCAGATCGATTTTCGCCTTCAAGATATGCGTGAGCTCTCACTGGCAGACGAGCCATTTGACGGCGCATATTGCTTATTTGATTCGATCGGTTATGTGCAGACTAATTCGGCAATTCAGCGAGTGCTAAAGGGTGTGCACCGGCTTGTGCGTGTCGAGGGTTTGTTCATCTGCGAATTCTGGCACGCTGCAGCCATGCTGCGAGAATACGAGCCGTTTCGCGAACGACGCTGGAAGACCGCGGATCGTGAATTACATCGTACGTCCAGCACTCGGCTGGACGTTGAAAACCAACTGGCCGAGGTGACCTACAAGATCACGGATACCGCGAGCGATGGTAGTTCAACACAATTGAAAGAAACTCAGGTAAACCGTTATTTCCTGGTTCAGGAAATGGCTGCATTTTTAGAAAATGCTGGTTTCGCACCGCTCGAGTGGTTGCCGGCCTTCAGCAACGAACCTATCACCGAGAACACCTGGCACATTCTGGCTGTAGCCAGGCGTATTTGACGGTAAATTAGTCGGGTTATGAAAATCGGTGTGGTGCTCGATGAATATGTGCCCCAGGATGGCGGCGCCTTTACGATACAGGGCGATATCCTCAGCGCCATCATTGAGTTGGCGCCACGTAGCAATCATCAATTCAAAATTGTTTCCTTACCCGATCAAAAATTAGCTGACCGCCAAAAAGGTAATGCTGTCGGTTGGCTGACTCACAGGCAGCCTGGCCTTGTTGAGAAAATCACTGGGTTTCTTATCCGCACATGGCCAAACTTACGCCGCAGTTGGCGATGGCAAAGTTCATTTGAAAAGAAAGCGCGGCGAGAAGGAATAGAGTTTCTATGGTTCCTGGGTCAGCGTCCCCAAGACGTTGACCTTCCTTACTTGGCCATCGTCCTCGACCTGCAGCACCGCCTGCAGCCCTGGTTCCCAGAAGTGAGCCAGTTCGGACAATGGGAAGCCCGCGAACGCGGCTTCGCCCGCCATTTGCGCCGGGCTGCCGCGATCATTGCTGGCACGCAGGTTGGCAAAGCGGAGATTGCGCATTTTTATCAAGTCCCCGAAGAGCGCATCCACATTCTCCCTCACCCAACGCCGGAGTACGCCCTTACAGCTGAAAAGAAAGCGCCCAGCATTTCTCACTTAGGATTGCAACCCGGCTATCTTTTTTATCCAGCTCAATTCTGGACCCACAAAAATCATGTCAATCTTTTGCTGGCCCTCAAAATTTTGGCAGACGAGGGCCTCAAGCTTGAGCTCGTCCTGGCTGGGTCAGATTTTGGTAACAAACAGTTTGTGAAAGAACAAACGGAAAAAATCGGCATTGCTAGTCAGGTGAAATTTGTCGATTTTGTTGAGCAAGAAGACCTGATCGGTCTGTATCAAAACGCTCTCGCGCTGACCTACCTCAGTTTTTTTGGACCCGAAAATCTGCCGCCCTTGGAAGCATTTGCCCTTGGGTGTCCGGTAATCGCCGCCCGGGTCAGCGGCTCAGACGAACAACTGGGCGAAGCCGCGGTTTTGGTCGATCCAAAAGATCCAAAGGAAATTGCGGAGTCAATTCGAAAAGTTCACTCTGACAAATCTTTCCGAGAGACGCTGATCGCGAAAGGCCATAAGCGAGCAGAAAGCTGGACGGCGAAAGACTTCGTCCGGGGCGCCTTCAAGATCTTGGATGATTTCTCTGCCGTTCGGCGCAATTGGAAATAATCCCAATCGAATGTCTTTCCTCCCCGACCTCAGTGTAATTACCTCCGTTTATCAAGGAGAGAAATACCTGGCGTCGCTGCTTGAAAACTTCAGTGCTCAAACAGTCTTCCCCCGCTCGGAAATTGTTTTGGTCTTGAATGAACCAAGCCCGCAGGAAACCCGAATTACAAATTCTTTTGCTTCTGAGCACAAAGCGCAGGTGCAAATAATCATTGTCGATAAGGTCGAGACTCTCGGAGCATCGTGGAACCGAAGCTGGCAGTCAGCGCGTGCGCCCTATCTTGCGATCTGGAACGTCGATGACCGCCGCAGCCCGGATTCGCTGGACCGGCAGCTCGCCGCCTTAGAGCAGGAGCCAGAATGGATGCTCTCTTACGGCGACTACGTCGCCGTCCCCGCACACGGGGAACGCGGCACGATTCGCACCACCCCAAAATACAGCAAAGGACATTTCCGCCGCTCGTTTGCTCAGGGCGGGGCGTTTTGGGTTCTACGCAGATCTGTTTTTGATGAGATCGGACCTTTTGATGAACAATTTCAAGTGGCCGCGGACATGGATTTTTCATTTCGTATGGCTGAGGCTGGGATGCAGATGGGCAAGACCGAAGGCATCCTCGGATATTTTCTAGACGCTGAGCAAGGCTTGAGCACGCGCGATGGCGCCCGCCGCTCTGCGATTGAGCGGACCGCGGTTCAATTACGCTACGGCCTGTACGACAAAATTAAACCCGAATATCTTAGTGAGGCGAAACAATATCGCCTCGACGCCCTCCAAGTCCATAAGAACTGGAAACTCCTTTCAACTTACCTTCCGAACATAGAAAGGAAATTACGCGGTCGTCAATCTCTATGGACTTTGGGTCGACTCCGAAACCGGACCCGAGCGTTCCTGAAGCGCATCGGATTGCTCGATCGGCTGTACGGAGTGCAAGACAAAACCTGGAAGCGCGAGATCTAAGATGGCGAGCCCCACTGTCAGCGTGGTGATCCCAACTCGCGATCGAGCTCGATATATCGGCCAAGCTATTGAAAGCGTCCTCGCCCAGATTTATTCCGATTACGAAATTATTGTTGTCGATGATGGCTCCGCCGACAACACGAACGAAATTCTCTCTCCGTATATTAAAAATAGCGGTGTGCGCTATGAGCGTCAAGATCCGCTCGGCGTTTCTGCCGCCCGTAATCACGGGGCCCGCCTCGCCCGCGGCCGTTTCATCGCCTTCTTGGACTCCGACGATCTTTTCTTGCCCTCTAAGCTCGAAAAGCAAATGGCGCTATTCGCCCGAGACCCCGAGCTTGGTTTTGTACATTGCAGCTTCTCCAAATTCGATGATCGCGGATCGGATCTAGGCGCCCGCGATACGTCTCGTCATCATGGATCGATCTATCCGCAAATTTTGCACGAATGGTCGGTGCTTATGGCCATGCCGTGCATGTTGGTGCGCAAGGACGTTTTCGAAAACGTTGGTGGCTTTGATGAGCAAATGAGCTGGGCCGAAGACATGGACCTCTGGCGCCGGATTGCCAAGAATTATCGAGTTGGCACCGTCCCAGAAATGCTCGTGAAGGTGCGCGTGCATTCCAGTAGCACTACTTTCGGGAAAATCGGGGGAGCAGAGGGTTTTAAGCGCTACCTGGATAAAGCCTTTGCTGACGATCCAGCCCTTAGCTCAACATTTAAACGACGCGCTTACGCGAAGATGTATGCCAAGCTGGCGCAGAACCTACTCGGTGAAGGCGACAAGGATCAAATGCAAATTGTCCGGGATCACTCGCTGAAAGCTCTCGCCAGCTGGCCATTGCAAATCAACGCCGTGCTAAACATTTTCGCGTCGCTATTGCCCGCCGGAGTCAGGCGCTCGCTCATTAATTTCTCTCGTAGTCGTCGCTATCCAGCCGTTGAACGTGAGTCGCTATAATCGGCGGCTTACATGCCTCCTGAGCAACAAAAATTCCCCATAGTGTTTTTGGGCACGCAAATGGAAATCGCCGGCGCGCAGCGCATGCTCCTCTCCCAAGCGCGCTGGTTTCATAAAAAAGGGTATCCAGTGAAAGTCGTTTTTTTTTATGACAAGCAGGCGTTAGCCCCTGCATGGCAGGCTGCCCACCCTTTTCCGGTAATTTCGCTTGATTCTTGGAAGCAAGGCGGATTTGTCCTCGCCAATCTTTTGCGTCTTCTTCGGGGTTTGTATCGCTTGATCGGGATCTTAAGAAATAAGATCCGCGCAGTAGTCACATTCACTCCCCACACCAATCTGCTTGGCCTCCCAATCGCTCGCTTGGCCGGCGTGCCGGTTCGCATCGGCACCCACCATGGCTATATTGAAGGCTCCTCCAGGGTCATGGCGCGCTTGCATGGTTGGCTGACCAATTCGCGTTTTCCCAGTCGCATGGTGGCTGTCTCTGCTCAGGTGCGCGATTACGCGATCAATCTGGAAGCCGCGCTGCCTGATCCGTTGACCGTGATCGAAAATGGGATCGAGCCATTAAAAATTCAAAAACTCGATCCTGCTCAACGTGCGGCATTGCGCACTGAGATCGGCGTTCCAGAGGACGGGCTATTGCTATTGACAGTCGGGCGTCTCACCATCCAGAAGGGTCACACCGTGCTTTTGGATGCAATCTCTAAACTTAAGAACGATGCAACGAGGATTGTGTTTGCCTTTGCCGGTGATGGCCCACAGCTGGATGTCTTGCAAAAAAAAGCTGAGACATTAGATGTCAAGGGACGCATCCGTTTCCTAGGTGTACGCAACGACATCAATGAACTTTTGCTGGCTGCAGATGGTTTTGTGCAGCCCTCATTATGGGAAGGCTTGTCGCTGGCTTTGTTGGAAGCCCTGTTGGCCGGCTTGCCAGTAGTTGCGACCCGTGTTGAAGGCGTGATCGATGTCGTGGAGGATGGCGTCAGCGCGCTACTCGTTCCCCCAAATGACCCCGCCGCCCTCGCCGACGCGATTCAGCGGCTTATCAACGATGCTGGTCTGCGCGCCAAGCTGGGCGCGGCGGGCAAGCAACGGGCGCAAACAAATTACAGTTTGGACAAAATGTGCCTGGCCTATGAACAACTGATATTGGACCTAGCCAATGCCGCGTAAAAGCACCAAACGCAAACAAGTCTTACTCCCATACCTGCGTGCAGCAATCCTCGGCGTTGTTTTTCTGATCCTCCTTGGTGTAAGCGTTGAGCTTTTCAATCTTGCTTGGGGATCCGGTCGTCTGCTCGGCAGACTTTCATTGAAATGGGTCGTTGCGCTAGCTCCATTCTTAGGAATAGCTATTGGCCTAACATTTTTAGCTTACGTCGCGCTGAACCAATCCTCGCGACTAAAAAAACTGCGTTCAAGCTTGCTGGCATTTCGCCAAAGATTGGCAACCTGGCGCTGGCCGCTAATTGCGATCCTTGCATTATTTCCCGTCTACTTTGTGTTCTTCTCCCCATGGGGCGGATTATTTATCGGCATCTTTACCCGGATCACGTTGTTCGCCGCCTCTCTGCTCGCAGTCGCCTTTCTGCTTGGGCAGCAAAAAAATCAGCTGATAGAAATTCGCGCCCTACTGATATCTGGGCTTGCCTTGGGAACCCTGTTGACCCTGGCCGAATCACTTGCGTTGGTGACAGGCTATCCCTTCGCCTTGCATTGGTCGGAAGGCAACCGCCTTTGGGATTATTCGGTTCTCTTCGCTCGAGACCGCTACAACTATCCGGGCTCAGAACCAATCTTCGCTTGGATCGACTCGGGCCGCCAAGCTTTATGGGGATTGCCCTACCTGATAGCTTCGGTGCCTATCTGGGCAGTGCGCTTATGGAGCGCGCTGTTGGTGACCGTTCCTTATGCGCTGCTTGGCTGGATCGCCTTCCGACCCGTATCAGACTCCCACGGTAAATGGTTGGCAGCAGGATTTTGGGCGCTGATCTTTTTGAATCAGGGCCCGATTTACACGCCCTTGGTTTTATGCGCGATCTTGGTCGCAGCTGCTCGCCGCACCCCAATATTGCTCGCCATCCCCCTGGTCTTTTTGGCTGGACATTATGCAGGCGTCAGCCGTTATAGCTGGCGCTTCGCGCCCGGCATCTGGGCAGTCATCCTCGCCCTGGGAGATGGGGTGATTTTGCATGGTCGCTTGTTACGAAGTGATTGGCTGCGCGCCGGTGTTTTGGGTTTAGCCGGGATCTGGTCGAAAGGCTTGCCGATTTTGTTCGGCATCGTTCAGGGATTGCTGCCGGTTTCACCGAGCGTAACGCCGACGCCCGACATCAGCGGGCAGCCCGGTTCCGGCGGAGTGGAAACGCTGCAAGGACTGCAGGCGACCGCAACGCATCATCCTTTTCTTTGGTATCGATTATTTCCAAATGAGGTCTATTCCATTGGCATCTTGTTGGGTTTGATCTTGGCGACCGGTGCATTGATCTGGCTGTTTATTTACTTGGTGCGCAAAGGTTATTGGAAGACGGTCGCGTGGCAACGCGTCATCACTAGTCTCGGCCTGTTGGCCTTCCTGGTTATTGGCGTCATCGCTAGCGCCAAAATTGGCGGCGGAGCCGATCTTCACAACTTGGATATGTTCCTGGTCGCGCTCGTCTTGGTTGCAGGGATCGCTTGGGAAAGTGGATTGCATAAAAATCTAGCTAAGCTGCTAAACAATTCGAGTACTGTCCGATTTTTGCTTTCGGCAATGGTCCTAATCCCTGCACTAATGCCCATGATTAACGGACGGCCGCAAGTCTTGGCCGATAGAGAGCGGACCGAATTTGTTTTGCAACGCATCCAATCTTTCGTTGCCTGTGCCCGCCAACATGGAGAGGTCTTATTCATGGATCAGCGCCAGTTGATCACCTTTGGTTACATGGAAGATCTGCCCCTGGTTGTTGACTACGAAAAGAAATTCGTTATGGATCAGGCCTTAGCTGGAAACGAAGAATACTTCGAACAATTTCATGCTGACTTGGGGTCCGGGCGCTTCTCGTTGATCGTCACCGAGCGCGAAGCGATTATGTACAAGGCTCCCGACCAGGAAAGTATTGGTGACGGCTTCCTGGAAGAGAATAACGCTTGGGTGGAATGGGTCACCGTTCCTTTGTTGCAGAATTACGAATCAGTCGGAGAATATAAGGATGCGGCTGTAGAATTATTCATGCCCACCGAGCGCGACTTTGCCTGTCCGTAAAAAAACTCTAAACAAGAAAGAAGAAAACTCATCGCGCAAATTATTGCGTTGGTTTTATTTGCTGCCGGCGCTTGAAGCCACTGCAGCGATCGCCCTGATCTTTAGCTCGCCCAGTGAAAGCAGCTCCGCTTGGTTGCTGGGCCTGTCGCTCACCCGCTGGGCGCTGGTGGGCGGGCTTTTTGTCGTCGGCGGAGCTTTCGCTGTACTTTATTGGCTTGATCTCCGCGGCCACCCTTTTAGCGATCGGATCGTAAGTGCGATTCAATCCAGTTTACAAAAGCTAATCCTCTATGCGGTCTTAATCCTGGTCTTTACCTTAGTTTCCGTCCTCACCTTCTATCTAATTCTTCTTGCGTTTAGATTCACAGACGCTCTGGTCCAAGCGCGCTTGCAGCGTTTGCTCCCAGGCTATCTGTGCTTGTTTGCGTTCAGCGTTCAAGCGCTGATTTTCGCTCCGCGCTTGCGCGCAAAAGCCCAACCCGCTTCTGTTGCGTCTTCAGCTAGCTGGATTCCTTTTGCAGTCTCCGCTATCAGTCTTGCCCTAGTTGCCTTGCTGATTTATGCAACTAGGCAGGGGTTGCAGCCGGATCGCGCCGGCTGGGATAACCCAGGTGTGCCTTTATTGACCACCCAGGTCTTCATCGCCGTAATTGGGGCCGCTATTCTTTATGGAATTCTTTTTCTTGTTCATCGCCTGACGGCCTGGAAAATATCTCGATTTGATTTATTCGCCGCAGGACTGCTGTGGCTGATCGCGGTTGTGTCTTGGCAATCTGAGCCGCTCACACCTACGTATTTTTCACCTACTCCCCAACCACCGAATTACGAGTTCTACCCATATTCAGACGCGGCTTCGCACGACCTTGTGGCCCAGAATCTACTGGTCGGCGAGGGTTTTAACGTATCAGAGAAGCCGCTCTACAGCTTCTTTCTTGCCGGGCTCCACACTTTATTCGGCCAGGATTATTTACGCGTGGTGGCTGCCCAAATTGCCGTCCTCGCATTTTTCCCCGTCGCCCTTTATTTCTTAGGCTCGCGCCTGCATCATCGTTTCTCGGCTCTGATCCTCGGATTGGCGGTGATCCTCCGCGAGCGTAATGCCATCGCCCTTTCGGGTGAGATCGGCGTCTCGCATTCGAAATTGCTGATGACCGACATGCCAACCGCTCTGGCCTTGGCGCTCTTCTGTCTCCTGCTGCTCAAGTGGCTGAGCGCGGATAAAAATTATTTGCGTTGGCCCCTTTTCGTCGGGGCAAGCCTCGGGTTTTTGCTTCTGTTGCGTTCCCAGACGGTCATCATGTTGCCAGCGTTGCTGATCGTCGCCTTCTGGTTTCGTGACGAAAATCTTCGTAAACGATTCGTTTATGCCGGAGTTCTGCTTCTCGGGTTTGCTTTGGCTTCATTGCCTTGGATGGCGCGTAATTACGCGCAGACCGGAATTTTTGGATATTCGCAGCCTTTGCAAGCGCTCTATCTCGCCAAGCAATATAGCCTCACGCCGGAAATCAATGATCCAGGTTTTCCCGAAGGCACACCGATCTCCGAATATGTCGCGCTCGGTTTCGCGAAAGTTGTTGACTTTTCCCTGCAGCATCCGGCTGAAGTAGCGCGATTTGTGTCGGCGCACTTTTTCCACAATGAAGTCTCGGCCCTGCTGGCCCTGCCGATTCGTTTCGATTTAAGCGACAAGCTGGTCACCTATTACGATCTGCTGCCTTACTGGGAGGGCGCGGAGGATCGTCTGTGGAGCGAGTGCTGCTCATTGGATGCGCATATTGCAAGCACCCCCTACTGGCGCGCCTGGAATGGGATTTTCCCCAGTGACGCCTTGCTACCCATCGCGATCAATCTTGCGCTCGTCGCACTGGGAATAGCCGCCGCCTGGAAACACGCCGGCCGGCTTGCCCTCATCCCCATCGGCTTGCATGTCCTCTACAACTTGAGCACGGCCATCGCGCGTGTCTCCGGCTGGCGGTTGGCCTTGCCAGTGGATTGGGTGTTGATCTTGTATTATTGCCTCGGCATTGGGCAAATGTGTTTATGGGCATGGTTCTATTTATTTGGAGGTAGATCAGTAAAAGAAAAACAGAAAAAGTTCACAAGAAAGCCCGCACCGAATTGGCGGCAAGAACGATTGCCCCAGTACGCGGCCGCCATTTTTGTAGCTGCTTTGCTCCTGCCCGCGGCCGAAATCCTGATCCCTGTTCGCTATCCTGCGTTGGATCGCAATACAGCCATAACCGAATGGCAGGAAGCTGATTTTGCGCAGCGGCCTCCGTTGGAGCTGGACGTCTTCCTGGATCAGCCGGGCGCTGTCGCGGTGTGGGGCCGCGCCCTTTATCCGCGCTTTTACGCCGCAGACCTGGGCGAACCCGGCGGCCAGTGGCCGGCCTTCAACCCGCTGCCCTTCAATCGTCTCGGCTTTGTGCTCGTCGGTCCGCAGGGCAATCACATAGTCTTGCCCGTGCAAACCGCCCCAGGTGCATTTCCTAACGCCAGCGATGTACTCGTCTTCGCCTGCCAGGGCGTAGGCTATCTGCGCGCCGTTGCGGTAATTTTTACTGATGGCAACGCCCCAGATCTTCTCGACGATTTCCACACATTTTCCTGCGAACCTCCTAACTAAGCCGCATTAAGCCCAAACGGTATAATTTTGTTCGCGCCTCTTTTGTGAGGCGCTTTTGCTATGAATGTCGCCCTGATTAACCCGAATTTGGTCATGCAGCGCAACGATCCGTTCACCACCGGCATCGTTTACATGCCCATCACCTTGGCTTATCTCGCTGCTTCGCTTCGCCAAGCCGGGCACCAGGTGAGCGTCATCGATGCCTATGCTGCCTCACCTCGTCAAAGCCGCAAAGACGGCAACTTTGTCCTTTTTGGTCTAAAAGAATCCCAAATTCTCGAGCGATTACCCCAACAACTTGACGCAGTCTTCGTCTACGCGATCAACCTGACCAATCATTTGTCCACCATTGCCATAGTGCGCGCCGTCAAGACTGCTCGCCCCAACATTCCCGTCATCGTTGTCGAGAACACGCAAGCCGTCACTGCCTACGCCCTGTCGCTGGTCGCCGCCGAGTTCTACTCCGCTGGCGCGGATTATGTGCTAACCGGCGAATCGGAAAACCGCGCACTCCAATTACTTGAGCATCTTAAAAATGGAGCTGACGAATCCAAATTGCGCGAGATTGACGGGTTGGGTTCTCCAAAATTCTACAACCCGCCCGCCGACGTTCTCGTCGACCAGACTTTAGACAACCTTCCATTCCCTGCATGGGATCTTTTCCCGCTCGAAAATTATTGGTCCCTCCATTTCGCCCACGGCCCCCTTTCCTCGCAAAAATACCTGCCCATCCTCACTTCGCGCGGCTGTCCGTATCCGTGCGGCTTTTGCGTCGTCCCAGCCACCAACAACCAAAAATGGCGCCCGCGCTCTGCAAAAAATGTCGTCGATGAGATTGAACAATTCGGTAAGACCCTCGGCGTCCACGAATTCCACATCGAGGACCTCGACCCAACCATCTCCGATCCGCGCATCCGCGAGATCTGCAGCGAGATCATCCGCCGCGGCCTTAAGATCAACTGGAAGATCGCCGCCGGCACCAAGGTCGAGACCCTGCGCGACGAAGAAACCATCGACCTGATGGCTGCTGCCGGCTGCCGCTATATCTCCATCTCGCCCGAAACCGGCTCACCGCGCCTGCTCAAGCTGATGCGCAAGCCCTTCAACCTCGAGCACGCTGTGCGCATCGTCAAGCGCATGAATGTCGCCGGCATTCGCTCGCAGGCTTGCTTCGTCCTCGGTTACCCCGGCGAAACCGAAGATGATCTGCAAATGACCTGGGACCTCGTCCGTGACCTGACCCGCGTGGGCGTCGACGAACTCGCTCTGTTCATCATCACCCCCGTGCCCGGCTCCGCAATCCACGAGCAGTTCTCCGGCTACAACTCGCTCTCCGAATTAAATTTCAGCCCGACTTGGCGCGTTGATTACGAACGCTTGAACCGCTTTCGCGTTCGCCTCTACGCGCGTTTCCTGTGGTGGAAATTACGTTATCATCCGTTCAAGTTGCTGCGTCAGCCCTTCAACTTCCTGCTCCGTCGCTTCGAAACGAAAATGGAAATGGTTCCCTATCGAGCTCTGATGCTGCGTTGGTTCGCCCGATGAGCGCCAAGGTCTCGCAGGTTCAGCAACGCCACAGCTCCTACGGGCAGGAGCGCACCTTTCGCGGACTGGAAAAATTCGCCATCGAGCGCCGATTGAGTCGTGCGCATAACCTGATGGCCATGCTTGATCCCGATAAACAGAACACGGTTCTCGAGCTCGGTTGCGGATTCTTCGCCAATAACCTAAAAATACTAAGTGAGCAGTATCCGCAATTCGCCTTCACCGGCGTCGATATTGCCGTGACCGAAAAATCGAACGAGAAAATTGATCTGGTTGCCGCTGACCTGCAAACCTGGCAGCCAAAAGCCAGTTACGATGCAGTTCTCTCGTTAGCCGTGATCGAACACTTAACCGAACCAGACCAGCATTTCGCTTTGATCTCCGCCTGCCTGAGCAGCGGCGGCTTTGCTGGGTTGACGACGCCAACGCCAGAAGCCCATCGCGCCCTTTCGTTTTTCGCCGCCCTAAGCATATTCGACAAAGCGGAAATTTCCGATCACAAAGCCTATCTGACCGAAACCGGTTTGCGCCAGCTGGCCTCTCAAGCTGGCCTGGAAGTTATTGAATACGAGCGATTCTCTCTTGGCTTCAATCAGTGGATGCTCTTGAGAAAGAATTAACCCAGTGGCTTCCAGGAACCGAACCTCGCTGAAGATCGCTGTAGCCGTTCCCTGCTACAACGAGGCGGCTACGATCGCCAAAGTCGTGCGCGATTTTCGAAAGGCATTGCCAAAATCGAAGGTCTACGTATTCGACAACAACTCGACTGACGACAGCGCGGCTCTTGCCCAGCGCGCCGGCGCACAAGTGCGCCGAGTGATGCTGCAGGGCAAGGGCCACACGCTGCGCGCCATCTTCGATGAGGTTACCGAAGACGTTGTCGTCCTCGTCGATGGCGACGACACCTACCCCGCCAACGAGGTCGATGCGTTGCTCGCTCCGGTTCTGGCTGACGCGGCCGACATGGCCGTCGGCGAACGCATCACTTCCGCCGGCAGCATGAAACCCATCAATCAATTTGGCAATCGCCTCATTGTGGGCTTCGTCAATCGATTGTTCGGTAGTAACTATCGCGATGTACTTTCCGGATATCGCGTTTTCAATCGCCGCTTCATTGAAACGGTGCCGGTCTTGACCGGCGGCTTTGAAGTCGAAACCGAGATCACCTTGCAAGCTCTCGCAGAAGAGCTGCGCGTCGTGGAGATCCCGATCAACTACCGCAGCCGTCCCGGCAACAGCCAGTCCAAGCTGCGCCCGTTCGCCGATGGCTATCGCATCGTCCTCACTGCCGCCATCCTGCTCCGCGATCATCATCCGCTGCGCCTCTTCGGCTGGATCGCAGCTGCCTTCTGGTTGATTGCAGCTGTCGCTGGAGTTATACGAATTATGAGTTACACCGGCCAAACCACAATTCCAGATAGCTTGGCCAGCGGGATCGTGTTGCTCTGCATACCCGCTGGCCTGATCTCGTTGGGCATCGGACTCACCCTGAACGCGGTCAATACTCGCTTCCAGGAAATCAAGAACTTTCTGCGTCGCAGCCGGTGATGAATTCTCGCGTTCAGCAATATCAAGCGTTGCTGGAAACAGTCGTCTGCAATCTGTGTGGCGCTGACGACTACGAGATCGTCTATCCGCCGCGCTACGAATTGGCCAAGCCCGACGAGATCAATGAAACCTTCCGTTCCTCCGGCGATGAGGTCCTTCTCGATCAACTTGTGCGCTGCAAGAATTGCGGTTTGCAATATCTCAACCCGCGCTTGCGCACCGACGTTGTAATCGAAGGCTACAGCGTCGGCAGCGACGAGATCTTTATCTCGCAAGCCGCTGGCCGCGAACGCACGTTTGCTAAATCACTCAAACACATCGAACGCCTACGTCCGCACCGCGGCCGCCTGCTCGATGTAGGCACCGCCGGCGGCTCCTTTCTCGCCGTCGCTAAACGCGCCGGCTGGGACGGTGTTGGCTGTGAGCCGAACCGCTGGCTGTGCGATTGGGCCAACCAACACTATGGGCTCAAGATTGTGCCCGGCACGATCTTCGACATGAAGTTGCCCGATGCTTCCTTCGATGTCCTCACGCTGTGGGATGTGCTCGAACACACCTCTGATCCCAAAGCAGTTCTCGCTGAATGCAGCCGGGTACTAAAGCCAGGTGGCATTCTGTTGGTCAACTATCCGGATATCCATTCCCTGATCGCGCGCCTCATGGGTCGCAGATGGGTCTTCCTTCTCTCGGTCCATCTGTATTACTTCACGAAACAAACTTTGAATGCAATGTTAGAGCAATTAAGCTTTCGCGTTTTGCAACGCCGCCAGCATTGGCAAAGCTTGGAATTGGGCTACATCCTTTTCCGTATGGAAGCATATATAAAACCCGTGGCCCGATTGCTGGGCAAGATCGTGAAGGCCTTGCGGCTTGAGCATCTACAGTTCCCTTATTGGATGGGCCAGATGCTCGTGATCGCCGAAAAGAAGTAATGGCAGTTATTATTTAGCGTCTGCTACTCCTGGCTTGGAGTTGCGTCAGTCAGCGAAGCTGACTAGCACACTCCCAACCGATAGCCGAAGGCTATCGTAGGCCGCCTTTTGTTCGGAGCTCAATTGGCTGAAAAAGAAAAAGTTGTCGTCCTGGGGGCTGGTGTTGGCGGCTTGGCTGCCGGCTACTTCTTGGCGCGCACCGGCAAATATCAAGTGACGGTCCTCGAGAAAGAAAATGTTGTCGGCGGCTTGTGCGCCAGCTTTGAGCACAACGGTTTCGTGCTCGACTACGGCGCTCACAAGCTCTACTCGGTGATCCCCGGCATCTGAGACGAAGTGCGCGCCCTGATGGGTCCGCGACTTCTTACGCTTCCAAAGAAGAACCGCCTCTTCTTGGATGGTCATCTCGTCGACTACCCTTTGCAATTAGGCAACGTTGCTCGCGTCCTGGGTCCGCTGCGTTTTCTGAAGCTTGGCTTGGGCTACGGTGTTGAATTGCTAAAGGGAATCTTCAATCGTCGAGCCCCGCGCTCGTACGAGGAATACATTATTCGCCGCTTCGGCCGCCCCACTTATGAACTCGTCTTCGAGCCTCTCGCCGATAAGGTCTGGGGCGATCCCGGCACCCTCCATCCCGAGATGGCACGCACCCGTCTGCCTGCCTCCGGTGGCATGGAGGTCATCCTCAAGCTGCTCGCTTTAAAGAAGGAAAGCGCCGAGACCAACGCCGAATTCTTTTACTATCCCCGCGCTGGCTTCGGCGATTGGCCGGCCGCCTTAGCCGAGCAGATTCGCGCTCATGGCGGAGAAGTGCTCACCGGCGTGGATGTTAAATCGCTGGAAATGGCAGATGGCCGCGTCCGTTCGGTTGTCGCTCAAGTCGATGGGCAACCGAAAAAATTTGATTCGGATTACCTGGTCTCCTCACTGCCACTCCCGCTTCTTGGCCGCATGGTCTTCGGCAGCAGCGATGAAGAATTCAACCGCGCCGCCCAAGGGTTGCAATTCCGCCATCTGGTCCTGGTCTATATCTTCGTAAAACGCCAACTCGTTTTCGAAGACCAATGGATCTTTTTTCCGCAGCGCAACGTGGTTTTCTCGCGCTTATTTGAGCAAAAGCAAATGAATCCGGAGCTTGGTCCCCCCGATCGCACCGCCATCACCGCTGACTTCACCGCTTCAGAAGGCAGCGAGCTATGGCAAGCCAGCGACGATGACTTGGCCCAACGGGTCGTGGATGGCCTTGTTCAAAATGGATTTGTAAAACCAGAAGAAGTTGAAAGTCATCTGGTCGTGAGACGCCGCAACTTTTATCCCCGCTACGATCTCGAATACGCAGACAAAATGAAATTCGTCAGCGACAAGCTGCGTCAGGTCCCGAACCTGCTCACCACCGGCCGCATTGGCATGTACAACTACAACAACTCCGACCATTGCGCCGATATGGGCCGCTTCATTGCCGAGCGCCTTTCTGACGGCGACGCGCCCCCAAAGATCTGGGTAGATCTCGAACAACGCGTTGCCGAATACAAGATCGTCGACTAATCTGCCCTGATGGCTCGCAAAAAAACATCCAAAAAATCCTCGTCATTGCGAGGCGCCCGCAGGGAGCCGCGGCAATCTGGTTCTAAGCTTAAGCCAGTCTCAAGAATTCAACCGCGTACCTTATTCATCGCGGCTCTTATTTCCATCTTCGCTCTCGGTTTCACTTTAGCTTGGATCTCTAGCAGCTTCTCGAATTTATCCGGCTGGTTTTCATTCGTCGTACTTGTTGCACTCGGTTGGCTGCTTTTGTGGTTCGCTTGGCGCGCCCTCCATCCTGAGAATCTACCGCGCTGGATCATCTTGCTTACCCTCGGTGCGATTCTCTTCCGTCTTGCACTGGGCGCGGTTTGGTTCGTTGCTCTGCCCACTGGCGGCTACGACACCGAAGTGCAGAATGCCGGTTACGTGATGGAAGACGCTTTCAATCGCGATGCGGCCGCGTGGCAATTGTCTCAATCAGAGCAGCCGCTCGGGATTTCTTTCCAGGGCTTCAGCTCCAGCGACCAATATGGCGGCTTGCTATTTCTAAGCGCAGCCATTTATCGCTACATCGGCGGCGATCAACACCAGCCATTGTTGGTGCTAGCTTTGGCTGCCATCGTTTCCGGTTTGGCCGTTGCTTTTACTTGGGCGTTTGCGCGGCGCGCCTGGGGCGAAAAGATCGCCTTTCTTGCCGCCTGGGGACTTGCGATCTATCCGGAAGCTGTACTTCTTGGCTCTTCGCAGATGCGCGAGGCGTTCACTGTCGCGCTCGTTCCCCTCGCGCTCTATGGTTTGCTGCGCGTCCGCGCCCAGCCCAACATGCGCAACGCCGGTATTCTTTTGATTCCCATTCTGATCGCGCTCCCGATTTCTTGGCCATTCACTTCCTCGCTGCTGCTTCTGTTGTTGCTTGCCTATCTTGCCCTGAATGATTGGCGTCTATTGCGAATTCGCTGGGTGCTCCCTGCCATCGGTCTCGCGCTGATCGTGGGGGTGGCGTTTGCGTTTCTTTATCTAGACCTCGGTGGTTTATGGCTCGTTCAAGCCGCCGATTGGCAGGTGTATGTCAGCGCTAATGCGTCCGGCTGGGTTGCTCGTGAATTTGAGCGCATGCCGCTTTGGGGTCAGATCCCATTTCTGGTCGTCTATGGCATCTTCCGTCCCCTGCTACCTGCCGCTCTCGTCGCCGATGGCCCGCCGATCTGGACCATCATCGGCATCTGGCGCGCCGTCGGTTGGACGGCGCTGTTGGGTGTGCTGAGCTATGCAACTTTTCTAGTTTTTCGTTCTCGAGAATGGAAGCGGCTTCCAAGCGCATTATTGCTATCTACTTGGATTGTCATCTTGACTGCTTCTTACCGAGGTGGAGGGGATCTCTGGGACAGCCCCCGCTACCGTAGCGCCTTTGCCGGCGTGCAGGTCGGGCTGGCGGCCTGGGCCTGGGTGCGCCACAGCGAGCAGAGAGACCCCTGGCTGCGCCGTGCGGTGGGTGGCGGGCTGTTTGTCATCGCCTGGTTCATTCCCTGGTACCTGCGCCGCTACGCGGCCTTTGAGTGGCCCATTGTCGAGCTGCACCAGGTATTTGGCTTGGGGTTGGTAAGCGCGGCGCTGTACGTCATTTGGGACTGGATTCGCTCGTGACCTAATTCAGTTTGTTATAATTCAGCGGCTGAATTATGACCCTGACCGAACAGAGCCCAGATACATCCCGCGACATGCTCCTTTTGGAACAGATCGAAACGGACCCTGACGTAAGTCAGGCGTCCCTCGCTTCGCAGCTAGGCGTCGCCGTTGGCACCGTCAACTGGCATTTAAAGCGCTTGGTTTCCAAAGGCTATGTAAAGGTCAAAAAAGCGCAGCGGCGCAAGCTGCGCTACCTCATCACTCCGCAAGGCATCAGCCGCCGCGCCCAACTGACCATAGATTACGTCGAGCGTTCCATGCGTATGTATCGCAAGACCCGCGATCATGTTCAGTCGCTGCTAAAAGAAGCCCGCGCCGCCGGCTACGATTCGGTTCGCATTGAAAAAGTCGCCGAGAACCCCAACGACATCGCCGATATCTGCCGCCTGACCTGCCTTGAGCAAGGCATAACCATATTGAACGACGGCGACACCGCGCCGGTGCTCAAGATCTATGGCCAAAAAGTTCACTTAGAGATGAATGGCGCCAATGGCCACTAACCAAAAATCCCAGCACGTGATCGTCACCGGTGGGGCCGGCTATATCGGTTCGCTGCTGGTCGGCGATCTTCTGCGCTTGGGTCATCGCGTCACGGTTCTCGATAAGCTGCTCTTCGGCGGCGATTCCCTGATCAATTACTTGGCCCACCCGAATTTTCATTTCCACAAAGTCGATGTCTGGGAGCCGCGCGCTTTGCGCGAGGTCTTCAAAACCGATTCGACCCCGCCTGACGCTGTAGTCCACTTGGCTGCAATCGTTGGCTTTCCCGCTTGCCAGGCCGTTGGCCGCGAGGTTGCTTGGCGTTACAACGTTGAGGCAACTCAGAATGTTTTTGAACAAGCCAGTGAACTGGGCGTCAAGCGCTTCGTCTTCGCATCCACCTATAGCAACTACGGCGAATCTCCCGCAGGCGAATTGGTCACCGAAGAGTCGCCGCTCAAACCGCAATCCCTCTATGCAGAAACAAAAATTGCTGCCGAAGAACATTTGTTAGGCCAGCAACAAAACGGAATTTCTCCGGTGGTGCTTCGCTTTGCAACGCTCTACGGCATCTCTCCGCGCACGCGCTTCGACTTGATCGTCAATCAATTTGTTCTGGACGCCTACACGAAGCGCGAGTTGCTGATCTACCAACGCGGGTATTCACGCTCATTTGTGCACGTGCGTGACGTGGTCGGCAGTATTATTCTTGGTTTGCAAGCGCCTGAGAAAAAAGTTCGCAACCAGATATTCAACGTGGGCACGGAAACCGGCAACTTTCGTAAGGACCAGATCGTCGAATTTATTTTGAAACGCCTGCCTGAGATCAATGTGCGCTACAAAGACCTCACCTTCGGCGGTGATATGCGCGACATCAGCGTTTCTTTTGACAAGATTCGCCGCGAGCTCGACTATAAGACCGAATTCACCGTCGACGATGGTGTGCGCGAAGTGCTGCACGCTCTGCAAGACGGCTTGATCAAGGATCCATATGACGAGCGCTTCCGCAACGCTCAATTCATTGTGCAATAGGAAAGAATGATGGCTGACAACAATTTCTGGAATGGCAAACGCGTTACGGTCACTGGCGGGGGCGGCTTCCTCGGCTCGTTTGTGGTCGACAAGCTCCGCGCTCGTGGTGTCAAAGATATCTTCGTGCCGCGCAGCCTCGATTACGATCTCGTCCAACCTGACGAGATCTCGCGCATGCTCGACGATGCTCGCCCGGACATCGTCATTCACATCGCCGCACTGGCTGGCGGCATCGGACTCAATCGTGCTCGCCCCGCCGATCTTTTCTACACCAATATCATGATGGGCGTGCCCCTCATGCACCAGGCCTGCGAACGCAAGATCGAAAAATTTGTCGCGCTTGGTACGGTTTGCGCCTATCCCAAATTTGCTCCAGCCCCGTTCCATGAAGATGAAATTTGGGAAGGCTATCCCGAGGAAACCAACGCACCGTATGGGCTAGCCAAAAAGATGCTCCTAGTCCAAGCTCAGGCTTACCGCCAACAGTTTGGCTTCAATGCAATTTTTTTGCTGCCGGTCAATCTCTATGGCCCGAAGGACAACTTCAACCCCGAATCCTCCCACGTGATCCCGGCCTTGATCCGCAAGTTCGTCGAAGCCCAAGAGCGCGGTGACAAGCACGTCCAGCTGTGGGGCGACGGCTCACCCACCCGCGAATTCCTCTATGTCGAAGATGCTGCCGACGGCATCATCCTCGCCACCGAGAAATACAACGGCGACGAACCCGTCAACCTCGGCTCAGGCCATGAGATCAGCATCAAGGACTTAGCCGAATTAATCGGCAAGCTCACCGGCTACTCAGGTGAGTTCGTCTGGGACACCTCCCAGCCCAACGGCCAGCCTCGCCGCCTCCTCGACGTGAGCCGCGCCGAAAAATACTTTGGCTTCCGCGCCGCCACCAAATTCGAAGACGGCCTCCGCAAGACGATCGACTGGTTCCGCGAGCACCGCAAGGTGGCCGTTAAGTGAGCGCGGTTACCAACCCTGCAGCCAGTGATACCGTGATCATCAAGCCGCAGCGCGGCCTAGCCGGCTTCGACCTGCACGAGCTTTGGCGCTTCCGTGAGCTGATCTTCTTCCTCACCTGGCGCGACATCCTCGTCCGCTACAAGCAGACCCTACTCGGCGGCACCTGGGCCATCCTGCAGCCCCTCCTGCAAATGTTCGTGTTCAACTTTATCTTCGGCAATATCGCCGGCCTCTCCAGCGCAGGCATCCCGCGCCCCATCTTTACCTACGCTGCCTTGCTGCCCTGGAACCTTTTCGCCAACGCCGTCGGCGACGCCGGCCGCTCTCTGGTCACCAATCGCAATATGATCACCAAGGTTTATTTTCCCCGCCTCATCATTCCCCTCTCCGACATCCTCAGCGGCATCCTCGATTTCGCCATTGCCTTCCTCATCCTGGTCGGCATGATGTTTTATTACGGCATCTTCCCCAACGAAGCCATCTGGACCTTGCCCTTCTACATGCTCCTCTCGATGGTCACCGCTCTCGGCGTCGGCCTCTGGCTATCCGCCCTCAACGTCCACTACCGCGACGTGAAATACATCATCCCGTTCCTTACTCAATTCTGGATGCTGATCACGCCCATCGCCTACGAAGCCAAGGAGATCTACGACCGCATTCCCGAGGGTTTGCATTGGCTCTTCGCCCTCAACCCGATGGTCGGCGTGATCGAAGGCTTCCGCGCCGCGCTCCTCGGCACGCCCATCTATTCCACTGACACCCTGTGGATTTCGATCGTCACCGCCATCACCTTGCTCGTCACCGGCCTGATCTATTTCCGCAACATGGAGCGCACTTTTGCGGATACCGTCTAGATGAGCAATTACGCCATCGAAGTCCGCGGGCTCGGTAAGCAATATCGCTTGGGCGGCAAGTCGAGCAACTACCGCACCCTGCGCGACACCATCGTCGACACCGTTACCTTCCCCGTCCGCCTGCTGAAAGGCGAGCTGCGCAATCGCTCCGAATTAATTTGGGCATTGCGCGATGTCTCCTTCGAAGTCGAGCGCGGCAAAGTCCTCGGCGTCATCGGCCGCAACGGCGCCGGCAAGAGCACGCTGCTCAAGATTCTCTCCCGCGTCACCGAACCCTCCGCCGGCTACGCCGAGATTCGCGGCCGCGTCGGCTCGCTGCTTGAGGTCGGCACCGGTTTCCATCCCGAGCTTACCGGCCGCGAGAATATTTTCCTCAATGGCGCCGTGCTCGGCATGAAGCGCCGCGAGATCGCCGGCAAGTTTGACGAGATTGTTGAATTTTCCGGCGTCGCCAAATTCATCGACACCGCCGTCAAACATTATTCCAGCGGAATGTACTTGCGCCTCGCCTTCTCCGTCGCCGCCCATCTCGAGCCCGAGATCCTCGTCGTCGACGAAGTGCTCGCTGTCGGCGATGCGGAGTTTCAGCGCAAATGCCTCGGCAAGATGAGCGATGTCGCCGAAGCCGGCCGCACCGTGCTTTTCGTCAGCCACAATATGTCTGCCATCCTACGCCTTACTGAAGAATCCATCGTCCTCGATCGCGGCCAAATGGTTTACCGCGCTCCCACCCGTCAGGCCGTCGACTTTTACATGTCCTCTGGGCTGTCGCAGAGCGGCGAGCGCGTATGGTCGGCCGAAGAAATTTCCGCCGAAGCCGCGCCGTTCAAGCCCATCGCAATGCGCGTCCGTGATCCACAAGGCAAAGTCGCCGATACGCTGCAATCTCGTCAGCCGGTTGAATTCGAGATCGAATACGAGCTGTCTACGCCCGTGCAGGGTTTGCGCGTAGGTGTTTATTTGCAAACCGGTCGCGGCGAAGTGATCTTCACCTCGTTCGATACCGATGAACCAGAGCTCTACAACAAATACGCCACCCGCGCGCCAGGCCACTACGTCAGCCGCGCCGTGCTACCAGCCAATTTCTTGAACGAAGGTCAATACGTTCTCGGCATCAACGCCAGCGCCTTCCGCGTCCGCCGCTTTTTCCAGGATGAACGCGCCCTCGCCTTCAACGTCGACTCCATGGGCGCGCCCGGCACGCAATGGCCCGAGCCGCGCCAGGGTCCCGTTCGTCCCCAGCTCGATTGGCGCATTGAGGTGCTCGAGTCCGCCGAAAAGGTGCGCGCCTAGATGCTTACCAGAGATCGCATTACCCGCGTCCTCGGCGAACTACCCCTCACCGCCGAGCTCGATTGGGTGCTGCGCGGCCGCCGTGCCGGCATGGACGGCTTCAAGCTCGAGGAGCTTGAGCAATCGTTGCCCGGCTGGGTACAGCAGGCCACAGCTTCTCCGCTGCGCGATCAGCCTGGTCACAAGGTGTTGCTTTTCTCCACCCTCCACTATTGGATCAGCCACGCCACCCTCATGTCGCTGGCCCTTGCCGGCTTGGGTCATGATGTTTCGCTGGCTTATTTGCCGTATTCGAACTGGAAGAAACCCGTCAGCAAGTTCGATCTGCGCCGTCGCGAAGCCTACGCCCGCAAAGTTTTCAAACCCGCGGAAAAACTTTTGAACATTCAATCTTTTTCAACTGCTGCAACCGCGCCCTTTCCCAAAGTTCTTGACGCGCACATCGAGCATGTTTCCTTGATGGACGCGCAATACACGCTCCAGATTGAAGAGGTCGATCAGCGATCCGATCTCTTTCAGTTTCGTCTGCAGCGCAATCGGGCCGCTGCTTCCGCCGCGCTGGCTTGGCTCACTCGCGAAAAGCCGGACGTAGTTATTCTGCCGAACGGGCTCATTCTTGAATTCGGCGCCATCTTTCACACCGCCCGCCACCTGGATATCCCTGTCGTCAGTTACGAATTCGGCGAACAACGCGATCGCATCTGGCTCTCTCGCAACAGCCCGGTCATGCTTCAGGAAACTGATGCGATGTGGACTGCCAAAAAAGACGAGCCATTTTCAGACGCTCAACGCGCCAAGGTCGAAGAACTGTTCGCTACCCGCGCCGACGCCGGTTTGTTCCAGAACTTTTACCGCAAATGGCAGGATATTCCTTCTGAAGGCGCCGACGCGGTCCGCACGAAGCTGGGTCTCGATCAGCGCCCGATCGTTTTGCTGGCCGCCAACGTCATCGGCGACAGCCTCACCCTGGGTCGGGCCGCCTTCACCGGCGACATGAGCACCTGGCTATGCCGCACCCTTGCCTTTTTCGCCGCCCGTCCTGATCTGCAATTCGTCCTGCGCGTCCATCCCGGCGAGAAAAACCTCGACGGTCCTTCAGTCGCCGATCTCGTCCGCCAGGAACTCTCCCAGCTCCCCGAGCACATGCGCGTCGTGTCCGCTGGTGATCCGGTCAATACTTACGACCTGGCTTCCATCGCCGATCTTGGCCTCGTCTACACCACCACCGTGGGATTGGAGATGGCTATGACCGGCGTTCCGGTGATCGTTGCTGGACGCACCCATTACCGCGCCAAGGGTTTCACTATTGATCCAGAATCTTGGGAAGATTATTTCGCCCAACTCGAAACTGCTTTATCCGATCTACCCACCGCTCGGCTCAGCCGGGCAAAAATTGATCAGGCCTGGCATTATGCCTACCGCTTCTTTTTCGATTATCCGCAGCCGTTTCCTTGGCACCTGCTCCACTTTTCCAAGGATCTGGAAACAACTTCACTCTCAGATCTTTTTAGTGCTGCGGGGCAGGAAAAATACGCAAACAGTTTCAGCTATCTGACGGGAGATCCCTTTGGCTGGGATGCCAACTGAGTTTATGTCAAACCCAAGTCACAATCACCGCGTCCGCTCTTCATATGTCTCCCTGAGCGGAAACATTAATACGGCACCAGAATCGCCGAGCGTTGTTAGCGAAGGGGTTTTTCGTTTCACTTCTTTCGAACCCTCGCGCAAAATCAAAAGTGTGGAACTTTTCACCCATGACTGAAATGCCGACTGAGATCATGGAAGACGAGCGCGAGATTCAGCGCCAGGTGCGCGAGTTCTACGATCGCGTCGGCTGGAAGGAGATCTCCGACGGCCTCTACCAGAACGCCCGCTATGAAGACCTGCGCCCGATCTCGCAGGACTACATCCATCGCTGCCATCTGCGCGTGATGCGCCACATCGATTCGCAGGGCCGCCTCTTCCTCGATGCCGGCTCCGGCCCCATCCAATATCCTGAATACGTTGACTATTCGCGCGGTTTTCAAAAACGCGTCTGCGCCGATCTCTCCATCACCGCCCTCAAAGCCGCCCGCCATCGCATCGGCGATCAGGGGCTGTTCGTGGTATCCGACGTATCTCGCTTGCCCTTCACCCCTAACGCTTTCGATGCGGTCGTCTCATTGCACACCATTCATCACCTTCCCGTTTCGCAGCACGTCCAGGCTTATCTCGAGCTCCACCGCGTCCTCGCCCCCGGCCATCGCGCCGTCATCGTCAACGGCTGGGGCTACTCGTCGCTCAATGAACTGTTCGACCGCATCAAAGCTTGGCTCAAAGGCCGTAAGAAAAAATCGAACGGTGCCAGCCCGGATGATGAGGAAGACAAAGGCACTTTCGTAAATAAACAGGACGCGGCTTGGTTAAAGCAAGCCTTGAAAGGTAAATTGAACTTCCGCATTTTGGTCTGGCGCAGCGCCAGCACCAATGTCTTGCGCTTCTTTATTCGCGAGGAGTGGGGCGGTCGCTTTTGGCTGCGTATCCTCTATCGGCTTGAAGAATTGTTTCCGCGTTTCTTTGGCGAACGCGGACTATATCCATTGGTTGTAATTAGTAAGTAGGAGCGTCGCATGGATTGGAAAAAACAGGTCGTATTGGTTACCGGCGGCACCGGTTCGTTCGGCAAGGCCTTCATTCGCATTCTGCAGGATGAATACAAGCCGGCCAAGGTCATTGTCTTTAGCCGCGACGAGCTCAAGCAGCACGATATGCGTGCCGCCGGCTTCGATCAACCCAACTTGCGCTACTTCATTGGCGATGTGCGCGATCAGGCGCGCCTGAAGCGCGCCATGGACGGCGTCACGGTTGTCGTCCATGCTGCTGCACTCAAGCAGGTTCCCGCCTGTGAATACAACCCGATGGAAGCCATCAACACCAATATTCTCGGCACTGCTAATGTGGTTGAGGCCGCGCTGGAAACCGGCGTCAGCAAAGTTTTGGCGCTCAGCACCGATAAGGCCGTCAGTCCCGTAAATCTTTATGGCGCCACCAAGCTGGCCGCCGAAAAACTCACCGTGCAAAGCAATGCATATTCCGGAGATCGGCCAGCGCGCTTCAGTTGCGTCCGCTACGGCAACGTCGTTGGCAGCCGCGGCTCCGTGGTGCCGACCTTTCTCCGCCAGCGCTCCAATGGCAAGCTAAGCATCACCGATGAGCGCATGACCCGCTTCTGGTTGTCTCTCGAACAAGGCGTGCGCTTCGTGTTGCATTGCATCGAGGTCATGCAAGGCGGCGAAGTCTTCGTTCCCAAGTTGCCCAGCACCTCCCTTTTGGATCTGGCTAAAGCCATTGCCCCGGATGCCAAATACGACATTGTCGGCATTCGTCCCGGAGAAAAACTTCATGAAGTCCTTATTTCAGAAGACGAAGCCCGCACTGCCGTTGAATTAAAAGATATGTATGTGATTCAACCTGCCCTGGGCCCTTGGTTTGTAAAGTCCTGGGAGAAACAGGGCAAGCCTCTCCCCGTCGGTTTCTATTATTCCAGCGACGAAAATCCTGAAAAACTTTCGCTCACCCAGATCCGCGATATGGTCGCTCCGATCGAAGCGGAGATCAAAGCAGGCAAGCTGGCGTGACCCGCATTCTGATCACGGGTGCCAGCGGTCTGCTCGGCATCAACCTCGCTCTCGAAGCCGTCGCCAAATACGATGTCGTTGGCGTTGTGCACAACGCTGAGTTTCGAGATCTCGGTTTCGAAACCATCCAGGCCGATTTGCTTGAACCAGATGCGATAACCGCGGTGCTAGAGCAGACCAAGCCGGACTGGGTTATTAACTGCGCCGCGCTAGCCAACTTGGATACCTGTGAGCGCCAACCCGAGCTCGCTCGGCGCCTCAACGCCGAGATGCCGGGCCGGCTCGCCGCCGAAGCGGGCAAGCGCAAGCTGCGCTTCATGCACATATCCACCGACGCCGTCTTCGATGGCTCCAAAGGCAATTACCGCGAAGAAGATTCGCCTTCGCCCATCAATGTCTACGGTCGCACCAAGCGTCTATCGGAGCTGGCTGCTAAATCCGCTCACCCCGGCACCATCATCGTCCGTCCAAACTTTTTCGGCTGGAGTATTGCCGGTAACCGCAGCCTGGCGGAATTTTTCTACAACAATTTAGTTTCAGGCAAACCGGTCCAGGGTTTCATCGATCGCCTCTTCTGCCCCATCTTGGTAAATGATCTCGCCGCCGTCTTGCTCGATATGCTCGCCAGCAATTTGCGCGGTATCTGGCATGTCGCCGCCTCCGATTCGCTCACCAAGTTTGAGTTCGGTCAGGCCATCGCAAAACGCTTTGGACTGGATCCGGACTTGATCAAGTCCGCCGCCACCGAAACCAACGGCGGCGCGCCTCGCTCTTCCAATCTCACCCTCAAGACCTCAAAAATAGCCAAAGCTATCGGCCGCCGCATGCCCACCGTCGCCGATGGCATCGAGAAATTATTTGCCTTGCACGAGTCAGGGTACCGGGCCAGACTGCAGTCTTTGGCTGCAGTTCGCGAAGCGGTCTAGGGATAAGCGATGGACATTGAAATTCAGGGCCGCAAGGTCGGTCCCAGCCACCCCACATACTTCATCGCTGATATTGCTGCTAACCACGACGGCGATCTTAAGCGCGCCGTCGAGCTGATTCGCCTTGCCAAGCTGGCCGGCGCCGACGCGGCCAAGTTCCAAAATTTCCGCGCCCCCAAGATCGTTTCCGATTATGGTTTCAAGAATCTTGGCGAACGTTTATCGCATCAAGCTGCCTGGAAGAAAAGCGTTTTCGAGGTCTACGAAGACGCCGCCGTTCCTTTCGAATGGACGCCCACGCTGAAAGACGCATGCGATGAATTTGGAATCCACTATTTTTCATCGCCCTACGATCACGAAGCCATCGAAATGCTCGATCCGTATGTGCCCGCATACAAAGCAGGTTCCAGCCTCATCTCGTGGCCGCAAGCCATCGTGCGCATGGCAGAGTTTGGCAAGCCCGTCCTCATCGCCACCGGCGACTCCAACCTCGATGATGTCAAACGCACTATGGACATGGTCAGCAAGGTCAACAAGCAACTCGTGCTGATGCAGTGCAATACCAACTACACTGCTGCCGAAAGCAATTATGACCATTTACATTTGAACGTCCTCAAAACTTACGCCCAACTTTGGCCCGATGTGATTCTCGGCCTTTCAGATCACACCCAATCCGCTGCTCCGGTTGTTGGGGCAGTTGCGCTTGGCGCACGCGTCATCGAACGCCACTTCACCGATAGCAACGACCGCGAAGGCCCCGATCATAAGTTCGCCCTCAATCCCGAAAACTGGGCGCACATGGTCGCCGAGGTCCGCATCCTGGAACGCGCCCTCGGCTCCTCCGAAAAATTTGTCGCCGAAAACGAAAAAGACACCTACATCGTCCAGCGTCATTGCTTGCGCGTTTCGCGCGACGTGAAAAAGGGCGAAACTTTCAGCGAAGATATGCTTGAGGTCTTGCGCCCTGCCACCCCTGGCGCACTCATGGCTTGGGATATCCCAGGCGTTCTCGGCAAAAAAGCCGTCGCAGATTTGCCGTACGGCAAAGAACTCCGCTCTTCGGATTTGATGTGAACAACCCTCGAAACATCGCTTCGAATCGAATAACCGCCGGTGCTTTCCCGGCGGTTATTCCCTTTCCCTTGTCATTCCGAGCGTCCTTCGAAAACCCTCACCAGAATCACCGAACCCGCACAGCGAGGAATCCCTACAACCTTCTCTTCAGAATAACCAATTTTCGCAAGCCCTCCTGCTGTAACACCGCCCCTCTATTTTTGTAAAAATGCGTGTCCTCTACTTCAGCCGAGCCTACACACCGCACGATCATCGCTTCCTAACCGCGATTGCTGAAGCCGGGCATCAGCCATTCTTCCTGAAACTCATCACTGACAAAACCAGCGAATCGCGCCCGCTGCCTGAAGGCACCCAGGCGCTGCACTGGACCGGCAGCCTGCGCAAACTCGTTTCCGATATCAAACCCGATCTCATCCACGCCGGATCATTGGATACTTGCAGCTACCTTGCCGCCAAGCGCGATTTTCACCCGCTGGTCCAAATGTCTTGGGGTTCTGACATTCTTCACTACGCCAAACGCAACGCTTTTATTCGCGCCCGGGTTTCCTACGCGCTAAAAAAAGGTGACGCATTGATTTGCGATTGCGAAACCGTCCAGCATGCAGCCGAAAAGCTAGGTTTCCCTGCAGATCGCATCGTCTCGTTCCCTTGGGGCGTAAACCTTAAGCGTTTCTCTCCCGGCCCCGATAGCGGCTTGCGCAAAAAACTTGGCTGGCAAAATATGTTTGTCTTGTTGCATCTTCGCAGTTGGGAAACTTTATACGATCCCGAAACGGTGGTCCGCGGCTTCCTGCGCGCCGCCGCATCGCAGCCACGTTTGCGTCTGATGATGCCGGGCGCTGGCAGTCTCGCCCCCCGTGTCAAAAGCATCGTCGCTCGCTCCGGGCTCCAGGATCGCGTCCATTTTGTGGGTCACATTTCACAAGATGAGCTGCCTTCTTTTTATCGCGCCGCCGACATGTATCTCAGCGGCTCCCTCAGCGACGGTTCTTCCGTATCATTGATGGAAGGCCTCGCCAGCAGCTTGCCCGCGTTGGTCTCGGACATTCCCAGCAATCGCGAGTGGGTCCATACTGGCAAAGAAGGTTGGCTTTTTAAATCGGGCAACGAAAAAGATCTTGCAGATAAGATTCTGTCAGCGATGCAAAATAAAAAATTGAAAGCCATTGCCGCGCAGGCGCGCAAAACCGCGGAGGATCGCGCCAACTGGACCCGCAATAAAAAAGGCCTTGACATGGCTTACAAACTCGCCCTTAAGCACATGTCGATGCCTTCATGATTACGGAATCGCACATGTCTACACAACCCAAAATCTGCCATTTTGCCCACCAAATCTGCTATTTCCACCCTGAAATCCGCCGACTTTTCTGCCAAAAATGAGCAAACCCCGCGTCGTCGCCATCATCCAGGCCCGCGTGGCGTCTGAACGCCTTCCGGGCAAAGTCCTCCTCGATCTGGGCGGGCAGCTGGTCCTCTCCTGGGTTGTCCGCCGCGCTACACGGGCCACAAGCATAGACCAGGTCGTCGTAGCAACCTCGGTTGCCGCTGAAGATGATGTGATCGCCGCATTTTGCAAAGAGCTGGGCTATGCATGCGTGCGCGGCAATTTGCAAGATGTCCTCGATCGCTACACTCACGCAGCCCGCGAAACAGACGCAGATGTCATCGTCCGGCTAACAGGCGATTGCCCGTTGATCGATCCCGGGATGCTTTCTGAAAATCTAGAAACTTTTCTATCCGCCGACCCGCCGTTGGATTTTGCGGCCAACCGGCTGCCCAACGAGCGCACAATCCCCATTGGCCTAGATGCTGAATTTTGTACCCGCGAAGCGCTCGAGATCGCCTGGCGCGAAGCGGAAGAGCCGCATCAGCGCGAACACGTGATGCCATTTTTCTACGAGCACCCGGACCGCTTTCGCATTCTGCACATCAAGCATATGCCAGATTACGGGCATCTGCGCTGGACTTTGGATACGCCGGAGGATCTGAAGCTTTTGCGCCAGATCGTGGCGCATTTCGACAACGACGAGTTCTCGTGGGCAGAAGTTTTAGAGCTATTTGAGAAGAATCCCGAGCTTGCGCTGGTCAATGCGGCCGTACACCACAGAACCCAGCGCGACGTGGATACCCGCCGATGACCCAGCTCACGATCTTCACCGCTCCCAAGCCGTTCACCGATCCGCATATCGACCTGATTCAACGCAACGCGATTCGGTCCTGGCAGGCGATGGGACCTGAAGTTGAAGTGTTGCTAATTGGCGAGGAAGAGGGGATGGCACAAGTCGCCAAAGAACTGAGCGTCAGACAGCTCAGCAATGTACAACGCAACGACCTAGGCACGCCACTCGTCAGTTCGATCTTCCACCTGGCCCGCGAGGCCAGTCATTCGCCGTTGTTAGCGTACGGAAACGCGGATATGTTGCTATTTCCCGAAACGGTCGACATTGCCAACCGAGTCCTGTTGCAGCATTCAGAGTTCGTGCTTCTCGGTCAGCGTCACGACCTTGATGTTACGGCACCGTTGGAATTTTCTGCAGGCTGGGCAGATCGCTTACGCGCCGACGTCAGAGCCCGCGGTCACATGCATCCGATGGGCGGCAGTGACTATTTCATCTTCCCGCGCCATTTATTTACTCAGATCCCCAAATTTGCAATTGGCCGGGCTGGTTGGGACAACTGGATGATCTATCATGCGGTTTCTCAGCCTTGGCCAGCCGTGGATGCAACGCCAAAACTCATGATCGTTCACCAAAATCACGATTATTCCCATCTAAAAAACACCGATTCGCACCAGCGCCACCCGGAAACATTCTCGAACGCCGAATTGGGTGGTGGTATGCGCAATATGTACATGCTCCTCGATCTTAAGTATCAACTTGTGAATGGAAAGATCCGCCGCGCGGCTTGGTCGTTACCGCGTGCTTTGCGCTCCCTTGAGCGTAAGCTGCAGCCCGATCAAATGGTAGGCAGCGGCCCGCGCTGGGTCCTGTTGCGCGGGGTGCGCAAGCTACGCCGCGCCTTGTCAGGAGTTAATTAATGCGCGTAGGCCAGAATCCGATCAAGGCAGTCGAAAAAATAGCGCCACCTGCCAAAGTGACGGTTGTGGTGATTTCTTACATTCCATTTCTGGGCGGGTACTACGCCGAAAGTTTAGACGTTTTCAAACTCTGCCTTCAGAGTTTACACACTAACACCGAAGGCGAATATGACTTGATGGTTTTTGATAATGCAAGCTCAGCCGAGGTCCGGGATTATTTACTGGCTGAACACACGGAAGGGCGAATTCAATATCTCACGTTGTCGGAGCGCAATCTTGGCAAACCGGCTGCCTGGAATTCGGCGTTGCTCGCTGCCCCCGGGGAGGTTGTGGTCTATGCCGATAGCGACGTCTACTTTTATCCCGGATGGTTGCCGGCAAGCTTAGTCGCACTCGACGAATTTCCGCAGGCCGGCATGGTTACTGCCATGCCGATATTAGTTCCCGAAAAATATTCGACTGCAACTCTGAAATGGGCGAAGAAGCAGGCCAGCGTAAAGACCGAGCGTGGCCCATTGCTTCCCTGGGATGATTTTTGGCGGCATGCACGCAGCCTTGGTGATGAGGAACAACAAGCCCGCCATTTTTATGACGAGAATGAGGCAATTAGGATTACGTATAAGAAGCAAAGCTATTACGTTGGCGCGGCTCATTTCCAGTTTACTGCCCGCAGATCCGCTTTGAAGACCGTGCTGCCACTCTCCGCCGATCGGCCAATGGGGCAGGTGCGCATGCTGGACGAAGCGATGAACGCTGTAGGGTTTCTGCGTTTGAGCACCACAAGCTGGCACGTGCAGCATTTGGGCAATACCATGCCTCGCCCGGACGACCTAATCGGATCGCCAACCATTCCATATGCATCCAAAAAACGCACGAACAACCCCGGAATCTGGCGCTGGCAACCGATTCGCAGGCTCCTGAAATGGCTCAACGGCTGGAGCTTTGATCGCCTGCATCGCATGGACCAAGGAAAGTAGTTTGGCGAAGCGCATTTTTGTGAGCGCCGACCATGGGTTGGCAATCGTATATTTCCTGCAAAGCGATGTAGTTGGCACCCTGATAAAGGGTGGAGCGGAAGTCGTTCTATTGACCGACGACGCATTGGTTGAGCGCATTCGTGAACGCTTTGGGCAGCCCGGCCTCATTGTTGAGGGTTTGCGTCTGAAGCAAGCTCAAGACTATTTCAATCAAGTTTCAGCCTCGGTTCAATTCTGGCTTGATTTTCTACGCCGCGCCGGCGCGTCCAACCGCATCAATCTTGAAGCTGTTGATAGTTACATAGATCAGGTCAAAGCCGAGGCTCATCCGCGCCGGAAGATCTTGTTCCCTTTCATGCAGTTACTCGTCGCTATCCTGCGTCATTCGCGCTGGGCGCGGGGAATTTTGCTGCGCGCCCAAACGCGC
The DNA here is from genome assembly GCA_025450445.1 of Anaerolineales bacterium. Lineage (GTDB taxonomy): Bacteria > Chloroflexota > Anaerolineae > Anaerolineales > UBA11579 > JAMCZK01. The sequence goes on along the minus strand of JANWHN010000076.1, from coordinate 54,394 downwards.
TTCTCGCCCAAGATCTACGCCGATTTGTTTGATCAATACCAGCCCGATGTCGTCGTTGCGAGCACGCCCGGATGGCGCTCCGATCGCTATTTGCTGCGCGAGGCCGCTGCCCGCGGCATACCGACCGCGTCTGTAATCGTCGGCTGGGACAACACAAGCAGCTACAGCTTGCCTGGGTCGCCGGTGGACTGGATCACCTGTTGGTCGGAAATCCAGAAAGACGAGTTGGTCAAAGGATCTGACTGGGATCCTGAACGGGTGGGTATTAACGGAATTCCGTCATACGACGGTTACTTCCAGAAAGAATGGCAGCTTTCCCGCGATGAATATTTCAAACAGCACGGCCTAGATCCAAAACGCAAGCTAATCTCCTATGCCAGCAGTTTCATTACCTTTTCTCCAAATATCCAAAATATTGAAGCCCTGGTTGAACTGGTCTCGCAGGATGAATTATCAGAACCCGCGCAGCTCTTAGTGCGCTTGCACCCGAATCATTTCATGGAAGTGGCCCGCTTTGCCGCGGAGCGCGAGCAGGTTCGCGCTCTCGCGCAGAGGTATCCGCACGTTCACGTAGTGGAACCCGTGCCTCTGGGTGGCTCTTTGGGCTATTATTCCGGCGAGGACATGCCAGAAAAATCTTCAATGATGGCTCACTCGGATGTTTTCGTCACGGTCTATTCGACGATGGTCGTCGAAGCTTCAACACATGAGCGACCGGTGGTGAGCGCCTGCATCGATTCGCAAACTGGCTGGCCGGGCAAGTTCACTTTGCCATTATCCAAAATCGGCGACTGGCCCACACATTCACGTTTCCGCGACTCGAAAGCTGGGCGCGTCGCTTATACCAAAGATGAATTGCGTGGCGTTTTGAATTTCTATTTGCAGACTCCGAACGCGGATATGGTGGAGCGCCGGAGCTTTATCCACCACGAGTGCACTTTCTTGGATGGCAGCGCCGGGGCGCGTACCGGTCAGTATTTGTTATCACGGATGGGGCGGCGCGCATGAGCAATCGAATTCAGCGAGCCATGCGCGTCCTCTTCACCGGCAAGCTGGAGGAAAGCCACCAGCGCGAAATTCCTGCTATCCACGCTGAGGATCTGGCTGAGATCAAAGAATTCTTCCCGATGCCCAAATTCTTCATATTTGGGCATGCCCGTTCTGGCACCACGTTGCTCGCCCGTTTGATTCGCATTCACCCTGACGTACATTGCAACTGGCAGGCTCATTTCTTCACTCGCCCACCGATGCTGAGCAGCATTCTCGCCGACCAGAAATTTGAAAAGTGGCTCGCCCGGCCCAGCAACCGCTGGAACCGCGGCCGCGATCTTTCACCGGTTGCTCTGCGGGCAATGAGCGACTACATTCTTGAAAGGGATGCGCTTAAGCTGGGTAAATCGGTCGTAGGAGACAAAAGCCCCAATGTTCTGCTGGGCGGCGCAGCGGTCAACGAAATGCATCTCATCTATCCTGACGGTTTGCTTGTCTATATTGTCCGCGATGGGCGGGATACATTGGTCTCTCACCGTTTCCAGAATTTCATCGACGGTTCGCAATTCCTTGGCCCGGCCGATCTGAAGTTGCGGGATGCCTTTGCAAAAGACCCAACCCCCTTTCTAAATGGAGAACGGTCTGTATTCACATCTCAAGCGTTAAAAACCATGGCCCAAAGCTGGGCAGAAAATGTCACGGAAACAGATCGCCAGGGGCGCCAGCTTTACGGCGAGCGCTATTTTTCATTACGATATGAAGACCTTGTGGCGCGGCCTTACGAAATGCTGTCTAAAGCGTGGCATTTCCTCGGCGTAAATCCCGAAGGCCTCGAAAACAAAGTGGCTGCTGAAATTGGAGAAAACCCGGATGCGGCCTGGCAAAACGAGAAAGCTCCCGAATTGGCCGTAGCGCTCGAAAAGGGCAAACGCGGTTCCTGGAAGCAGATGTTTACCAGTGAAGACAAAGCTCTCTTCAAAAAAACTGCTGGCGAAGTCCTGATCACCTGGGGTTACGAACAGAATTTAGATTGGTGAGATGAAATTTCTAATCGCCGGTTTTGGCTCGATCGGCCGCCGTCATTTTCGCAATCTAAAAGCGCTCGGCGAGCGGGACATTTTGTTTCACCGCAGTGGCAACAGCCAGCTCGACGATAAGGAATTGGCTGGATATACAGTCGAGAGGGATATGACTACGGCGCTGGCCCACAAGCCGGATGCGGTGATCGTAGCAAACCCGACTGCGTTGCATTTAGACATAGCTATCCCTTCCGCTAAAGCCAGGTCCCACTTGTTCCTCGAAAAACCGATCTCGCACAGCCTTGAAAGGCTGGACGAATTAGAGGCCGCGGTCAAGGCCAGCCGCAGTCGCGTTTTGGTTGGTTTTCAATTTCGCTTTCATCCTGGATTACAAAAAGCTGCACAGCTCCTCATGAGTGGAAAGTTGGGGAGGCCACTATCGGCACGCGCCCATTGGGGATCTTTCTTACCAAATTGGCATCCTTGGGAAGATTATCGGCAGGGCTACAGCGCCAGAGCGAACTTAGGTGGCGGCGTACTCCTTACTCTTTGCCATCCCTTCGACTACTTGCGTTGGCTGCTTGGTGATGTGAACTCTGTTTGGGGTTCGGTCATCAAATCCGGGGAACTCGACATCGATGTCGAAGATCAAGCCGAGGTTGGACTTGAATTCGCCAACGGCGCACTCGGGTCAGTTCACCTTGATTATTTGCAGCGGCCCGGCGCTCATTGGCTGGAGGTCATCTGCTCCAAAGGCGTGATCCACTGGGATGCGGAGAGCGGCTCACTGCAAGTGACCGATTCAGAAGGGAACCAGCAAGAACATCCCGTGTCAGCAGGATTTGAGCGCAACGACCTTTTTCTCGAGCAAATGAAACATTTCATCGATGTTGTTTCGAACAAGGCTGAGTCAAGCTGCACGCTGGACGATGGCCGCCAAGCTTTGGAAATTGTGCTCGCGGCTCACGCTGCGGCTGCGCAGGGCAAAAAGATCGACCTGAAAGGCTAGTTCTGGGGCGGGATCAGGTCCCAAAGGATTTTGTCAGAATCTTCAAGAAAAAAATACGGGATCCCATCAATTACATAGCGTTCATAATTCACAAGATAAGGGGCAGCTTCTTCTTCCGTTCCTTCCCAGATCTGGGCGACCACGTCCGGCTGTAATTCTCCGATCGAATATGCGTAATCCCATTTGTTGTGTCCTGGTCGATAGTCTCCAGGTTCAAACAAACTCGAGTTGACCCGCATCGGTCCGCGCGCAATAAACGGATCGTTCTTACCCAAGAGATCGATCGACGTGCGTTCGGAAAAATATGGGATGTTGCCCGCAGTAATCACCGCGATCACCGCGTCTGGACTAGTTACCTCGCGCAAGGCAAGACCCATCAATGCATAGCGTTCTACGCTATCGGCAAAAACGGGCTTGTCTGTCAATGCCCACTTAGCGATTGGGTTGTTGACTAGTAAATTGTTGAAGGAAAACAAGCTTGTGATGATAAAAACGACAAGAGCTGCGCCCCCAAAGGTTTGCGCCCTTTCAGATTTAAATTTGGCATTGCGCAACATCGACTCAACTAACTCTCCGGCTGTGTGAGCGAAAAGGATAAAGAAGATTGGCATCACAGCTGCGATAAATCGGTTGGCGCCGCCGACGTGCTCCCAAGCATCTCCGCCGACATAAATGCTATAGCCAACTAGGGCGATGAAGACTGCATAGAGCGGCCACAGCAACTTGCGTTTGTCTAATAGTGGTATAGCAAGTGGCAAAGCAAACAAAACCCAATTTGAATTCCATACAAAATCCCAGAGTCTGCGCAAGCCCAGGCTGATCCGCAGAATGGTAGACATGCCGCCCAGCTTTAGGAAATACGTATTTGGCAGCCACTCCCCGTAATAGGTCAGTCTGAAGATTGTCAGCGCAACCAACGTAGCCACAATGGCGCTAAGCCCCCATTGCAGGTGCTGCTTGCGGTGAGGTTTATCGATCCAGGCAATCACCGCAGTCGCGACGATTGCTGGGGCAGCCGAATCCATGCGCAACAGAATGGATATGGCAAAGACCACATAAAGCCAATAGGAAAATGTTTTTGCTCGTATTGATCGCAAAGCGAGCAGGAGCCCGGTGTTGATCAAGAGCGCCTGCAAGCCGACCTCCATGCCCTGCAGGCTCCAATTGTTTAAGGAGAAATAAAAGGCGGTGAGAAAAGCTGCCAGTATCGGAACCAGTTTGTTATTGGAAAGTTGCTCAGCTAATTTTTTGATTACGACCAGGTTTGCCAACAGAAAAACCAAGCTCAGTAGTTTCAAATAAAGACTGGTCTGTGTGAGTGGGATCGGCAGTAAATGAATGCCAGCCATCAAAAGAACCCAAAGCGGGTTGCTGTAACCTTCTACTCGCTCTCCGCCTGCATTCCACACCAAGCCGTCGCCATTGGCGAAATTCTTGGCGTACTGCATCGAGATCATGGCATCGTCAAACAGCGCCTGGATTTTCTCGCCGTCAACGACGATCGCTGTGCGTTGGATAAAAGCCCAGCCGTATGCGGCATAGGCGACAAGCAGCAGGCCGAACAATATTTGGAAGAGGGGAGATGACTTCATTCTGCGGGCTGTTGAAGACGGCTGTTAACTTCATCCCAAAGAACGTGAACCGAAACGGTACGGATGTAAAGTTCGAAGCCATCGACATTGAAATATTCATAGCCGCCTGCGTCTAAGTAGGGCGCCATTTCGCGGCTGCTGCCCCAGATCTGCGCGACGATATCTGGCATCAGCTGATTGATGGAATATTCGTAATCCCACTTGTTGTGCCCAGGCCTGAAGGCCTCGTCTACCTGATCGAATGAGCCGCCGTTCTCGTGCGGCAGGCTGCGGGCGATCACCGCATCGCTCTTGCCGAGCATGTCGATGCCTTCGCGTTCGGCGAAATAAATAATGTTGCCGGCCGTCACCACCGCGATCTTAGCGTGCTCGTCGGTGATTTTATTTAGAAGCAGCCCAAGTGTTACGTAACGTTGCGTGCCAGGTACGAAGATCGGGCGCTTGATCAGCGTCCATTTATCGACTGGATTGTTTTCGTTGATCACGTTGAAGCTGAAAAGACTCGCAAAAACTAATCCGGCCAAGGCCGCATGACTAATGATTGGGGTCCACCTTTTTCGCCGAAGCTTAACTAATTCCTGACGAATCTCATCCAGCGTTTCAACGAATAAAATGAAGAACAAGGGCATTACGATGGCGATAAATCGATTTGCGCCGCCCTTGTGCTCCCAGGCGTCGCCGCCAACGAAAACACTGTACGCGACCTGGCTGATGAGCAGTCCGAACAGCAAGATTGTTGGCGTGTTCGGCCAAAGTAAAACCAGCAGGATCGGCAACACCATCAAGAACCAGCCCGAGCCCCACACAAAATCACCCAATACGATCAATCCGCGTTCGATGCGGTCCCACAAAGGCACCCCCAAAACCTTAAGAAAGTAGGTGTTGGGCAGCCACTCACCGTAATACCAGAGCCGTAACAAGGTTTGGATAATTGTCGAGGCAGCCAGCAAGCCAAGTCCCCATGCAAGATGCGAGCGGCGATGGCGCAAATCTTTCCAGGCCAGAATTGCAGTCATAATGATCTGCGGAACCACCATGTCGAAGCGCACTAGGGTGCCAAGGGTTAGCAGCGCATACGGCCAAACGGAAAACCGTTTAGCGCGCAGATTGCGGAAAGCCAACCATACCGAGGCACTCAGCAACAAAACCAGGGCGCCGACTTCCATACCCTGTAATGCCCAATTGTTGAGATGGAAATAAAACGCGGTGAGAAAAACGGCCAGCAGCGGCGCCAAATAGCCATCCATTAATTCTTCGGCGATCTTTTTGACGAAAAACAAATTCCCCAATAGAAAGACCGCCCCACTGATCTGAAGCGCGACACTCACCTGCCAATTTGGCATCTTGAACAGGTGAAAGAAGGCCATAAACAGCACCCACAGCGGGTTGCTGAAGCCTTCAACCCGCTGGCCACCGGCGTTCCACACCAGGCCATCGCCGTTTGCCAGGTTGCGTGCATACTGCATTGAGATCATGGCATCATCGAAGAGCGCAAAGTAGCGCTGCCCGTCGATTTCGAAGCTGGTGCGCTCGATGAACCGGGCCGAATACAAGGCAAAAGCGACCAGGAGCAACCCGAATGCGATCAGGCTTAGCCGCTTAGCCTGTTGTTTGGAAATTCTCGGAGGGTTGGGCATATTGGGCGCGCGGATTATAACAACCGGTCTTCGTGGCAATTAATGCGAACATCGGTTCGGGTCATCAGATTTTCTTCGTGGTATCATTTTTAGCGTTGTTGACTGCTTGACAGCCTGCTTAAAGAGCAGGCTGTTTTTTGCCCGCTAATCACCCGCTTAATGCGGAATATATGAAAGTTTGGAGTTTGAATGGCCGTTTTGGAAAAGAGTAGAGAAAACCTGATCACACCTTACGGGGGCGAGCTGCAGAATCTGGTTAAGACTGGGGATGAACGCCAAGCCCTTATCGAATTCGCCAATCACTTGCCCGATATTCGTCTCTCCCAGCGCTCCCTGCATGACTTGGAACTCCTGGCGGTCGGCGCCTTCTCCCCTTTAAATCGCTTCATGGGCAAGGCCGACTATGAGCGCGTGCTGGACGAGATGCGTTTGGCTAACGGAAGCTTGTTCCCGATTCCGATCACGCTGACGGTTAAGAAAGACGAACTCCCGGCTAAGACCGAGCAGGTTGTGCTACGCGACGGCCGAAACAATGCCTTCGCCATCATGGAAATCGAAGAAGCCTTCGATTGGGATCCAAACATTGAGGCCCAAAAGGTTCTTGGCACCACCGATCCCCGCCACCCATTAGTTTCCGAAATGATCCGCTGGGGCGACCTGTGCGTCTCTGGGCGTTTGCAGGTCTTCGATCTTCCATCCTACAGCGATTTCGTTGAGCTACGGCGCACCCCGCAAGAAGTGCGCGCCAAACTCGAAGCCATGGGTCACCCAAACGTGGTGGCATTCCAAACCCGCAACCCAATGCACCGTATACACGAAGAGCTGACCAAGCGCGCTGCCGAGAAAGTCAACGGCAGCCTGCTGATCCACCCCGTTGTGGGCATGACTAAGCCGGGCGACGTAGATCACTACACCCGCGTGCGGGTATATCGGACTTTAGTTGAAAAATATTACGACCAGAAGAAAACGATGTTGAGCTTGCTCCCATTGGCAATGCGCATGGCTGGTCCCCGCGAAGCTGTATGGCATGCGTTGATCCGCCGCAATTACGGCGCCAATCATTTCATCGTCGGCCGCGATCACGCTGGTCCCGGCAAAGACGCGAACGGCAAGCCGTTCTACGGACCTTATGATGCGCAAGAGTTACTTTCCGCGCACGAAGAAGAACTCGGCGTGAAAATGATTCCGTTCAAAGAACTTGTTTACTTGGCTGATGAAGAACGTTACGTCGAAGCTGGAGAAGAACCCAAAGGCGCAAAGGTCCTTAATATCTCTGGCACGCAAGTGCGCGAAAATTATCTGGCTAAAGGCGAATACCTGCCAGAGTGGTTCACACGTCGTGAAACATCAGCCATATTGCTTGAAATGCATCCTCCACGTCACAAACAAGGCTTTTGCTTGTGGTTCACTGGCCTAAGCGGTTCGGGCAAATCGACGACAGCGCAAATCCTGACTGCGCTGATGATGGAACGCGGCCGCCAGGTCACAGTGCTCGATGGCGACGTGGTCCGCACGCATTTGTCGAAAGGTCTCGGTTTTAGCCGCGAGGACCGGGACGCGAACGTGTTGCGCATCGGCTTTGTCGCCGGCGAGCTGGTTCGTCAGCATGGCGCCGTCATCTGTGCCGCAATCAGCCCCTTCCGTGCGGCCCGCAATGAGTGCCGTAAGATGGTTGGCGAAGAGCAGTTCATCGAGATCTTTGTCGATACGCCTATCGAAGTTTGTGAGCAACGAGATGCCAAAGGCCTATATGCCAAGGCGCGCCGTGGTGAGATCACCGGCTTCACTGGCGTCGACGATCCATATGAAGAGCCGCGTAATCCGGAGATCACCCTCGATACCGTGAATGCAACCCCAGAGCAGAACGCACGCAAGATCGTGCAGTTCTTGCAAGACCGCGGCCTGGTGCTCCCGATCGGAAGCACTGCCGCAAACCTGGCTGTAAACTAGCGCGAAGGATTTTCCCTCCACGAATGCCCCAAATCCCCCAAGCTTTTGATCTGACTGGCCGCGCTGCCGTAGTAACCGGCGGCGCCGGTCTGCTTGGGCGTCAATTCTGTGCCACGCTGGCTGAAGCTGGCGCCGCTGTGCTGGTTGTCGATATGAATGAGGGCGCAGCCAAAGATGTGGCTAAGCAAATTGGCAAAACGGCGCAGGGCTTCGCCTGCGATGTGGGCGACCCCAAATCCGTAAAGCAGATGAATGAGGCGGTCATAAAAGCATTTGGTCGCTTGGATATTCTGGTAAATAGCGCCGCGCTCGACCCGAAGTTTGACCCAGCCGGCGAGGGAAAACACAACAGTGCCTTTGAAAATTATCCACTTCAAGCTTGGGAAGCTGCCCTTCGAGTAAACCTAACCGGGGCTTTCCTTTGCTCCCAAGCGGCTGTTGGACAAATGCTAAAGCTAGGCAGCGGCGTGATCATCAATATTTGCTCCACCTATGGCCTTGGTGGCCCGGACCAGCGCATTTATCAAAAGCCTGGAAGACCAGCTCAGTACAAGCCAGTTGATTACACCGTTACGAAAGCCGGGATTCTGGGGCTGACCAAATACCTGGCAACCTACTACGGTGACAAAAAAATTCGCGTCAATGCCTTGACACCCGGCGGTGTATTTAATATGCATGACGACGAATTTGTGAAAGCTTATTCTGCCCGTACAGTACTGGGTCGCATGGCTGAACCCAATGAAATGAACGGTGCGCTGCTCTTCCTAGCCTCGGATGCCTCCAGCTATATGACTGGAGCTAATCTAGTTGTCGACGGCGGCTGGACTGCTTGGTGAAAAATAAAAAAAACACTCTGTTCGCAAGAAGCGGCGAAGTGTTTGTTGCAGTCCTGCTAGGTGTTATTTGTTTTTCGATCCTAATTGGTGTCTCACCCTATTTTCAACCGGTACCGGCCACAGACTCCAGCATATTTCTTTACACCGGCGACCAAATTCTTAAAGGCCAAATTCCGTATCGTGATGTCTGGGATCACAAAGGCCCGCTCATCTATTACATAAATGCGCTGGGTCTGCTCAGTGGTTCTCGCTGGGGCGTATGGATGCTGGAGTTTGTGTTTGTTTTTGCCGCTGCCTGGATCTTGTACCGCTTGCTCCGTTCAGTGTTTGGTTCCTGGCCTGCCCTCTTCGCGTCCGTTTTTTTCCTGGTGCAGCTCAAACCAGTATTAGACCGAGGGAATTTAGTAGAAGAATATGGTTTGCTCTTGCAAGTGGCGTGTCTTTGGTTCTTCTGGCGGGCGATTAATTCTGAGAAATGGCAGACCTATTTTGCAACAGGCGTCGTAGCCGCGCTGGCTTTTTTGCTTCGCCCGAACATTATTGGAATTCCACTTGCTATCGGCAGTTTTTTTGTATGGCGGATGATTAAAGAAAAGAACGTTCGCGCCTCACTTAAATCATTTGGGGCTATGGTCTTTGGCGGCATCATTGTGATGTTGATTACTGCCATTTACTTTTTTGGCAAAGGCGCTCTCGCTCAGCTGTGGGAATCGGTTTTCGTGTTTAACTTTGCCTATAGCAGCCAGGGTGACCAATCTTACTTTACCGTTTTGATGGAAGGCTTACGCAATTTGTCAATCCTTGCCCCCGTGGCTAATGCCGCCTGGGTTCTGCTGGTTGCGTGGTTAAGAGGCAACGCCAACAACAAAGACCCATTTTTTGTTTTTATGACAGTGCTCGCATTGGCCCCATTATTTGAATTTACCTTGACAGTATTATCAGGTCGAAGTTTTCCCCATTATTTTTTATCCTGGTTGCCGGTTTTAGTTGCCTTGTGTGCCTTCTTTGTTTATTTTGTTGCCTCAAATCTGAGATCCAGTTTAAGCAAAGTAGAGCTAAGCAGAATTTTCGCTCCAGCGCTCTTAGTTGGCTTCGCCGTGAGCTTCGTCCTTCCTTTAGTGCCAACGCTTTATTTGGATCTGAATAGCTTTGTTGCCGACGAAGCCCGGTTCTCTTTAAATCTTTCTGGCCATAGATATGAGACCGTCCTCAGCTACCTCTATACGAATACAGACTCAGATCAAAAACTGCTCATGTTTGGAAACGCAGTTGCAGTCAACTGGCTAAGCGCTCGCACGTCCCCTTCGCGGTTTGTCTATCAGAGCCCGTTGTTAAACAGCGAGTATGCTACTGAGGAACGCGTTCAGCTGGTTATTGATGAACTCGTTGGCGATCCGCCGATTATTATTGATACCAATCCCAATGGTGAGTTTTTGCCCGCAATTGAAACTCGATTGGATAGGGTGCCGATCCAATTGCGACCTTTGTATCATTTTATTACTGAGCATTATGTTTATGCAGGGACCTTCCAGCCGTTGAACTGGGACCTGTATCTTTTTCAAGGTCAGGGCGTATTTTTGGATAACGCAAATGCCCAATAAGCCAACTGAAGTTCTTGCCATTATTCCGGCCCGCGGCGGATCAAAGAGCATCCTGCGTAAAAACGAGCAGAACTTTGTTGGTCATCCATTGCTAGCCTATAGCATCGCCGCTGGTCTGCAAGCCAAATCGGTGAGCCGAGTGATTGTCTCGACTGATGACGAAGGCATTGCTGAGATTGCTCGTCAGTATGGCGCCGAGGCGCCGTTTCTGCGTCCGGCTGAATTTGCTCAGGATGAAACATTGGATCTGCCTGTCTTTCAGCACGCCTTAAATTGGCTTGCCGAGGAAGAAGGGTATCGACCCGATGTTATCGTTCAATTGCGCCCGACCTCACCGTTACGCCCACGTGATTTAGTAGATCGAGCCGTAGAAAAATTGCTAAAACATGCAGACGCGGATTCAGTTCGCGGGGTCGTGCCGGCTGGTCAGAATCCCTATAAGATGTGGCGGTTTAGTGGCGAAGAAGCGATGCAGCCTTTGCTCAAAGCAAAGGGAATCGCAGAACCATACAACGCGCCGCGCCAAAAATTGCCGCAGACTTATTGGCAAACCGGTCATATTGACGCCATCCGCGCCAGAACGATCTTGAAAAAGAACAGTATGAGCGGCGAAGTCATTTGGCCGGTGCTAATCGACCCGCGCTATGCGGTGGACATCGATACCATGAACGACTGGCGCCGTGCCGAATCGCTTGCCACATCCGGCGAACTCGACCTGGTTTGGCCCGGCAAGCCGCCTAGACCCATGCCCAAGAAAGTGAAGCTGCTCGTCATGGATTTCGATGGAGTGATGAGCGATAATCGCGTCTGGATCGATGAGGTTGGCAAGGAATCGATCGCGGCCAACCGCAGCGATGGTCTAGGGATGGAAATGTTACTGAAAACCGAAGTCGAAGCTGTCGTGCTGTCGAAAGAAGAGAACCCCGTGGTGGCCCGCCGCTGTGAAAAAATAGGCATCCCCTACAAAAAGGGAGTCCACAATAAGGGCAAGGCGTTGGAAGAGCTATTTGCTGAGTACAAAGTTTCGCCCGAAGAAACCGTTTTTGTGGGCAACGATACGAATGATTTACCGTGTTTCCCGCTGGTGGCCTGCGCGTTCGCGGTTGCTGATTCGCATCCCGAAGTGTTGCGCCAGGCTGACAAAGTGCTTGACAACAAGGGTGGATTTGGCGCAGTGCGCGAAGTATGTGATTTAATCCTGGCGAATAATTCTCGAGGAGAGTGAATGGCGCGCGAGTTGAAGATTGGCAAGCAATTGGTGGGAGACGGGCACCCGACTTACATTGTTGGCGAGATTGGCATCAACCACAACGGTGACGTTGAGGTTGCCAAGCAATTGATCGACCTGGCCAAGTGGGCCGGTGTCGACGCGGTCAAGTTTCAGAAGCGCACACCCGAGCTGGCCGTGCCGGCCGATCAGAAAGACAAAATGCGCGAGACCCCTTGGGGCTACATTAGCTATTTGGATTACCGCTACAAGGTGGAATTTGGCGAAAAGGAATATCGCGAAATAGAAGCGCATGCCAAACAAAAGGGCATCGATTGGTTCGTTTCTGTTTGGGATGAGGGCTCAGTGGATTTCATGGAGAAGTTCGATACTCCAACCTATAAAGTCCCGTCTGCGTCGCTAACAGACAAAGGATTATTGACGCACCTCAAGAAGACTGGCAAGCCGATCGTTTTGTCCACCGGCATGTCGACCATGGAGCAGATCAAAGATTCGGTGAGCATGATGGATATGAAGAATCTGATGCTCACCCACACCACCAGCACGTATCCGTGCGAGCCGGAAGAGCTGAATCTGAAAATGATCCAGACCTTGCGCGACACATTTCCATGTCCTGTAGGCTATTCGGGCCACGAAGTGGGCTTGGTGATCTCGGCGGTCGCGGTGGCAATGGGCGCCAGCCTCGTCGAGCGCCACATCACCCTGGACCGGGCCATGTGGGGCAGCGATCAAGCCGCCTCCGTGGAGCCCGGTGGGCTGCAGCGATTGGTCAAATACATTCGCGTCACCGAGCAAGCCCTCGGTGATGGCGAGAAGAAGGTTTACGAAAGCGAGCAGGCTTCGCTCAAGAAACTTAGACGCGTTCAGTAGCTGGGAAGCGCTGGGGGGCGCAAAACAAAAATTGTTCAAGCGAATATCCGACAAATTTCAGAGTTGGCTGAGCAACCTGCGGATTGCGCGCACTGCGCGCGCCATTGAAGCGCAAGCCAAACCAAATGGCACACCCGTTGTGTTTTTCAACGCATCTGCTCGTCTCGGCTATCTGAGCCAAAACGCCGCTTTCTCCTTGCTGAGCGCATGGGGATTGCGCCTGGAGGGCGCGCGCGTTGTCCATTTCGTCTGCGCTAGCGGAATGAGCCGCTGTGTCTTGGGCACAAACCCAGATGATCCTGCGCAGGCTCCGCCCTGCGCGGCATGTATTGCCCAATCCAATCGGTTATTTCAAGATTCCGAAATTGGCTGGTTCGCTTTTTCGGAAGATCAGGAAATAAGGAAGCAAATTGCTTCTTTGGATGTCCCCGCGCTGCAGAACTATGTTTTCAAAGGGCAACCTCTAGGTGAGATCGTAACGCCCAGCCTGCGTTGGTCCCTCCGCCGCCATAATTTGCAGGACGATCAGGGCACGCGAATGCTTTTGCGCGAATACATCCTTTCCGCTTATAACGTCGGGCGCGAATTCACAAAATTTCTGGATAGCGTCAAACCGCAAGTAGTTGTTGTCTTCAATGGGATCATGTTTCCCGAGGCGATGGCGCGCCAGGTTGCTCAACAGCGCGGCATCCGCGCGATCACCCATGAAGTTGCCTTGCGTCCGTTCACCGCATTTTTCACAGACGGACAAGCCACCGCGTATCCCATGGATATTCCCACTGACTTTAAGCTCGGTGATAAGGAAAATGCTCAGTTAGATGCGTATCTGAGCCAACGCTTTCAGGGTCAGTTCACCATGGCCGGTATCCGTTTCTGGCCGCAGATGCAGGGACTTGATGACGAATTTCTGCAAAAGGCAAAGGACTTCAAAAAGATCGTGCCGGTTTTTACCAACGTGATCTTTGACACCAGCCAGGTTCATGCAAACGTAATCTTGCCACACATGTTTGCCTGGCTGGATGTGGCTCTCACTCTAGTAAAAGCTCATCCCGACACTCTATTCGTCATTCGCGCCCATCCGGATGAAATGCGACCCGGCACCCGTAAGCAAAGCCGCGAGAGCGTGGCCCAATGGGTGCTCGATAACAAGGTTCGAGAGCTGCCTAACGTTGTCTTTGTCGATGCGAATGAATACCTGAGTTCGTACGCGCTGATCCAACGTGCTCACTTCGTGATGGTCTACAACTCGTCTATCGGAATCGAAGCCTCGATCTTGGGAAAGGCCGTTCTGAGCGCCGGCGCCTCGCGCTACACCACCTACCCGACCGTTTATTTTCCAAAATCAATCGCAGCTTATGTGGAGCAAGCCGAAGAATTCCTGCAATCGGAAAAAGTAGTTCAGCGGGACGAATTCGTACAGGAAGCCAGACGGGTGCTTTACTATCAACTATTCAAAACCGCGCTTCCTTTTGAGCAATATCTCTCTGCTCATAGCCGGATGGGCTACGTCCATCTGAAAGATTTTTCGATCGACGCTTTGCGCCTGGAAAATTCTGCCGCAATAAAAGCAGTGGTTGATGGCGTGGTGGCTGGCAAGCCTTTTCTGGTATAAAAACTGAGATGGCCTCGAAAACAACTGAAACAGCGCTATTAGTCGAGCTGCGAGACGTATTTGTCGACGTCTTTCACATTTCGGCTGCTGAAGTTGGATCAGAAACTCAGTTCGGTGAATTGCCGCAGTGGGATTCGATGGGGCATATGGACCTGATGGTCGCGCTGGAGAGCAAATTCGGCGTCGAAATAACCGCGGAGACGATCAGCAAATTGGTCAGCATCCCAGCCATCATTGCTCACGTAAAGGCCAAGCAAAATGGCTGAGATTATGCGCATCACACCAGCGGTGACGATTCCGGATCATTTACTTGGTCAGGTGCAGTCCAAGCTGGCTTATGTAGATGAAGATATCGCCGCGGCCAGCATCTCCTCCGACGGCACGATCGAATTACAACTCCGTAATGGAAATGCGAGCTCGGAGAGTTTGGAAGAAAAAGTACAGCGCGTCGTGGCCGAGATGGCCAAGGGCGCGATGCAGCCAAAGGTCGAAGTCCTCGAGGATCATCTAGGGCGCAAGGTTCCATTTGCCTCCGACCCAATGTCCGAGTTGATGTCTCGCGGCGAATTGAGCTTGGAACAGACTGGCATTTATAGCTTTGGTCCGATGGTCACTCGCTTGATCGAAGTGTTCGAATCCTATTTCCTGGAACTGGCAACCGAGTTCGGCGCTAAACCGCAACGCTTCCCCACACTCATCTCTGCGGAAAAACTCGGCCGCGTCAATTATTTTCGTGCCTTTCCTCATTCGCTAACCTTCGCCACGCACTTGCGCGAAGACCTCGACACGATCAGCGATTTTGCTGAGCACGCTGCCCACGAAGCGGCCGGGCTCAATACGCCGCCTGAATCCTTCGCACGCATCCAGGCTCTCCTGTCACCGGCGGTTTGCTACCACCTCTATTTTGCATTGGCTGATAAACCGCTGCCGGATGGCAAGCTGGCTGCCACCGCAGTGGGTCATTGCTTCCGCTACGAATCCAATAATCTCACTACCCTTGAGCGCATGTGGGATTTCACGATGCGCGAGATTATTTTCGTTGGACCGATGGACTATGTTCTCGAAAATCGCGAAGCGGCTCGCAAGCTGGTCGCCGAATATTTGGAAAAGATCGGTCTTGCCTACAAAGTCGAGAGCGCCAACGATCCGTTCTTCGTAGGTGAGTTTCGCAAACAATCAGCTTTTCAAAACGCATTTCAATTGAAATATGAAATTCGCGCTCAGCTTCCGTTCAAGAATGAAACCTTGGCAGTTGGCTCATACAACCATCACCAGGATTTCTTTGGCCGCAATCTAAACATCACTCTGCCAGACGGCAAGCCAGCCCACACCGGCTGCGTTGCCTTTGGGCTTGAGCGATTGGCTTATGCATTCCTTTGCCAGTTCGGCCTCGATTCCACCAAGTGGCCCGCACCGATCCGCGAGGCTTTTGTTGGATGACATCAAGCTGCGCGAGGCGACCGAAGCCGACCTGCCCGCGCTTGCCGAGCTATGGTCGCACCTGGATGTTTTCCATCGCAGCCTCGGCCTGAGCTTTCCACATACGGAAGGCGCTGGCGAAAAGTGGACCAATTCGTTCGCCCGGACCCTGGGTCGTTTCAGTTTCGTCTGGCTTGCAGAAAAGGAGGGGGTTCCAAAAGCGTTTTTGATGGCTCGCGTTAAACAAAGCCCTGCATTTTTGGGGGGTGTGCAAGTGGGGGAGATCAGCGATCTTTATGTAAATGAAAGTCTGCAGGGTTCCGGGGTCGGCACAAAATTAACTGAGCTGGCTATGAAGAAATTTTCTGATCTCAAGGTCCATTCGGTAGAGGTGCAAGTGCTAGAAGGCAACGAAGCCGGTCTTGGTTTTTGGATGAAACAAGGCTTCAACAAGGATCTGACATTGGTTCGCAAGGTTGTGAATCCAAAATCCTGATGACGCTGCCCGTTCTCACTCGTTCGCAGTTAGATGAAGCGCTCAATAAAGTAGGGGTGCGCGCGGGCGACGGTCTCCTGGTCCATTCGGCGCTTCAATTTCTTGGCCGCCCTGAAGGCGGGTTGCAAATGTACTTGGACGCATTGCTTGCGGCCATTGGCCCACAGGGTACGCTGGCTGTCCCTACTTTTACGTTCGAGTTTGCCCGCGGCAAAGATTACGACCCGCAAACCAGCCCATCAGTCGGCATGGGCGCCCTCTCCGAATTTGTGCGTCAGCAGGCTGTAGCCGTGCGCACCAGACATCCGATGCAGTCTTTGGCTGTGATTGGGGAGAGAGCGAAAAAGTTGGCGCAGATAGATACGCCTTCCGCTTTTGAGGCGGGCTCTGTCTTTGAGCGCATGCTCGATCTGGATTTCAAGCTGCTGTTACTCGGAGCCGATGTGCAGGCCGCCTCGATCGTGCACTACAGCGAGCAACGTGCCACAGTCCCCTATCGATATTGGAAGGAATTTTCTGGACGCGTGAACCAAGCCGGGACTTGGACTACGCAAACTTATCGCATGCTGGTTCGGGATATGGACTTGGACCCGCAGCTGCGCCTGGCTCCCATCCAATCGGTCTTGGAGTCGAAGGGGCAATGGCATTCTGCAAAATTGAATTACGGCGAGATTGCCTCCTGCACCCTGCGCGACTTTGTGGCCGCGGCCGATGCTCTCTTGGCTGCGGACGCGTGGGCCCTTGTCGCTAACAAGCCCGAGCCGGTATCCAAATAATGGCTAGCATGATGGAGCTCGTCAATGAGCTCTGGACGCTCAAGCGCGACATCGTTTCGGACGATTACGATCACGCTTTGAATCGGCTGGCAAAAGAACTACCGATGACAATTCACGCAGTGCCCACCGGCACCAAAGTATGGACCTGGACGGTGCCTGAGAAATGGACCTGTTCCGAGGCTTACTTGGAAACAATGGATGGCAAGCTCCTTCTAGATTACGCGGATCACCCCCTGCATGTTGTTTCGTATTCCCTGCCTTTTGAGGGCGAAGTAAGCCGCGAAGAATTGCTACAACATCTGCACGTGCATCCCAAACTGCCCGACGCAATCCCGTTCGTGTTTAAGTATTATCAGCGCGATTGGGGCCTGTGCGCTTCGCAAACTCTGTGCGATTCCCTAAAAGAGGATCGCTACCGCGTCGTCATCCGTACCGAATTTACTCCAGGCGAGCTCAAGATCGGCGAGGTGCTGGTGCCGGGCGAGGTCGAAGATTGCTTCGTCCTTGCTGCCCATCTGGATCATCCCGCTATGGTGAACGACGATCTCACTGGCGTCGTAGTCGGAGTGGAGGTCGCAAACCGATTGCTCGCCGGACCGAGAGCGCATTTCACATATCGTTTCCTTTTCTTCCCGGAAACTTTAGGTTCGATCGCCTACTTAAGCCTGCACGAGAACTTGATTCCGAAAATGAAGGGTGGTCTGTTCCTCGAAATGCTTGGAAACGATGCTCCCACCGCGCTACAAACCTCCTTCCAGCCGGAAAGTCCGACGGATAAAAGATTGGTCGCTGCCTTTAAAAAACTTGCCCCAGACGCTTACGTTGGCCCATATCGCACGATCATCGACAACGATGAGCGCCAGTTCAATTCCCCCGGCGTGCGCGTGCCCATGCTCTCATTGTCCCGCGTCGTGAATCCGCATCTTCCCGAATCGCGCTTCGCTCCGTATCCCGAATACCATTCCAGCCTGGACACACCCGAAATTATTTCTGCGGATCGCCTGCAGGCTTCAGTCGATCTAGTTCTGGGCTTAATTTCGGCATTCGATAAAACCCGCTTTCAACCTGGCAAGAGCCCAAACGGAACGCCGAAAGCGAGCGTCCACGACGATCGCGGATACGTGGTCAATCATTTCAAGGGCGAGGTCTTCGCCTCGGGCTACGGCATTTGGATCGATTACAAAACCAATCCCGCCGGCCATAAGCGCCTCTTCGAGATCATGGAGCGTTGTGATGGCACCCGCCGCCCCGCAGAAATCGCCGCCGAGCTCGATTTACCCGTCGAGACTGTGTGGGAGATCATCGAGAAATTCATGGCCAAGGATCTGGTCTCGCTAAGCGATGTCCCGAGGCCTAGCGATCCGCATCTGAATTAAACGAATGTCGATCGTTTCCAAAATCAAGCAGCCATTCAAAATGCTGCGCTGGCGCGCCCGCCGCGCCGCCGCTGCGCGCCGCTGGGGCGCCGCCGAACTAGCCCGCATGCCGATCGTCATCGGCAACGCGATGCCCAAGTCCGGCTCGCATCTTTTGTTTCAGGTGTTGCAAGGATTAACCCGTATCGGCCCATTTGTGGACCCTGGCATGCCGCCAGTAAGCCGCTCGGCAGAGAATCGCAACCTTGGCGACGACGCGATCCTCGCAAATTTGCATTTGCTAAATCCGGGAGACATCACGTACAGCTACTTGCACGCCCGTAAGCCTTTCATCGCCGAACTAACCCGGTCTGATGTTGCATCGTTTTTTATCTATCGCGATCCACGCGATGTGATCGTTTCGCACGTGTTTTACGCCACCGAAATTTACCCCGGCCACGGCATGCACCGTTACTACACGGAAACGCTTTCCACCATGGAACAGCGCATAGATGCAGCGATCAAAGGCGTTCAGGAACCGGGCGCTCAACTTTCATCGATCTTTGCTAAGTACGAGCACTACGTTGGGTGGCTTCAGCAGCCCGCAGTTTTCGCTCTGCGATTTGAAGACTTGATCCTAGATCGCCGCGCCGCCCTCGATCGCGTCCTCGACCACCTTGCGGCCCACGGCTTCGATCCGCGGCCGCGTGAACAAGCGAAACCGGCACTCGAAGGTGCCTTGCGCCCGCAAGCCTCCGGCACCTTCCGCCGCGGCCAAACCGGCGACTGGCGCCAGCATTTCACCGAAGCGAATAAGCAGACCTTCAAATCGGAAACGGGCAACCTGCTCCAAAATCTTGGTTATGAGAAGAACGCCCAATGGTGAAATTCGATCTTCCCGCACGCTTGGCTCGCCGCTCCTTGCGTCGCGCCGCAGCCCAACGCCGCTTTCCCAATGTAGCCATCGACACGATGCCGATCTTGTTCGGCATCTCGTTCCCCAAAAGCGGCACGCACTTATTGACCCAGATCTTGGCCGGGTTCACGCAGCTTGGCCCGGTTGTCGAAAGTGGGCTCCCGCCGGTGCTCACCTTTGAAGGCGAAAGCGGTAAACCGCGGCCTATCCAGCAGATCCTAAAAGACCTCAAACGCCTTTCCTCAGGTGACATCGCTTACGGGCACCTGCACGCTTTTCCTGAAGTTGTCGCCGAACTCTGTCGCCCTGGCGTGGCTCCTTATTTCATTTATCGCGATCCGCGTGATGTAGCAGTCTCGCATGTTTTCTACGTAACCGATCTCGCAAACCGGCATGTACATCATGACTATTACGTAAATCACCTCAAGGACTTCGACGAGCATCTAAAAGTCAGTATTTTTGGACGTCCCGAATTGGAGTATCCGTTCCCAAACATTCGTGAACGCTTTGAGCCCTACCTGCCGTGGTTTGAGCGTAAAGAAGTTCTCACTTTGCGCTTCGAAGATCTAATTGCTGATCCGCAAATCTCGCTCCTGCAGATCTTCGATCATGCAGTAAACCGCGGTTTTGTCAGCGCCAAAAATCCTGCAGAATCAGTAGAAGTGCTTACCAAAGCCATCGATCCTCAAAAATCTCCCACGTTTCGCAAAGGCGAAAGCGGTGGCTGGCGAGAACATTTCAACGAATCCAACAAAAAAATCTTCAAAGAAGTCTGTGGCGACCTTCTAATTACGCTCGGATATGAACAAAATCAGAACTGGTAAGATTCCGCGGTGATGGCCCTCAGACCCCAAAAGCCGCCGCGCGCAACGGTTGTTATCCGTGCATTCAATGAAGAAAAACACCTTGGCAACCTGCTAGCTGCTATCAGCCGCCAATCGCTTCGCAATGTCGAAGTCATCGTCGTCGATTCCGGTTCGACCGATAAGACCCTCAACATAGCTGCCCAGCACAAAGCCCGCGTGCTGAAGATCAAACCGACCGAATTTACATTTGGGCGCGCCCTGAATATGGGCATGCGGGCCGCCCGCAGCGAGCTGATTGTGCTCGCCAGCGCGCACGTTGTTCCTTCGTCGGAGAGCTGGCTCCAGAACCTTTTGGCTCCTTTCGCAGATCGCAAGGTGGCGCTTGTATATGGAAAGCAGCGCGGAGGCAAACGCAGCAAGTTTTCCGAAGCTCGCCATTTTGTGCGCTGGTTTCCAGACCATTCCGACCTTGACCAACAAAACGCGTTTTGCAACAATGCCAATGCCGCCTTACGCAGCTCGATTTGGAAGCAAAGTCCGTTCGACGAGAAATTAACGGGTCTCGAAGACATAGCCTGGGCCTCTTGGGCGCGCGGCAAAGGCTACAAGATCGCCTATGCCGCTGATGCCAACGTGCAACACTTACATGACGAGACTGCCGCCCAGATTACGAACCGCCATCGCCGCGAAGCTTTGGCGCTCAAACAAATCCTGCCCAAGAGCCGCTTCACTTTGTGGAACTTTGCAAGCCTGTTCCTCCGCAATGTAATTTCTGATTTTCGTGCCTCGTTGCGTGAGCGAGTCTTTCTGAAAGAAGCGCTCGGTATCATCTCGTTTCGATTTTTGCAGTACTTAGGGACTTATCGCGGCTATCGCGATCCGGTCAAGGTCAGTGCAGAAATGCGTGAGGTGTTTTTCTATCCTCCTGGCTCTTTAGAAAAACGACCTAAGCCATCTACTAAAAGCTACAAAGAGGAGAGCCGCAAGTCGGCTTGAGCGCATTGGTAGACAAGCCACGCATCGTGGCCCTTGTGCCCATGCGCGCCCAGTCGGAGCGGGTGCCAGGGAAAAATATCCGGCCCTTAGCGGGCAAACCCCTCTTCCATCACATCATCGCCACGCTGCAACAATGTAGCGAGATCGCTGAGATCGCGGTCGACACCGATAGTGCCGAGATCCGCGACGGGCTTGCCCAAAATTTTCCGGCCGTGCGCGTTATCGATCGTCCTCAACATTTGCGCGCCGGCGAAATTCCGATGAACGAGATTTTGCTGCACGACACGGCCCAGGTGGCAGGGGATTTTTATTTGCAGACTCACAGCACCAACCCGCTGCTAAAAGCTGCCACAGTACGCACCGCCATCGCCGCCTTCTTGGGCACCTATCCCGGCAAGGACTCCTTGTTCGGAGTCACCGAACTGCACACTCGCCTCTACGATGCCGAGGGCAAGGCACTCAATCACAATCCGGCCGAACTTCTGCGCACACAAGATCTACCGCCTGTGTATGAAGAAAATTCTTGCTTATACATTTTCACAAGCACAAATCTAAAGAAGCGCAACCACCGGATCAGCGAAAATCCGTTGATGTTCCCGATATCACGCGATGAAGCTTGGGATATTGACGAAGAGATTGACTTTCAGATCGCAGATTTTCTTATGCGGCAGCGAATAAATTCCTAAATGGCAAAGACAGTTTTAATTTCTGCTCCTTACATGTTGCCAAGCCTGCAGCGCTTCCGCCCAGTATTTTCAAAATTTGGAATTGAGTTGATCGTGCCTCCAGTCAGCGAGCGACTTGAAGCCGAAGCGATCTTGCAGCACGCTGGTCAATTCGACGGTGCTATCTGCGGTGACGATCGCTTCATGGCCGAGGTGCTGGCCGCCTGTGCGCCGCGGCTCAAGGTAATCTCGAAATGGGGGACGGGCATCGATTCCATCGATCAAGACGCCGCTAAAAAACTGGGCATTCAAGTTCGCAATACACCCGGCGCCTTTACCGAACCGGTTGCCGATTCGGTGATGGCTTACATCTTGGCCTTTGCTCGTCAGACGCCTTGGATGGACAAGCAGATAAAAACAGGAGAATGGTCCAAGCTACCTGGCCGCTCGCTTGCGGAGTGCACTCTAGGAGTCATTGGCGTTGGTCGCATCGGGCAGGCGGTTTTGCGCCGCGCCAAGCCCTTCGGTATGCGCTTGCTCGGCAACGACATCGTCGAGCCCCCCAAAGATTTAGTTTCTGAAGTCAATGTCCAGATGGTCGGATTGGACCTGCTGCTTTCCCAATCTGATTTCGTTAGCCTTAACTGCGATCTAAATCCGACAAGCAAGCACCTGATCGATGCTAGCGCACTAGCGAAAATGAAACCCTCCGCAGTTTTGATAAACACAGCCCGCGGACCACTTGTGGACGAGGCTGCCCTCATCGCTGCACTTCAAACTACTAATCTTGCCGGAGCCGGGCTGGATGTCTTCGAATATGAGCCCTTGCCCGCCGATAGCCCGCTTCTGAAGATGGACAATGTTCTCCTCGCCCCTCACAATTCCAACGCCAGCCCCGAAGCCTGGGAGCGTGTGCACTGGAACACGATCCGCAATCTGCTCGATGGGCTCGGAATTGATTCGTCTGCGCTAAATCCAGAGGATTACCCACCCCGCGGATAGAATTGTCCGCTATGGCCCAAAAAGACCAAAAGAGTGTGGTGATCACCGGCGCCGCCGGTGGGGTGGGTCGCGCCTCGGTAGAACTTTTCCACGAAAGGGGCTGGCGCGTATTTGCGGTCGATGTGCGTAAGCCCGAACCTGAATTCCCGGATGCCATAGTCTCCCTGGAGGCTGATATTTCTGCGGCTGATCAGGTTGACTTGTTGTGCAAAACGATCCTCACTCAAACTGCCGGCGTAGATGCACTGATAAACAACGCCGCCGTTCAGATTACTAAATCCCTCGCTGATACAGCTGTTGAGGAATGGGACTCGGTCCACGCCGTAAATTTGCGTGCCCCGTATTTGTTGGCCAAGAATTTATTTTCGGCGCTCTCAAAGGCAAGAGGAACGATCGTTAATGTCAGCTCTGTCCACGCGCTTGCTACCTCAGCCAATATCGGCGCCTACGCCAGCACCAAGGGTGGTCTGCTGGCTCTCACCCGCGCCATGGCGATTGAGTTTGCGCCCCAAGGCATTCGCGTGAACGTCATCCTGCCCGGCGCAACCGACACCCCCAGGCTAGTTGCTGGCTTGAACCGCGCCCATGTGTGGGGCGCGGACGCCAATGCGCGCAAAAAAGACCTGGCCGACAAGATCCTGCTCAAGCGCCTCGCAAAACCTTCCGAAATTGCCAGCGCGATTTATTTCCTTGCCGACAACGAACAGTCTGCCTACATCACTGGTCAATCTCTCGTGGTCGATGGCGGGGCGACCGCGCGCCTCAGCACCGAATGAGCTCCCTTCGCCAGCAAGCGAAGAACTTAACGCCTGCTCCACTGTGGCGGGCTGGCCGCGATAGCTGGCTAGCGCTAAAACATGCCGCCTCTTGGCCGCTGGCAACGCTTCATCCATGGCGCCGAGACAGCGTTCGGCGCTTGGCTGATCTCAAAGATGCACATCGCGGCGAGCGCGCCTTTATTCTGGGCAACGGTCCTAGTTTGCGCACCACGGGTATAGGCAAACTTAAAGACGAAAAGACATTTGGAATGAATCGTGTTTTCCTCGCCTTCCCCGAGTGGGGTTTTCAAACTTCGTTTTTAGTTTCGGTAAATGATTTGGTGATTGAACAATCCGCGGCAGACATTACTGCTTTACCAATGCCAAAATTTCTATCTTGGCGATCAAGACTCTTTTTAAAGCCTGACGACCAAACAATTTTCCTGCACACAACCTACGAACGACCGAAATTCGCCAAGGATGCCCGCGGCCGTTTGTGGGAAGGCGCTACCGTTACCTATGTCGCGCTTCAACTGGCCTATCACATGGGTTTCGACCCCGTGATCC
The DNA here is from genome assembly GCA_025450445.1 of Anaerolineales bacterium. Lineage (GTDB taxonomy): Bacteria > Chloroflexota > Anaerolineae > Anaerolineales > UBA11579 > JAMCZK01. Next base: position 30,294 of record JANWHN010000076.1, on the reverse strand, counting down.
TGATTGGCGTCGATCACAGCTTTGCATCCAAAGGTGCGTCAAACACCACCGTCACTTCGCAGGGCGAAGATCTGGATCATTTCGACCCTCGCTACTTCGGGCGCGGCTTCCGCTGGCAGCTGCCCGACCTCGACATGTCGGAGCGCGCTTACCAAATGGCGCGGGATGCCTACGAAGCGGATGGCCGCCGCGTTCTGGATGCCACTGTAGGTGGGCAACTCACAGTCTTCCCCAAAGTTGAATACAATTCGCTCTTCCGATCTTGAATGACTCCAAGAAAGAAACAAAAAAACAAATCGCGTTCCATACGTTCGCGTATTCAAACTCACTGGGCGGAGTTCACTTTGGCCGGTCTGATGCTATTTGGATTCGGCTTGCGCATGGTCGATCTCACCGACCTGCCGCTCGATTTTCATCCCACCCGCCAATACCGGGGCGCACTGATCGCCCGCAGCATCTACTACCAACTTTCGCCATCAACTGATCCCGTTGTCCAAGAAGAGGCACTCGCCCAGCGCTTCTCCGTCGCCGAGCTTGAGCCGCCGATCCCTGAAACCATTGTCGCCGCTGGCTATTGGCTTTCCGGTGGCGAAAATTTGTGGGTCGCCCGCATTTTTACATCGCTCTTCTGGGTTCTCGCCGCAATCCCGTTGTATGCACTGGCCCTGCAATTCACCGGCCCCGCCGCGGCTCTGATCGCAGTTGCCTACTATTTATTCCTTCCGTTTGGTTTTCAGGCCAGCCGGTCGTTTCAGCCCGATCCTTTCATGGTCGCCTGGTTGATCTTGGCGATGTACGCTGCTTATCGTTGGGGCAGCGAACGGGAATGGAAGTGGGCGCTCATCGCCGCGGTTGCCTCCGCGATCGCGATCCTGGTCAAAGTCTTCGCCGCTTATTTGCTGCTAGGCGTGCTCGCCGCTTTGGTTCTGGCCGCCTTTGGGGCAAGGGCTGCATTGCGCAATCGCCAGGTCTGGGCTGTCGCGTTGATTGCCATTTTGCCGGCTGGGCTCTATTACCTTCTCAGCATTGGCGGCACATCCGGAAATTATTTCCAGAACTGGGTCGTCGCTCTCATGCCGCTAGCATTCCAGCCCGAATTCTATTTTCGCTGGGCCGATATGCTCACCGAGATTCTCGGCAGCGCCCGATTGGTGCTGGCCGCCGCCGGCGTGCTGATCGCGCCGCCGCTTGCCCGCTGGCTGCTGATCGGCGCCTGGCTCGGCTACGCGGCTTACGGCATCACGCTCCCGCACCAAACCACCACCCACACCTATTACCACCTCATGCTCGTCCCCATCGCAGCTCTTTCCATGGCGCCGCTCTTCGATCTTGTGGTTAAGAAGATCGCCGGACAATCGCGCGGTTGGCGTTTCTTGTTTGTAGGTCTGCTTGTTGGCGCTCTAGCCATCACCGCCTGGACCAATCGCTCGAACCTGCTCGGTGTTGACTATCGCTCCGAAGCCCTATATTGGGAACGGGTTGGCGCGGCTATTCCCGCCGAAGGCAAGACAATCGGCCTAGTCCAACACTATGGCAACCTGCTCAACTACTATGGCTGGCGCCGGGTCGAGCTGTGGCCGGTCACCGGCGAGCTTTACCTCGCTGGTCTGCGCGGCAATGAACCCGATGACTTCGAGCAATTCTTTCTGACCCGCACGGCTGGCATGGATTATTTCCTGATCACCACCTTCAACCAGCTGGACCAGCAGCCATTGCTGCAGGAATACTTAGCAGCTCACTACCCGGTCTTTGCCGAAGGCGACGGCTATTTAATTTACGATTTGCGCAGCGGGTCTTGATCGAATGGCAGAGAAACAAGATCAGCCTCTCGTTTCGATCATCACGCCATCCTTTAATCAAGCCGCATATCTCGAGCAAACCATCCTCTCAGTTCTTGAGCAGGATTATCCAAACATCGAATACCTGGTTATCGACGGTGGCTCGACCGATGGATCGGTCGAAATCATCAAGAAATATTCCGACCGCATTTCTTGGTGGGTTTCCGAGCCAGACGAAGGCCAAGCCGCCGCGATTAACAAAGGTTTCGCTCGCGCCCGCGGCCAATTCGTCGCCTGGCTAAATTCCGATGACATCTATCGCCCTGGCGCCATCCGCCAAGCCGTCGCCGCATTTGCGCAGCACCCCGACGCCGGATTGGTTTACGGTGAACTTGATTCGATCGACGCAGATGGCAAAGTCTTCAACACAATTCGCTATGGTCAGTACGACCTACTCGACCTGTTCACCTTCCGCATCATCGGGCAGCCATCCGTGTTTATGCGCCGCGCGGTGCTCGAAGAAGCCGGCCACCTCGATCCTACCTACAACTTCCTCTTCGATCATCATCTCTGGCTGCGCATGGCGCGGCTTGTTTCCATCCGTCACATGCCGCGAGTTTGGGCCGCCGCTCGCCATCACGCGGCCGCAAAGAACGTAGCCCACGCCGCCCGTTTCGGCGAAGAAGCCTTCCGCATTCTCGAATTGGCCAAAACGGAACCGGTTCTGGGCGATCTTGTTCGCAAGCACTCGCGCCGCGTCCACGGCGGTGCCTATCGGCTGCAGGCGCGCTATCTGCTCGATGGCGGCGAGCCTGCTCGCGCACTAGGCTCTTACGCCCGCGCCTTATCTTTGCATCCAACTTACACGCTTGCCCATTGGAAGCGCATCGGCTACGCGCTTCTCAGTTTGCTCGGGCTCGGCTGGCTGCACCGCAACCCGGCAGCAAACCGCCGCCCAATCATGGTGACCGGTCTCCATCGCTCCGGCACCACCTGGGTGGGGCGCATGCTTGCCCAGAACGGCGATGTGGCCTATGTCAGCGAGCCGCTCAACGTCTGGCACCGTCCCGGCGTGATGCGCTCCCCGGTCACGCATTGGTACACGTATATTTGCAAAGAGAATGAAACAGAATTTGTTCAGCCGTTCAATGAGACCCTAAAGCTCGACTACCACCTCTTGCGCGAAATAAAATCCCTACGCTCGCTCAAAGATTTCCTGCGCATGCTCCGCGATTGGGCCAATTTCACCATCGGCCGCATCCAGCGCCGCCGCGTGCTTCTTAAAGACCCCTTCGCCGTCTTCTCAACGTCCTGGTTCGCTGAGCGCCTCAATTGCGATGTCGTCGTCGTGCTCCGCCATCCGGCCGCGTTCGTCAGCAGCCTCAAGCGCCTCGACTGGTCCTTCGACTTCAACGATCTGCTCGCCCAGCCACTCCTGATGCGCGATCTGCTCGAGCCGTTCCGCACCGAGCTCGAAGCCGTGACCAAAGCTCCCAGTGATGTCATCCTGCAGGGCAGTTTGCTGTGGCGCATAATTGCCACCGTGACTCACCGCAGGCAGCGAGAAAATCCTCAGCTTGGCGTGATCTTGCATGAAGATTTATCCCGCGACCCAATTGCAGGCTTCTCGAAACTCTATAACCACCTCGGCTTGTTTTTCACTTCGCGCGCAAAGAAAAGAATCTCGCGCTCGACAGGCGTCGAGAATCCACAAGAAGTTTCCCTGAGTTCGATCTACTCCACCAAGCTCGATAGCGCCGCCAATCTCGAAAACTGGAAACATCGCCTGACCCCCGAAGAAATTTCCCGCATCCACGATCTAACCAAAGATGTTGCCCATCCTTATTACAACAACGAGAGTTGGTCGTAATGGCGATGCAACCGCTCGTCTCCATCGTCACGCCCTCCTACAATCAGGCCGCATTCCTTCAAGCGGCCATGGATTCGGTCCTCTCCCAGGACCACGCCAACATTGAATACATCGTCATCGACGGCGGCTCCACCGACGAAAGCCCAGCCATCATCAAGCGCCTGCAGCGCCAGTTGGCGTTTTGGGTCTCGGAGCGCGATCGCGGCCAGGCTGATGCGATCAATAAAGGGTTCGCCAAGGCCAAAGGCAAATATATGGCCTGGCTCAACGCCGACGATCGCCTCAAACCTGGCGCTGTGCGCGAAGCTGTCGAATTCCTGGAAGCTCATTCCAATATCGGCCTGGTCTATGGTGATGCAGATTTCATCGACGCCGAAGGTCGCCTGATCGGTCGCTTCGCCGCCCACCAAACCGACTACGCTCGCTTGCTCGAAGGCTATGTGCACATCCCGCAGCAGGCTACCTTCTGGCGTTCGGCGCTCTGGTGGCAGGCTGGTCCGCTTGATGAAAACCTAACCTTTGCCATGGATTATGATTTTTGGGTGCGATTGGCCAAGATCAGCACCTTGCACTATCACCCCCGCCTCTGGGCGGAATTCCGCCTCCACGCTGACTCAAAGACCATTCAGAACGACATGCACGCTTGGGACGACATGCTCACCGTCCATCGCCGCCAGGGTGGCAGCCCGCTCTCGATCATCACCGCCAAATATTGGCTGCGTAAATTGCTTTTCCCAATAATTCGCTATCGCCGCCAGCGCATGGCCGGAGTTCGCGATTAACATGCCCAAGCGCAAATCTCGTTTCAATCCAACCAACGATCCGCTCGCCGACCTTTTCGGCAACTGGCGTCTTTGGCTGCTGGGTGCGCTGGCTGGCGCCCTGCTGGCTTGGGTCGTCTACTTGGTCGCCCCGCCGGATTACCGCGCTCGCGCTACCGTGGTCGTCGATCACAATCTCGAAGAAGCCTGGCAGTACTACCCCGACCGGGCTCTCTTTCAATTTTTGCAGCGGGAAACTGAGCGCTTGGAACAACTCGCTTGGTCCGATGTTGTCATGGAACAGGTAGCGCAAGAATCAGGCATTAGCGTCGCAGAATTGCGCCCCGATATTTTGCAGCTTGCTCACCCGTCTGACGGCGGCTGGCACTTGTACGCCGATGATGGTGATCCTGCTACCGCCCAGCAGTTGGCGGGTGCCTGGGCGCAGGCTTTCGTAGATGCAGCCCGCGCTGCGATGACCGCCTCACCTGAATTGCAATCCGCTCGCGCAGAATTAAATGCTGAGCTGGCCGCATCCGAACCCGATCAAGCCCGCATCGAAGAATTGTTGGATGAGATCGCGTTTCTCGCCGAGCATACGCAAGGCATTTCGATGTATATCGAGATTAGCGTCAGTCAGGCAGAAGATTTGCCAGTTGAGCGCAGTGTTAGCCAGGCCACTTATTTATTGGCCGGTTCGCTGGTCAGCGCACTAGCTGCCGCGACTTATGTGCTAGTCCGTCCATCTAAATTCAAATAATGGCCGAATTTTTCAGTTTGCCGCGCCTCGAGCGCGTCGCACGCTGGCTGTGGGGTTTCGTCCTGCTGACCTTGCCGATCACAACCTTTCGCTACATTCCTGGTCTCGGGCGCACTTTGGTCAAGCCGTTGGCGCTCTATCCTCTGGCTCTGCTGGTCATTGTCTTACTCATTATCTTTCTTCAGCGCCGCCGCATCGCCCTGCCCACCAACATTAAACCGTTGCTAGCCTTCCTCTTTGTCGCCCTCGCTTTTACGTTTATCGGCTTGCTGCAGGCGCCGTTGCCCATGCGCGATTTTTCCTATGACGAACGCGCCTTGCGCGGTTGGTTTTCGGTTCTTATCGGTCTACTTTTTTTCTTCGTTGCCTTCTGGATGAATCGCACCAAGGACGATCTCAACTGGTCCCTGAAATGGATCTACGCCGGCTTAGCACTAACCATCGTCTGGTCTCTGATCCAGGCCGTCGCCGTCAACACTTCCTTAATCCCGCGCAGTTGGGTCAACCAGCTGCAAACTTTTATCTCCACCCGGCCTCTCCAGCAGCGCCGCATCAGCGGTTTCGCCTATGAGCCAGCTTGGCTGGCCGATCAGCTCGTCATCTTTTTCCTGCCGTGGCTGTTCGCCGCTTTACTTAGCGCTCGCTCCCTAACCAAACGCAAGTGGGTCGAGCCTTCGCTGTTTGTTTTGTCATTGGCCGTGCTAGTTTTCACGTACTCTCGCAGCGGCTTGCTTACCGGGTTGCTCTGTATTGTTTTAGTAACCCTGCTTGCGGGTAGATCAAACTTGCGCGCCGCTTGGTCTTGGTTCATAACCCCGTTTAGACGATCTCGACAAAAGCAACGCGCTACTCCTATGCTGATTCGATCTGGCTTGGTTGTCGGAATCTTGCTGATCGCTTTTGTGTCGGTAAACTTTCTGTCCGACTACGAATACTTTGCCAACATCTGGCGGATCACCGAAGCCGATGATCCGCTTGACTACCTCGTCGACATTAGCGCCGGGCCGCGTTTGGCCTACGCCGTCGCCGGCTATCGCCTTTACGAAAGCACGCCGCTTACGGGCGTGGGCATGGGCGCCAGCGGGCTGACCCTGCTCCAGAATTTTCCGGAGTGGTCGTTCAACCTGCCGGAGATCGCCCGCCAGCTCAGCCCCGATTCGGATCTCATTCCAAACACTAAGAGCCTTTACGTCCGCTTGCTCGCCGAAACCGGCTTGCCTGGCTTCTGGCTTTTTGTCGCCTTCCTTCTTTCCTTCGTTGCCATCATCCGGCGCCTGTTCATCTCCGGAGACAGCACGCTGCGTTTCGTCGCCATCGCTGGCTTGTTCGCTTGGCTCGCGCTGGTTCTGCGCAATCTAACTCAGGATTCATTCACCTTTCCCATCATGTGGGTTATATTGGGCATTATTGCTGGACTTTCCCCTTACTATCCTAAAGAATTCCGCCTCGGAAGGAAATCATGAATCAAAGAACCCTGCTCATTATCGGAATTGTGTTGTTGGTCGCGGTCATCGCCTGCGTGGCCTGTGTAGCCCTTGGCGGTTTCGGCGCATTATGGTTCCTCAGCGAGGAACCCGGCCTGCTTAGCACCCTAAGCGAATTTTCTCCGCCAACAGACTCCTCTTCCGCAGATCCGACCCCTGCTGATTTTCAATCCGGCGAAATGCCGTCAGATGAAACTTTGTTGACACTGGAGAACACTATAGTTCCCGAAAACGATCCGGAAGATCTAGCTGATCGTCTCAAGGGAATTGAGAACATTCCTGACACGGTCCCCTTTCCAGGTGAATACAGCATTGGGGACGAGCGCAGCTTCTGGATTACTAACAACGATACTGACCTTAGCTCTCAGGTAAATGCTGTTCTTCGCTATGAAGGCCCAGTTGCTTACTTCTGGGTGGAAGAAGGCGTCAGCTACGACGAGGGCGACCTGGTAGCTCTGGCTCAGGAATTCGAAAACGATATCGTTCCCACCGATCGCGAATTCTTTGGTCAGGAGTTCTTCCCTGGCATCGATAACGACCCCCACATTTACGTTCTTTACACGCCCGGCATCGGATTTAGTATCGCTGGGTATTTCTCGTCCAACGACGGGATCCATCCTTTGGCAAATGAGTACTCGAACGCAGCCGAAATGTTTGTTTTCAACTCCGATAACAGCGCACTCGATGACGTTTATACCTATGGCGTGCTTGCCCATGAATTCCAGCACATGATCCATGCCTATCGAGATCAAAATGAAACCAGCTGGCTGAATGAGGGTATGTCTGAGTTGGCGTCTTCTTTGAACGGATACGGAGCCTGTGATTTTGCTTCCGAGTACTTAGTAGATCCCGATGTATCCCTGAATGACTGGCCCAACGACAGCAATGCCACCACCCCTCACTACGGCGCTGGCTGTTTGTTTGTCACCTACTTCTTGGAACGCTTTGGCAAGGAAGCTACTCAAGCTTTAGTGGCCGATCCGGCTAACGGCATGGACAGCGTAGATGATGTCCTTCTAGCCGAAGGGATTGCAAACCCGTCAACGGGCTCTCCATTTGTTGGCGATGACGTGGTCTTGGATTGGGCCGTGGCTAACTATCTCGCGGATCCCTCTTTTGCCGATGGCCGTTACGGCTATTCGCAATATCCAGATTCCTTGCATTTCCCCGTGAGTGCCACTGAGACTGCTGATTGTTCAACAGATCCTCAAACTCGCTCCGTCAATCAGTATGGGGCCGACTACATTAGTCTAGCTTGCGGTGGAACTCTGCGCTTTGAGGGGTCAACCTCCACCGGCCTGTTACCGGCTTCGGCTTACTCCGGCGATTATGCCTTCTGGTCCAACAAGGGCGACGTTTCCGACATGACCTTGACCCGCGCCTTCGATTTCTCTGGCGTGTCCGGCGACATCAATCTGTCCTTCCAGACCTGGTTCGACATCGAGACCGACTGGGATTACGTCTACTTGCTCGGCTCCACCAACAATGGGGACGACTGGGACTTCATCACTACGCCCAGCGGCACCGACACCAACCCGACCGGCAACAGCTATGGCTGGGGCTTCACCGGTCTTTCCGGTGGTGGCAACGTTTCAGAATGGACTCAAGAAACTGTCGACATCTCTCAATACGCTGGTCAGCAGGTTCTACTGCGCTTCGAATACGTCACCGACGCGGCTGTGAACGGCGAAGGCTTCCTGATCGATGACATCACCATCGATGAGATCGGCTACTCAGAAGATTTTGAAGCTGGCGACGGTGGCTGGGAAGGGCTCGGCTTTGCCCGCGTCACTAACGTGCTGCCGCAAACGTTCCGCATCGCGGTGATCAATCACGACGCAGAAACGGTTGAGTACATCGACATTCCCGATGGCAACGTGGTCGACGTCCCGCTCAATGGCGACGATGTGACCCTGGTCGTGGTCGGAACCACGCGCTTCACTCGCCAGACCGCGGCCTATCGCTTCTCGTTCGTTCCTTAGCTCCTGACGCAAAAAAAAGAGCCGCCTTTTAGGCGGCTCTTTTTATTTATTCACCGTGTCATCCTGAGGCGCGCTCCAGCGAAGCGAAGCATCCTCCAAGATGAAATATCGTCATTGCGAGACGACCAAAGGTCGTCGTGGCAATCTGGTTTGTGCAAGGATCGCCAACCCTGCTTCGTTTTCAAAGCGGCTGTTTTTATTTACCGTTCTTCTAACGGAATCTCGCCCGGCTGCCGAAACGATTGCAGCTGCCGTTCCAGCTCCGTACGCCGCTGATTAGCCGCATCCTTCAGCTCATCGCCGAAGCGGCTAATTCGGTTGCGCAAATCGCTGCGCAGATCCTGGCCCGATTCGGGCGCCAGCAAGATCGCGATTGTGGCGCCTACGATCGCGCCGCCCACTGCTCCTAAAAGAAAAGACAAGAGTCGTCTCATTTTTGTGCACTCCTTTTGCTATGGTAACATGACCGCGTCCGCCGAAAAATTATATTGCACATTATGCCGATGTGTCCTAAGTATCTCGAATCGACCAATTTGGGAAGGCCCACATGGAGTTCCGTGAGTCGGCGCAGCCGACTAGGACACTCCAACGCGATCTTCTTTTGGTCGCAAGAACTCACATGATCATTCTCGCCGCTGGCATGCCCCGCGCCGGCTCTGGCTGGCACTACAACCTCGTCCATGATCTGGTTGTGGCGAATGGCGGCCAGGACGCGCGCCTCATCCGTCAGTTCTTCCTTTTATTTCCCATTCTCACTGCGGTCAATTGCAATATCCGCGCCCTCAGCGCCAAGCGCCTTGTGCCCGTGCTCATTCCTTCCCGTCTCGGCAACACCTTCGCCATCAAGACCCATTCCGGTCCTACGCCAATCGCGCTGCGCCTGATGGGCGAGGGCCAAATGAAAGTGACCTACGTCTATCGTGACCCGCGCGCCGCCATGCTCTCTGCCTACGAATACGGTCAGCGCTCCCGCGGCGCCGGTCGTCGCAACGCCTTCACCCTCCTTGAGACCATGGATACGGCGATAGAATTTATGCTGTCTTATTTGCAGATCTGGACAGAATGGATGGCGGTAAAAGGCGTCCACGCTATGCGTTATGAAAACCTGGTTAGCCAGTTCGATGCTGAAGCTGAGCGCCTGGCGCTTTTCCTCGGCGCCGATCCCAGCGATTCGGACGTCCGCGAAGCCATCGAGTTCTATCGCTCCGATCAAGGTAACCAGGGCGGCAAAGGCCAGCATTTCCAACACGGCGAAGCGGAGCGCTTCCGCACCGCTCTCACCTCCGCCCAGCTCGAAGCCGCCAACAAAGCCTTCGAGCCTTATCTAAGCAAAATGGGCTACGAGAAATAAAGCGTGCTTTCCTGAGGCGAGCTCGGCGAGCCGAAGGATCATCCACCCATACTTTGTCTTCGGAATTAGCCTAAAAATTCGCTACCTGTTTCCTGCCCGCCGACAGAAGATTGTTAACAACACCCTAACACCCGACCCCTTGCCCAAATTCCCCTCTTAGGTAATAATCCTTTTAGCTGCTTGGACCCGTAAGGGCCGAGACGGCGGACAAACTAGAGGTTCACTGTGGCCGTAATAGGTCACGTCCGACCGCCTTGTTCATGCAGGCGGTTTTTTGTTTTAAAGATTTACTGCCTGCAAAAGGCAGGTTGTAAATCTAAGACTCTACCCATCGAGGAGGGTACTGTGTCCACAGAAACACCCAAGGTCAAAACCAAGGCCGGTGAAACTGAGCGCGCCAAGGTAACCACCCGTTTATTCCGCCAAAAGAAAAAAGATGGTGAGGTCATCACGATGCTCACCGCCTACGATTATCCGACCGCGCTGGCAGTCGACCGGGCCGGCATTGACGCCATCCTCGTCGGCGATTCTCTCGGCATGGTCGTGCTCGGCTACCCCAACACGCTGCCCGTCACCATGGATGACATGCTTCATCACTCTCGCGCCGTTTCGCGCGGCGCTCACTACGCACTGCTCATCGGCGATATGCCCTTCATGTCCTATCAGGTTTCCGTTGAACAAGCCGTCGCCAACGCCGGCCGCTTTTTGCAGGAAGCCGGCATGGACGCGGTCAAGCTCGAAGGCGGCCGCGAGCGCGCCGAAGCCGTGCGCCAGATTGTGGCCGCCGGCATCCCGGTGATGGGCCACCTCGGCCTCACTCCGCAAAGCGTCAACACTCTTGGCGGGTTTCGCCCGCAAGCCCGCACCAGTTCCGCTGCCAAAAAATTGATCGACGATGCTTTTTCCCTTGAAGAAGCCGGCGCGTTCAGCGTCGTCCTCGAATCTGTTCCCGCCCGTCTCGCTGAATGGGTCTCTAAAAAATTATCCATCCCCACTATCGGCATCGGCGCCGGCATCGGCTGCGACGGTCAGGTCCTCGTCACTCACGATCTCCTCGGTCTCTTCGATCGCTTCACGCCCAAGTTCGTCAAACAGTATGCCAGCATGCACAGCGTGATGAACGACGCCTTCACCGGATTTAAAAATGATGTCGAGGCCCGCAGCTTCCCAACTGACGAACACAGCGTGACCATCAAAGAAGAGCAATGGCAAGCCTTGCTCAAGGAATTGGGTGAGTCCTAACGACTCAGTCCTCATCGTCGGCACAGGGGCGCTTGGTTGCTTGTTCGCTGCCCGTTTGGCTGCCGCCGGTCAGCATGTCAGCATCCTAGGCAATTGGGCCGAGGGCTTGGCTGCGCTCAACAATCGCGGCGTCACGTTGGTCTTGCCGGATGGCAAGAAGCGCAACTATGTCGTTCGCGCCGGCAGCGATCCCAAAGAATTTGCCGGCGCAAAAGTTGCGCTCGTTTTGGTCAAGGCCTGGCAGACCGAACATGCCGCTCATCAATTATTCGAGAGCCTGGCCGTCGATGGCATCGCCCTCACATTGCAGAACGGGCTCGGTAATCGCGAGAAGCTGGTTGCCGCCCTTGGCGCCGAGCGCGTCGCCTTCGGCATCAGCACCAACGGCGCCACACTCCTTGGCCCCGGCGAAGTCCGTGCCGGCGGTGATGGCACGATCACGTTCGGCAATCACGCCCGCATTTCTGCTCTTGTAGATTTGCTTACAGCGGCAAACTTCGCCACCGAAGTGGTCGAAGATGTTGATGCCCTCGCATGGAGCAAGCTCGTCGTCAACGCAGCCATCAATCCGCTCACCGCGTTGCTCGATATTCCCAACGGCGAATTACTGACTCGCTCCACCGCCCGCGAGATCAGCGCCGCTCTCGCCCGCGAAGTCGCCGATGTTGCCCACAAGAAGGGCGTCATCCTCAACTTCGCTGACCCGGTTGCCGCCGCCGAAGACGTTGCCCAGCGCACCGCCGCCAACATCTCTTCGATGCTGCAAGATGTGCGCCGCGAAGCCCAAACCGAGATCGACGCCATCTGCGGCGCGGTTGTCGAAGCCGGCAAAGCCTTGGGCGTGCCAACTCCTGCCAACGAGATGATGTGGAAGCTCGTCAGCGCATTGAGGCCCGCGTGAAGCAAGTCGTAAGCCTGGAAGAATTGCGCGCCGCCCGCAAATCGCTGGCCGAGCCGATCGGGTTTGTTCCCACTATGGGCTTCTTGCACGCTGGTCACATCTCGCTGGTCGAGTTGGCCAAGAAAGCAAACGCCTCAGTCGTCGTTAGCATTTTCGTCAACCCGGCTCAGTTCGGTCCCAACGAAGATCTCTCCGCTTACCCGCGCGATATTCCGAAAGATCTGAAGATGCTCGCTGACGCCGGCGTCGATCTCGTCTGGTTGCCCACCCCGGATGACGTCTATCCGCCCGGTTTCGCCACCTGGGTCTCGGTCGAGGGCGTCACTGAGCCGCTTGAAGGCGCTTCACGGCCCGGACATTTCCGCGGCGTCGCCACCGTGGTCGCCAAGCTGTTCAATGCCGTCCAGCCGCAGTCAGCCTACTTCGGCCAAAAGGATGCCCAGCAAGTCGCTGTCATCAAACAGATGACCCGCGACCTCAACTTCCCGCTCGAGATCGTCGTCGGCCCGACCCTGCGTGAGCCGGACGGCTTGGCCATGTCCAGCCGCAACAGCTACCTCTCTGCCGAGGAGCGTCAAGCCGCCCCTGTGCTGCACCGCGCTCTCTCCGCTGCCAAGACCTCCTACGAAGCCGGCGAGCACAGCGGCGACGCCCTCCGCGCCGCGATGCACGACGTGCTCAAACAAGAACCTCTAGCCCGCCTGCAATACGTTTCATGCGCAGATTCACTCACTCTCCAAGAACTCAATCAGATCGAAAACGATGCCTTGCTCTCGCTGGCCGTTTTCATTGGCAAAACCCGCCTCATCGATAACGTTCTCTTGTCCTAAGGAGTCGCTATGTTGCTCGCAGTTGACGTTGGTAACACGAACATCACCCTCGGCCTCTACGACGGCGAGACGCTCGGCCCGCGCTGGCGCATCGCCACCGATCACGCCAGCATGCCCGATGAATATGGTTTGCAGTTCGTCGGCATGTTCGCCAATGCCGGCATCGCCGTCGATAAGCTGACTGGAATCTGCCTGGCTTCCGTCGTCCCACCGCTGACCAACAAGGTCGTCGAAGCCTGCCGCAATTATTTGCAAAGGGACCCGCTCATCGTCGACGCTGGCGTCAAGACCGGCGTGCGCGTCCTCTACGAAGATCCCAAAGCGGTCGGCGCCGATCGCATCGTCGACGCCGCCGCCGTCCAGCATCTCTACGGCGGCCCAGCTTGCGTGGTCGACTTCGGCACTGGCACCACCTTTGATGCCATCACCGCCAACGGCGAATACCTCGGCGGCGCCATCGCTCCCGGCATCGGCGTTGCCGCCGAAGCTCTGTTCTCCGCCGGCGCCAAGCTGATGCGGGTCGATATCGCTCGCCCGCCCAGCGTGATCGGCCGCAACACCACCCACGCTTTGCAATCTGGACTGCTCTTCGGCTATGTCGGATTGGTTGAAGGTCTCGTCGCCCGCTTCCGCGCCGAGCTCGGCCCGGAGATGAAGGTCATCGGGACCGGCGGTCTCGCCGAAATTGTTTCACGTGAGACCGACGTGATTAAGATCCTCGCGCCCTGGCTCACTCTCGATGGTTTGCGTATTATCTGGGGCTTAAACAAGTAGCTTATGACCAGGATCGCATTCGTTACCTGCTACGAGATCCCAAGTCTCACCGACGACGATCGCCTTGCGATTCCCGAACTCGAATCGCGCGGCATCACAGTGGCGCCGGCCTTTTGGAATGACCCGACCGTTGAGTGGGGCGCTTACGATGCAGTGATTCTGCGCTCGATGTGGGATTATCACCTCCAGCCACGAGAGTTCATTTCATGGCTCGATAAACTCGACCAAGCCGGCGCGACTGTTTGGAACTCGACGAAAACTGTGCGTTGGAATGTTGACAAGAATTATTTACATGAACTTCAGCAAAACGGAATCAGCGTCATCCCATCTGTCTGGCTGCCACAGCGCGCGGAGGCTAACCTTTCAGAAATTGTTTCGCGGCAAGGCTGGCAGCACGCCGTCGTTAAACCGATAGTCTCAGCCACGGCTCACGAAACTTCGCTAGTTTCCGTAGCCGAAGCCGCCGCGCACCAATCTAATTTTTCCGACTTGCTTTCTCGCACCGGCACCATCGTGCAGGAGTTCGCGCCCGAGATCCAGCAAACCGGCGAATGGTCGCTGGTTTTCTTCAACAAGCAATACAGTCATTCGATGCTTAAGCAGCCCAAGCGCGGCGATTTTCGCGTCCAATCCGAGTGGGGCGGAGCCGAACTGGTCGCCGAGGCGCCGGATTACCTGATCGCTCAAGCGCAAAAAGTCGTCGATACGGTCGAAGATCGGATTTTGTATGAGCGTGTAGATGGCATCGATCGCGATGGTCAGCTCCTCTTGATGGAACTCGAGCTTATTGAGCCCCATCTCTTCCTTGGCTTCAATCCTGGCGCTCCAGCGCGCTTCGCCTCTGCCCTCGCCGAATTTGTGGCGGTGAAACCATGAATCCCTTCGAGTCCAAACGCGTCCTTCTCGGCGTCACCGGCTCGATCGCCTGCTACAAAGCAGTCGATCTCGCCTCCAAGCTCACCCAACTTGGCATCAAGGTTGATGTCGTCCTCAGTGACGCGGCCACCAAATTCGTCGCTCCGCTTACGTTCCAATCCGTAACTGGCCGACGCGCTTACACCGATCAAGACTTATGGGGACCCGAGGGCCATGTCCTCCACGTTGGCCTCAGCAAAGACGCCGATCTCATCGTCATCGCTCCCGTCACCGCCAATACGCTCGCCAAACTCGCCAACGGTCAGGCCGATAATCTGATCACCCTCGCTGCCCTGGCTGGCACCGTTCCTCTTCTGCTCGCGCCAGCTATGGATGGTGGCATGTACGACCATCCTGCCACCCAGCAAAACCTGCGCAGCCTCACCGAACGCGGCGCTCACATCGTTGGCCCCGTCAGCGGCCACCTGGCGTCCGGACTCAGCGGCCAGGGCCGTATGACCGAGCCAAGCGAACTAGTCGGTCACATTCGCTGCCTACTAGGCGCCAAAGGACCATTGGCTGGCCGCAAGGTCGTCGTCACCGCTGGGGGCACGCAAGAAGCCATCGATCCGGTCCGCGTGATCGCCAACCGTTCCTCCGGCAAGCAGGGCTACGCCCTGGCTCAAGCCGCTATCGACCTTGGCGCAGGTGTCACCCTGGTCTCGGCCCCGACCGCACTCACCGCACCATTCGGCGTCAACTTAGTTGCAATTACTAGCGCTGAGGAGATGCTGGACGCCACATTGCAAGCCACCAAAGGCGCAGACGCGCTCTTGATGGCCGCCGCCGTGGCCGATTTCCGCGTCACCAACTCCAGCCAGAAAAAGATCAAACGCGCCGGCGGAGTCCCCGATCTTGAACTGGAAACCAATCCCGATATTCTGCAGGCGGTTACCAACGCATCTCGCCCCAAAGTGATTGTTGGCTTCGCCGCCGAAAGCGACGATTTGCTAAAGAATGCTGCTCATAAACTGGAATCCAAGAACCTCGACCTGATCGTTGCCAACGACATCCGCGCCGTTGACGCCGGCTTTGAGGTCGATACAAACCGCGTCACCCTGATCGACAGATCAGGCAGCAAAGAAGAGCTGGCGCTAATGAGCAAAGAAGATGTCGCCCGAATTGTGTTGGAACGCGTAGTTAAATTATTGCGCTGATTGTAGGGACAGGTTTACAAACCTGTCCCTTTCTGTCCAGCTCCTTGACATCTACGCCATTTCATCCCTAAAAATCTGATTCCGTGTAGTAATTGGGGCAATCAGCGGGGAAACAAAAGACGCCCGAAGGCGCCTTGTGATTTCTAGAAGGCGGATCGTTATGTGTTTGCGCGTAAGCGGCGGGCGATGAAAATGATCAGTAACAGCGCCGCCGCCGCGGCCAACAATCCCGGCGCGCCGATATTGTCCGCAAAACCGCTATCCGGCAGCGCGCTCGGCGTGGACGTTGGAGTTCCCGGCGTACCCTGGGTCGCACTCGCTGCGCCGGTTCCGGCCGCTTGCGTTTGTGCAACTGCGGCTTGGGTCAACAGTGCGTTCACTGTTTGGGTTGCGCCGTTTGGGCTCGCCGTAAATGTTTCCGTGAAGAGTGGGGTGATTGGGGTCAATGTGGATGTGGATGTTCGCGTCGCGGTTGGCGTATTTGTGGTCGTATTAGTGCTGGTGCTCGTGATTGTGTTCGTAGACGTATTGGTCGCTTGCAAAGCCAATGCAACTGCGGTGCCCGTCATCTCTGCCGCCGAAAGTGGCGGCGGCTCCGCCGCTTGCTGCTCAGGCAGAATGACCAGCGCATAGTAGGCGATGCCCACCATGGCCAACAGCATGATCGCCCCCAACGTACCGGCAGCAACCAAAAAACCGCGGTTGCCTGCCCGTTTGGGTTCGGGTGGAGGTGATTCTTCTGGAAAATCGAGTTCGCTGTCTTCGAGCATCAGTTCCTTAAGTGGAAGCTATTTTTACCCTAGAAGCTCTAGGTTCGCTAGCGGAATGGTCGTTGCTTGCCCGGAAGCGAGCTCTACCTCGGCTCCAGGCGCACGCAAGCCGCTGGCATACAACGTCGAAGCCGGCAGCAGGCTTACGATCTCACCCAACTCGCCTTTGTACTCGCCGTTTAGCAGTCTCACGTTTTGCCCCACTCGAAAAGTTTGCAGCTCGATCGGCTGTGGTGGCCTTCCGGCATCCTTCAGCGGAATGATCACTTCTGGTCTTTCGCCAGAGATCGGGTCGGTTCGCTGGGCATTCAGTGTAGTTTGCGCTTGTTTATGGTCGCTGAACAACGTAAACGCGTCCGCATTCATTGGCCCGGTTCCAAAACCTTCCATCACCAAGATGGGGTATGGAACTTTTTCAGCGATCGGCAGCAAGCGCGTGGTTAAGCTGCCCAGGATCAATCCACGAATAGGAACTTGTGCGGCTAATTCCAGCGCCTGGCGTTGGCCGCAATGGCCAGCCAACAGAATCGCCCCGCGCAGGCTCATGTCGATCTGGTCCGCAGTCAGGATTTGCTCAGCTCCGTTGCCAACTAAATGCAGGATGCCGTCCGCCACGCGTCCGTTGCCCCACACTCCCTGCACCCAGGCGCACACGCATTCGATGACAACACCGCGACCGGCCTCAACGTCGATCACTTCGCCGGGGACGCGGGCGTG
Organism: Anaerolineales bacterium; assembly: GCA_025450445.1. Classification (GTDB taxonomy): domain Bacteria; phylum Chloroflexota; class Anaerolineae; order Anaerolineales; family UBA11579; genus JAMCZK01. The sequence goes on along the minus strand of JANWHN010000076.1, from coordinate 13,002 downwards.
CAGTTCAGCTCGCTCATCGCTCACTTGCAGCAATATCTGTCCTTCGCTGATCGCCGCGATCGTTCCTTTTGCCGGAGAGCGCAATTGGCGTGCGCCTACTCCGCGCCGGCCAGCGATAATGGCGCCAGCATCCACTTTTTCGCCAACGTTGCGCTGGATCATTTTGCTGGCTCGTTCGGGGTTCAACCCCAGCGCCCGCGTTGCGTCCAGCATCATATGCTCGGCCGCTAAGTTGGCGCGGGCGATCACGTCGCCGGAATGGACTTGGTCTCCTTCGCTCACCAGCACCTCGCCCTCCACTGAAAGCCTGCGCGGCCGGCGAATGGTGGCGTGCGGTTGAATATATGTAATGGGGGCTAACATCGACATCTCAAATTCGTGCAATTCATATGCCAGCTCACATCCCGCTCAGCGCGTTGTGCCAGGCTTCCAATGTTTCCTGGCGTCGATTGAAAGACGTCGGCACTTGCACTGGCCGCCCGCGCCCATCAATAACGACCCCAAATACACCGCCCACCACGCGGCGCACCCAGCCACCCCGTCCGGGTCCAAGCCCAATATTCACATTCTGCAGCGGATGAATATACAGGTCCGCCACTTTTCCGGGCGCAAGAGGCAACACACTAAAGCCGCCTTCTTTGATTTCGACGACGGGTTCTTTTTGCCCATCTCGCAGCATTTGAATGCGCAAGATCGGGCTCCCGCTGCGCGCCGCCCCGACTGGCGAAATGATCGTACCCAGGTTTACGAACGCATTCGATTCCAAGACCTGCACAGCCATCAGCGGATCGATCTCCGCGCTGGCCCCAACCGAAGACGCCAAATTGTTTTGGTCCAAAATAATGGTCGTAATTCCCACTGGCTGGATCGCGTCCAGGATCATCAGCAGGCTCTGTTCCAAACGCGGCGCGCGAGTCACCGCGCTGCCGCTCACCAGGATGCGGTCGAACCACGGCACCGTGCCCGGCAGCGGGTAGATCGCATCAGCCGGGAAAAGCGGCAAGCTTTTGCCAATCGCCAGGCGCATCGCTTGGCGAGCCGCGGCCTGCTCAACGGCCAGTTCTTCGGGCGTAGCTGGCAGGCTGTGCGGAAAGAGTGGCTTGTTGTACAAATAGTCCAAAACGAAATCATCGCTCACATCGAAGGGCAGCCAGCGGGTGATCTGTTGCAAATGCGTTTCGGCGATCATCCCCGTCAGCCCGCGGCCCACCCCCAGGCCGGCATACACCCGCATTTCCAGCTCGCCTGCAAAAGCCGACGCTACTGTGATGCTGGAAGCCCCTATGTCGACCCCCAACATTCCTTTTGGCGCATCGATCACCGTGCTCAAAAAACGGATCACCCGTCCAAATCCGTTAGCGCCCGGGTGCAAGTGGCCGGCAGAAAGGTCGCGCAGTTGTTCCAGCCCGCCCAATTTGCGGGATTGGATACTGAAGTAAATATCAGCCAGTCTGGCTTCCGCTGGGGCGCTGCTTTCCTGGTCAAGGCTGGGTCGAATATTGTGAACCAGGTGCAATTCCGTCAGCGAGCCCAGCAAATTATCGATCTCTTCTTGCAGGTTTTCGTTGCCGACAAACAGCACTGCCGGGCGCTGCTTTTCTGGGATCAAATTGAGCGCCAGGGCGAGGTAATTTGCGAGTCGGATCACCGAACGGGATGCCCCGCGGTTGGTGCCGCCTGCCAACACGATCAAGTCGGGCAAATGTTGGCAGATCGCGTCGATGATGTTTTCAGGGCTGCGCCGATCATTCAATCCGAATGTTTCGACAATGTGGGAGTAACTGGTGTTGACTAACTTGTTTACGCTTTTAAGCGATACCCCATCCAGTAGTCCAGCTGTTACTACCTTGAGCGGAGTCCCTCCAGAAAAGGTTGTTGTCACTGCGTTCACGCCAATTGTGTCTTCTGGATCCGTGGAGATCAGCAAGCCACGGTCGCTTAAAAGCTGCCGCCCGGTGGTTTCCTGCAATTGCGTCAACGCGTCTAATACGCCGACATTCAGGTCAAACGCCGGCGAGCCGACCGTGCTGTGGGCTTCGCCTGCCGCCAAAAAGCGATACCGTCCTTCAACTGAATCGAAGAATTGCGCCCGCGTGTTTACGCTGCCGATCTCCAGGCTGACGAGAGAAAGACTTGGCTTTCCGTTCGATTCGCTCATTGACCCATCAACATGTTTGCCACGCCCACCAGGAACGATAATCGTTCGATCAATGCGCTCAGGGCCGCCAACAATACTCCCGCGAACAGAGTCGCTAGCGTGATCACAATGAAGATGCTTCCAACCCACGCTAATCCATCGACAACGATCGGCCGCAGAGGCGGCTGTGAACCGCGCGCCGTGGCGCCAAAGTGGAAATATGCCAGCGTACTCACAGTGGCCAGCAACAGGATCGTCCCTTCAACGACAACTTGGATACTCTCGCCATAATGACCGCCCTGCATCGCCAGATCGAACTGTGCCGCGTTAAACGTGGTCACCGCTGCGCCAACTTGCGGCAGTATCGTGCCCTGCACCGCGCCCCCGATCGCCAAAGCCGCGCCCACGCCGGCCAGCAGGGCCGTTACCGGGTTGCCCAGATTGGCTGCCCGTGGTGAAAGCTTTAACAGCAGCAAGGCCGACAATACAACCCGCACGATTAGATCCGCCGGTGCGATCTGGAAAACGCCATTCCACGCATCCAGAACCGGGAACACAAGTTGCGGAAGGATCACATCTTCGATCGCGATCGCTCCGGCATAGCCGGCCGCGATGCCAATGAAGAGATAGAGGACAATGCGAAAGACAGGATGGTCACCGAACGCATACGACAGCGTGATCAGCGTCAGCAACGCCGCGGCAACAATGCCTGCTTGTGAGAGCAGATCGCTAGGCACTCTTGCCCTCCGTTTGCGCGGCCGGTTTTTCCGGTCGCAGATGGATGAGCCGGCTGTACAACCCACCCAGAAGGATCAGCAACACGATCGCGCCCAGGCCATAGCTGAACGCATCCCAATAAGTTCGTCCCAGGCCGTCTGTGTTTCGCAGGCGCTCGTAAAATGTCGCCCCGCCAAAACCATCAACAAGCCCGCGCAATGTTGGCGGGTCGCTAAGCAGATAAGGCTTAAGCAGTGGCGCTGACTGCGTGCTCCCGACAATGTACAACCCTTGCGGCAGCGAACTGCCCGCCTGCTCAATCCAGGCTCGTCCGTCTTCAGCCTCGCTGGTAATGACGAACACCATGGCAAAATCACGGAGTTGTCCAACTGCTAACAAACTCGTGCTCTGCCAGGGATTCTGCACCGCGGCCGCAGCCGACAACGTGGCCGTGCGCGGATCGGAGGTGAAGCTGCGTAATGCCGCCATTCCTCCTGAGAGATAACCCAGGTTCACATAGTCGCCGGTTGCCACACTGGGTGCCGCGCTTAAGTGTTCTTGCAATAATCGATCTGCTAAAGCTGGCCCGGTGGGTTGCGTCGATATGAATACCAGCCGAGCTTGTTTATCCAGTAGATGGGACAGCACCGCCGCTGCAGGCGCGGAAAGCTCGCCATACAAAGCTGGTTGCACTTCAAACGCGATCAGCACCGGCGCATTTGGAGGCAAGACGTCAATGGCGTTGAAAATATTTGTGCTGGCCGCAAATTGCACGGCATCAACTTCGGGGCGGGGAGTACCTTGGCTTTGGACGATCAGCGGGAATAGAACGGCGAGAAAGACAGCTGCGCTGATGATCCAATTGAGAACCCTGGTCGGCAGCGCAACCTGCCGCCCCAGATCTTCTCGCGGCCGGCCCTCAGCCGCGACAAGCCGGCTAAAAGCCGCTGCGTGGCGCGCCTGGCTCTCAGTCACATCCAGCCGCGCCGAGAACACAGGCGGTTTCCCGAATTGGACGATCTCAGGTTCCGCGGGCAAGACCCCGACTAGGCCTGCTAAAGGCCCAGCAGTTTCCTCACTGCTTGGCAGCATTTCCTCCGAGCGATTGTCTTCTTCCGGAAATGTTTCGCTCGGCCGGATTGCTTGCAGCCAACTGGGCAGTTCACCGGGGCTTAATGCCTCGGCTTCCATATCTGCAAAAGCAGGCGTTCGTTTCTCAGGTTGGGTGAACTCATCTGCGGTTTCCTCAGCAGCCGAGGATTCTCCGTGTTCATCTAACGTAAGCCAATCAGGGATTTTGCTGACTGGCTCGGGAATTTTTTCTACTGGTTTTTCCAGCTCGATCGGCTCAAACGGAGTTTCGATCCGCCGTTTCTCCAGCGGTTTGATCGGCGCAGTGGGTTGAGTATCTGTGAGGGCACGCTCTTCCGCGAGCAATTCTTCGTCAGTGGGTTGCTCGCGTCTGTGCCTTTCGCGAATTTCGCGCAGCCAGGTAGGCTCTGTATCCTCACCCTCGGCAGCCGGAGGCTGACTTGGCTGAGCAGGTTTCGCTTCCTCTTTCGGCTCTTCGCTCTGCCGCTTGCGCAGAGCCTTGAGCCAATCGGGCAGCCTGTCTTCGGGGTCCTGTGAAGATTGATAAGACATGAAGTTAGCTCTAGCCGCCGTAAGGTCGATCGGCGCCAAGCAGAATGCGCAGCCCCGTCGCCAGTGTTCCTAGACCGACCCCGATCAGCAAACCGCGCGCCGCGCTGATCGATAGGCTATTTATGATCGGCCCGACGACCTGAGTGAAGATCGGTAATTCAAGCCCAAAGACCGGGGCGGCTGCCAGCAACGCAATAAATAGCGCGCCGATGAAAACAAAACCCATCAGGTCGCTACGGCTTTGAAAAAAGCGAGCTGCCGCAATGGTCAGGCTCACCGCCAAAACTGCCATCAAGCCGGTCTCGATCGGAAGCTGCAAATTATTGAAGATCCACTTCGGCACATCACCCTGGCTGCCCTGCCAAAGGGTTAGCCCAAAGGTAACCAGCATTGCCACCAGCAAAATCGAGCTGTAGACAGGTTTTTCTCGATCGCGGACTTTGTTGAAATGAACTTGAAAAAGGTTGGCTAAGCCAAGTAACAATGCGATCGCCGCCAGCAGGATCGCCCAGTTCAGGATCTGGTTGCGCAGGTCCTCAAGTCCCGGAATGAGCAGGCTAATGAGAACAAGAAACCCGACCGCGATCGCAACCGCAGTGGATACTGGTGCGCGAATACCTGTCCTCATTGAACGATTTGACTGCCTTCAAATAGCGGGGCTAGGGCAGTGATGATCAAGAGCGCGATCAGAATCCAACGCAACAAATCTTGTGAGCGCAGACTGGCTTGGTGCGCCGCCCCAGCGTTGGTGTATGCGCCGGTGGCATAGATCTCTTCGCCGATTAGCGGCTCATCCGCAGCTGCGAACAAGATCGCTTGGGTGCTTAGTCTGTCGCTGCCGCCGGTGGTGAAGCCGTTTGCCCGCTGGCTTGCCCCGGCGATCAGGCCCACTTCGTTTCCATAGCTGCCGATCAACGCGCTTCCGAGAACCGAACGATCAAGAATCAACGGCAGCGCACCAGCCGCATGTGAGAAGGGTGTGAGCCCGGTAACCCGGCCGAGTTTGGAATTAAATTGCTCGCGAATTCCCAGCCGTCGATAGGTGCTGCGCAACGTATCTTGCGCCAGCAGCATCAGCGCGCCATCGCCCGTGGTCGCGATTGGCGGTTGATCGCTATCCGAGGCGATATCCGCCACTTGGCGCAGCAGAGTCAGACCAGCAAATGCAGCCGCACTCTGCGGCCCCAATAGACCACCGGAACCCAGGCCGATCTGCAAACGTGAACCGTCTTCTACGGAGAGCTCGATGTTGCGTTGCAATTCTTTGAAAGCTTTAATTGATCGAAACACGCGGCGCGGGTTGTTCCTGCCCCATACCGAAAACAAGAGGATGAAGAAAAGCGCAAGTGCGACTAATACTTCTGGTGAAATACTCATTGCGCTTGCTCTCGCAGAAGATTGGCAAATGCGATCCCTTGTTCAGGATCTTCTAGCAAATTAGCAAGGCTGCTAAGCCTCGCGTCCGCGATCCAAGTATTCGCTAGCGGTTTGCTGATGTAAATACTTTGCGCGACGAGTGTGGCAAACGCGCCGCCAGTCTCAAACAGCGTCGCCGCGAACCCGGACAAGCCCCAGCGTCTCAATTGCCGTGCCCAGGTTTCCCACTCTGTTGGAACTTTTTTCTCTAGTGCGCGTATTTCGTTGTTGTTTGTTCCGGGAATCACAGGTAGATTGTATATGCGCGCTATGTGAAGGTCAAGTCAGGGGGCTTTCAGGCTTATTTTTTGCGTTTTGCTAGCTCAGACCACAAAACGGAAAGCTCTGCATTACTATTGTGGCTACGAACCGCACTTCTCAACTTAATGGAATCCCTCACTCGTTTTGATCCGCCCCGTCGCAGAGGTCTAGCCTTTCACTTTGGCGCTTTGATCCTTTGCGTCGGCCTGCTCATCACATTTTTGTTCCTCGCCTCGGCCCAAGCAACAGCTTTGACATCAGTGTTGCTGCTGGTTGGCGCTCTTCTTTTCAGCCTTCCGCTGCCTCTTCTGCTATATCGCCTGTATGCCCTGCTGCAATCCGGTTACTGGCTCGGCCGCGAGGGCCTGCGCTTGCGCTGGGGCTTGCGCCAGGTCGATCTGCCTCACGATGCCATCGTCGATGTGGCCCATGCAGACGAGCTTGAAAATCCGATCGCTCTCCCCCGTTGGATATGGCCTGGAAATGTTTCAGCCGAGATCAAGGACCCGGAATTGGGGACCTTGGAGTTTCTTGCCGCCGAGAAGACAGGACTGGTTCTTCTGGGAACCAAAGAGCGGGTGTTTATCATCTCTCCCGTCGATCCCCAAAAATTTGTGGAGCTGTACAAACAGCAATCCGAGCGCGGCAGCCTACGCCCTTTCCGCGCTCGATCCATCTCACCAAGCTTCGTGCTCGTCGAAGCTTGGGCGCAACCTCGGGCGCGCCAATTGTTTGTCGCCGGCGGCGTATTGGCGCTGGGCTTGCTGATTCTGGTCGGGATTTTGGCGCCTGGTTTGCCCTTTGTTTCCCTCGGCTTCGCCGCCGATGGTTTGCCTCTGCCTGCAGTAGCATCCCTCCAGCTCTTTTTGCTGCCAGCCATCAATCTCTTCTTCTTTGTGGGAAATTTGTTTTTAGGCCTGCTTTTTTTCCGGGAACCAAAGGGTTTGAATTTTTCCTATCTCGTATGGGGGGCAAGCCTTTTTTCTAGCGCCCTGTTTCTGGGGGCAGTTCTCTTCAGTATCTAATTTCTCAACATAAACCCAGTACTTATCCACAATTGCTTGCCCACTTATCCACAGAATTCCCATGCTAGACATTGCTCCTGAAATCGACCTGACCCAAATCCTGGTTGGTTTTGGCTTAGCGGTATTCGTCTCTGTGGCTGCCTGGCGGCTCCGAATTTTGTCGATCAACGGCGCTATCGCAGCCTTTGTAATGGGCGGCGTAATTTATGGATTGGGCGGCTTAGCCTGGGCAATCCCATTATTGGTTTTCTTCGGTTCCTCGAGCCTGCTTTCACGCTCCTCCGTCTCCAGAAAAAAGATCGTCGCCGCTGATTTCGCCAAGGGCGGTCGCCGAGACTGGGCGCAGGTTGCAGCCAATGGCGGCCTCGGTGTGCTTGCATTGCTAGCCGCCACCGCAGGCTGGCTGCCCGCGCCAACAGCCTGGCTGGCTTATGCCGGATCGTTGGCGACCGTGAACGCAGACACATGGGCCACCGAATTGGGCGTGCTCAGTTCTGCTTCGCCCATCCTGATCTCGAACGGTAAGCGCGTGCCGGGCGGCACATCGGGTGCAATTTCATTACTGGGCAGCGCAGTCAGCTTGCTCGGCGCGATGCTGATCGCTGGTCTCGCCGCTTGGTTTCTCAGCGGCCAAACGAGCCAAGTAATCTTGGCGGTCACCATTGGTGGTGTATTTGGCTCGGCAATCGACTCGCTGCTAGGCGCGACCGTGCAAGGAATTTATTACTGTCCTCAATGCAAAAAAGAAACTGAGCGCCATCCGCTGCATACCTGCGGAACAGAAACAACATTGCATCGCGGTTGGGCTTGGCTCGATAACGACTGGGTAAATTTCATAAGCGCCGTTGCAGGAGCTCTGATCGCAGTCGCAACATTCCAAATCTCGCTGTGAGATAATCGCCGCTCGAAAATGACCAAGTATCGCGTCTCCATGTCCGCCCCGGACATTACCGAAGCTGAGCGCCAGGCAGTTGCAGATGTGCTCAACACCCCCGTGCTCAGCATGGGCGAGCAAACTTTTGAATTCGAACGAGCGATAAAAGAATATTCGGGCGCCAAGCATGCTATAGCGGTCAATTCCGGCACCGCTGGCCTGCACTTGTGCGTCCGTGCTGCGGGTATTCGAGCTGGCGACCTGGTGCTCACCACACCGTTTTCATTCGTTGCTTCTAGCAATGCCCTTCTTTACGAGAACGCAGTTCCCGTTTTCGTGGACGTCCATATGGAAACTGGCAATATCGATCCGCAGCGATTGGCCCAAGCGGTCGAACAAATCGCCGCCGGGGGAAAGCCCGCCCAGAATTGGCTGCCGCGCAAAAACGCGGTCGCCAAAAAACCCAAGGCAATTTTGGCGGTGGATGTTTTCGGGCAGCCTGCCGATTACGATGCGTTGGAAGACATCGCCAATAAAAATGATCTGGTGCTTATTGAGGATTCGTGCGAAGCGCTCGGCGCCAGATACAAAAAGAAATTAGCCGGCCGATTTGGCCAGAGTGCCGTCTACGCCTTTTATCCCAATAAGCAAATGACCACTGGCGAGGGCGGGGTAATCGTTACCAACGATGACGAAGCGGCCGAATTTATGCGCGCTATGCGCAACCAGGGTCGCGCTCCCGGCGACACCTGGCTCGAGCATACGCACCTTGGCTACAACTATCGCATAACTGAAATGAGCGCCGCTTTGGGTCGCGCTCAGTTGAATCGCCTGGATGAACTCCTCGCCAAGCGCGACCAAGTGGCCGCCTGGTATGGCGAACACCTGGCTAATGTTCCGGAAGTCGAATTGCCAGCAATCGTCCCATCCACCACGCGCATGAGCTGGTTTGTCTACGTTATCCGGGTGGCTCCGCAGATCGATCGCGAAAAGTTATCGGCTTTACTTGGCGAGGCTGGCATTCCCTCTCGGCCTTATTTCGCTCCCATCCATTTGCAGCCCTTTATGATCGACCGCTTCAGCTACAAGCCCGGCGATTTTCCCGTCACCGAAGACATCGGCCGGCGTGGCTTGGCCCTCCCTTTTTCTGGAGTTATGAGCCAGGATGATGTTGGTCTGGTCTGCGATGAATTAAAGAAGGCTTTGCCAAAAGCCATAACCTAAAAGACCCGCCGACGGCGGGTCTTTTCCTTATTATTGTTCGCTAAAGTTGATCAGGAGTAGGTTTTGTTGGCAGCTATCAGTGGTGCTAAAGGTGACCAGCGGCGAAATCGCCTGGTCGTTCGCATCCAGCACCGAGATCTGCAAAGTGCCTTCCGAAACCGTCGGCGCGTCAGCCAGCTGGATCTCATAATACGCACCTGTGCCATATTGGGTTGCCGCGCCGGTAACGCCCAACTCGCTTACAGTCGCGCCCGCTAAAGTTCCAGTTACATTAATCCGCAATCCGTTGATCGGACTGCCATTGATATCGAACACTTGACCAGCCACACCCAAAAAGTTGCATCCAAGCTCGGGATGAAAGACGGAGCTATCTAACGCAACTGGGCTGCCTTCTTGGGTCTGGAAGGAATTGACCGCTGGCTCTGGCGTGGCCGTCGGCGGCTCGCTGGTTGGAGCCTCCGTTGCGACGAGCACAGTCGTTGCAGAGGGTAGGAGAATATCGGTCGGCTGCGCGGGTGCGGCAGTGGCCACAGGCGGCAACGGGTTTAATCCGGATTGCGGATCGAGAAAGATTTGCGTGAACCAGCCGCCCGCGCACAAGGTCGCGATTAGGGTGAACAAGCTGGCCACATTCCACATGGCCGAGCCCAGCTTGAATTGCTTCTTCGGCTTCTCTTCCTTGAAATCGAATTCGTCCAGCATATTTCCTTCTTCCGATTCTAGCCGCACCCGGCTATTGGGGCAGGGAAATCTCGATTGCAGATTGGGCTCGTTGGGCAGCTAGCCAATCCGTGAGCGCCTTCATTTGCAGAACCAGCCGAGCCTGTGGCGTTAATTCCCGATCTGGGCTGCGTTCCAAGACTTCAACAATATGGAAACCGAGTTCAGTTTCAATTACGTCGCTGAATTCTCCCGGCTGCAAAGCGAACGCAGCCTCCTCAACCTGAGGCTGCAGCAGGTATCCACGCGGAAACCAGCCTAACGTGCCCAGTTCTTGCGGATCATTGGCCTGCACCGCGTTGTCGAACGGGCTTCCATTCTGCAATTGCTCCAGCACCCGTTCAGCCGAAAAGGAATCGCTGAACAAGATCTGGCGCGCATGAACTTGTTCCGCTGTTTGCGGCACCGCCGCGGTGATCTCGTTGCGCATCCATCCCGCCTCGATCTCCAGCGAGAGTTCGGCCCGGAAACTTTCCGGCGTGTAACCTTGTTGCGTCATCCACTCCTCGAGGGCGGCTTGGCCGCCGGTCTGCTGAATAAGCGTGCTCATTCGCTGCTCGATAGTCGCGTCATCGATCACGAACCCGGCCGCGCGGGCGCCTTGCGCCAGCAGCAGCCGGTTGATCAGATCATCGAGCACGATCGTCTCGATATTCTCTGTTGCGAGAAGCGTGCCAGCTTCCGCTTGCGCATTCTGATATTGGGCAAGGTGGATCGCAAAAATTTCTGAGCTTATGCCTTCACCGTTTACAGTAGCAACAAAAGAAACTTCAGTTGCCGCAGCAGCCAAGGTTTCTTCGCCCGAGGCAGTCACTACGCTCGGCGGGGGCGAGCCCGAGCCTAACGAGCAAGCGGCTAGGACAAGCGCTGACAAGAGGACAAAAACGAATTTAGTTGGGTTCATGATGTAGGAAACAAAATGCCCACAAATGGGCAGTCAGAAAATTATACAGTATTGAATTTTGTCCCCCGTTGGAAGAAAAAGGCTTGTTACAATCCAGCTCGGATTTTCTAGTGAAACCTGCAACTCTCCTAAAAATACTCAGGACCACATTTAATCTCCTTTGTCGGATTGAAATAACCGGCACAGAAAATGTTCCTCCAGAAGGCACAGGCGCGATCTTGGCCGTAAATCATCTAGGCCTCATCGATCCGCCGCTTGGCTATGTGGCCGTGAACCGGCCGGACGCAACCGCTTGGGTGGCCGATAAGCATAAGGAGGCAGCCCTGTACGCCTTTGTGGTCAACACCATTGGCGGCATTTGGATAGACCGCGAGGGTGTGGATCTTCAGGCCTTGCGCAAGGCGCTCCAAGTTATAAAAGAAGGCCGCATCTTCGGCGTGGCGCCTGAGGGGACACGCAGTCCAACCGGCGCACTGATTCCAGCAAAAGAGGGGGTGTCGTATTTGGCAACCTCCAGCAGCGCGCCCGTTATTCCGTGCGCAATTACGGGAACCAACAAACTTGCCTACCATTGGTCTAGGTTGCGCCGCGCGCCTGTCACAGTGCGAATTGGAAAGCCATTTAAACTCCCACCTGTTGATCGCTCAAAACGTCAGGAAGACCTGGCCCGCGGCACCGACGAAATCATGTGCCAGATCGCCGCTTTGCTGCCTCCCCAATACTGGGGTGTTTACGCCGATCATCCCCGTCTCAAAGAGCTCCTCGCCAGCGCCACTTGACACTCAATTTCTTTCAAGCATAATAGCCAGACGAAACACAAAGGCTGAGACAGAGGAAAGTAAGCCTCAGATGCTGCCAGGAAGCTTGGGCCAAGACTGCGAGCCCGAGCCAGCGAAAGATCGCCGAAGTTCCCTCTCGAGCCGCCCGGGTGAACACAACTCCAGTAGTCCGGGCCGCAACCTGAGCGTTAGCGCAGGCGCTGATTGCGAATAGCAGTCGGATCGAGTGGGCGGCTGGTCCGCCAAGTTGGGTGGCACCGCGGGAACCGAATTTTCGGCTCTCGTCCCAAAGTGGACGGAGCCGTTTTTGTTTAACATATCGGTGGAGTTCGTACTCGGCGCAGCCGAGCGCGTTGGTTTCCAAACGCAGAACTCCACCGCGTTGCGCAGCAACGCAATGGCCCAAGATGGATGAGAGTTTTTTGTTTAAGTTGTGCCGGAGGATTAATGTTGGAAAGCTTTGAAAAAATCCGCGCAGATGCAACCGCCGCGCTGCAGAGCGCACAAGATGAAGCCGCGCTCGAGAATTGGCGCACAACCCATCTTGGTCGTAATTCCGTTCTCATTCAAAGCCTGAAACAGCTTGGCTCGCTCAGCGCGGAAGAGCGGCCAAAGGCCGGCGCGCTTGCTAACGAAGTGAAGCAATCGCTCGAGGCAGCTCTCGAAGGACGCCGAGCCGCATTGCAAAGCAAGCTGCTTGAGCAGTCGCTGACTTCGGAGCGCCTGGATGTCACCTTGCCCGGACGCACGTTTCCGCGCGGCCGCTTGCATCCGATCACCCAAACACTGCGCGAAGTTTCGCGCATCTTTGCCGAAATGGGGTTCCAGGTCTATCGCTCGAGGGATGTCGAGTCGGACGAATACAACTTCCAACTGCTCAACATTCCTGAGCATCATCCCGCTCGCGAAATGCAAGATACCTTCTACATAAAGGAAGCGCGCTCCGAGAGCAAAATGCTTTTGCGCACGCACACATCGCCTGGTCAGATTCACGCTATGCGCGAGTATTCCGCACAGGACCCTAAGAACCCGCCGCCGGTGCGCATCATTCTGCCCGGCATGTGCTATCGCTTCGAGCAGGTGACGGCCCGTTCTGAAATTCAGTTCACTCAGGTCGAAGGCCTCGCGGTTGGCCACAACATCACCTTCGGAGATTTGAAAGGCACCCTCACCGATTTTGCGCGGCGTTTCTTCAACGCCGATGTGCGCACGCGTTTCCGCGCTTCCCACTTCCCCTTCACCGAACCCAGCGCAGAGATGGACGTGGAATGCTTCGTCTGCGGGGGCGCGGGCTGCTCGGT
>JANWHN010000075.1 GCA_025450445.1 Anaerolineales bacterium | reverse complement strand
GGTGGCGATTATTTGTATAAATTTACCTTCGGGACCGATGCGCGCATGGAGATCCTTGGCCGCATGGAATACAGCAACTGGATCCTGGTGCAAGCCGCGGGCGGCAGCAACCGCTGCTGGGTCAACGGCGCCCCGGAATTCGTGCAGATCGATGGCGATCGCAATGCGCTGAAGCCGGTTGACCCGCACATCGTCATTGCCTGGTCGCCTTACTACAGCGCTTTGAGTGGCGTCAGCGCCACCCGATCCGGAAATGTAGTCACCGTTAGCTGGAACGGCATCCAACTGCGCGCTGGCGACGATAGCGAGCAAACGCCCTATATCGTCGAAGCATGGGTGTGCCGAGATGGTGAGCCCGTTTTCGAAGCCCTAGGCACCTATAGCAACGCCCTTGAAGTGATAGACGAAGGCGGTTGCGAAATTCAGCCGCATGCCCGCGTGGCCGCGGCCGAAAAACACGGCTATACACCCTTCGTTGACGTGCCGTGGCCGGCGGCCCAACCTTAAAAGAAAAGAGCCTGCTTTCGCAGGCCCTTTTTACGTTCACTGTTATTTAGACAGGTGTCACGTCTTGCGCTTGGGGGCCTTTTTGACCCTGGGTCACCGTGAATTCAACACGCTGTCCCTCTTCCAGGTTGCGGAAGCCATCGCCGCGGATAGCGCTGAAGTGTACGAACACATCCTCGCCGCCGTCACGCGAAATGAAGCCGAAGCCTTTCGCGCCGTTGAACCATTTAACGGTTCCTTGTTCTCGATCTGCCACGGGATTTGGAACTCCTTTCTTTAAGTTTCGGTCTCAGGGTTCCAAATCGGTTGGGGATGCCCCCTAAACTTAGGAACTACTGTGTACCAGATGCGAATAATAACACGCTAGATGAGAATTTGTTACGCCCTATAATGGCGGCCATGGCGCTCACAAATGCCGAATTTCAGAGGCTAATGCAACAATTGGCGACCGGTTGGAGCACTCAAGATACGGAATTGGCGCTCGCCTGCTTCAGTCGGGGTGCGGTCTAATGGAACCGCCGGATCTGCAGCTCTTTTTGGGTCATAGTCAGCTGCGTTCGTATTTTGATGCCCTGACGCCGGGCTACTTTATGCGCTTTCACCACCTCTGGGTCAACGAGGAGGCGCAGATTGGCCCCGGCCAGTATTCGTTTGGGGAAGACGAACGGGATTACGCCTTACACGGCGTGGTCGTCGTCGAGCTGAAGGACGCCAAGATCGCATTTTGGCGCGAATATCAGCGCAAAGGGCCGAAGCTATTCGAAGATTTTATTAGCCCACCAGGCAAAACCTGGCAATCCAGCGGCTAGGGTTATGGATGCGGATAGAGCCCGTTGTGTTCGGGTGCTTCCGCCAAATAAAGGACTACTGCTGGGCTGCCGGGCTGCAAGAAGAAGCTCGGATCATTTAACGTACTGACCTTGCCATCGAAATCTTTTCCGTCCACCGAAAATCGATAGTAAACATTCCAGGGCGTGCGGCCATTGATGCGCACATTGTAGTTTGGTTCCAGACCAGTGATCTCGCCTTCTTTGGCTTGACCATGCTTAAGGACATTAAGAACGTTAGTCGCTTCTTGATAGCGCCAATAGATGATCGCCAACCCGCCCCCAAGAAATAGCAAGCCCATCCCGAGAAATGGGATACCGACAAATGCCGTAATGATCCCAATCGTTAGGCCTGCACCGACAAAACTGAAGATGACCCCAAGCAAAACAAATACTGCAGACGAGATCACCCAGCCATCCTGTCCCATCAATCGCCAGATATAGCTATCGGCGATCTCGCGCGGCGGGGCTGGCGGCATTTGTAACTTGCCGGATTTGCGCGCGGTGAGTTTTTCAAGTTCGGCAGGCGGAGGAAGCGGTGCGCCGCAGTTGCGGCAATTATTTTGGAAGGCTGTGTAGCTGGTACCGCACCAGGGGCATGTGATTGTCATCTCGACATTATAAAGGTCAGCCATTTGGTTGACTTTGATGAACGCACTCGTTGACATCGCTTCTGCCGGGGTATACAATTTAGCTATGGCTAAATCGAGCGCCCAGGCGGCCAGAGAGCCGCTTTCGCAATCCATCGAGGATTACCTTAAGGCTGTATACGAATTGACGCGTGAAGAAAGCCGCGCCTCGACAAACGCTCTCGCCGATTATTTAAATGTCGCACCGGCATCTGTGACCGGAATGCTGCAAAAGCTTGCGACTACCGAGCCTGCTCTGCTTGAATACCAAAAGCATCGCGGCGTGAAGTTAACTTCGCAGGGCGAAAAAGTTGCGCTCGAAACGATTCGTCATCATCGTTTACTCGAACTTTTCTTGCACCAGATCCTGGGCTACGACTGGGACGAAGTCCACGACGAAGCCGACCGGCTTGAACACGTGATCTCGGAGCAATTCGAGGAACGTATCGCAGAAGCGCTAGGAGACCCAAGCCTCGACCCCCATGGCGACCCGATCCCGCGCTTGGACCTGAGCCTGCCGAAAGCTGAAGGCAACCTGCTGAGCGCGATGCGCCCAGGCGACCGCGGCCGCGTGACCCGGGTGCGCGACACCGCGGCTGAGCTGCTTCGCCACTTGAGCCAGATGGGTGTTGTTCCGAAAGCCGAGCTCGAGGTAACCGAGTTTTCCGAATTCGACGGAAATATCCATTTGAAGGTTAAGGGGAATAAAGAAGAAATCGTTTTGGGACCTCGGGTTACGAACCAGGTCTACATAGAAGAAATCTAATTTCCACGGCAATTACGGCGTCTCAAAAAAAGGCAGGGTTGACAAGCCTGAGCCTTTCACCTAAAATGGGAAGAATAATTTAGTCTTAACTAAAATTATATTTATCTGTCACCTATTTGGAGTTTGTGAATGGCAAAGAAACTAAGTAGAAGAGAATTCCTTAAAGCTGGCGCTCTAGGGGTTGCCGGCACCTTGGGGATTGCAGCAGCCGGCCAAATTGGTAGCAACCAACCGGTTCGCGGTCACCATCTCGGCGGCGACCACCCGCACGGCGATGGGCCGCATGGAATGGCAAATGTGGTCGGTGAAGTTGACCATGTGAAAAACGGATTCAATCCCACAGACCTGCTGACTGATTTCGATTACGGCAATGTGTCCACCATGGCAAACGGCCAGACGTTGCGTGAATACTGGATCGTTGCGGCCAACAAGATGATCGAAGTCGTGCCGAATATCGAATTTCCGGCTTGGACCTACGCTTCCGCGGAACCGGATTGGAAAAACCCGAAGCCGCGCGTCCCCGGCCCCACCTTACGGGCAACCGAAGGCGACCGCATCCGGATCAACTTCTTCAACGGCAGCGATCACCCGCACACAATGCACTTTCACGGCATTCATCCGTCTGAGATGGACGGCGTGCCGCCACTGAACGTGCAACCTGGCGACAGTTTCCTGTACGAATTTGACGCCGAGCCGTTTGGGCTGCACCAATATCACTGCCACTCGTTTCCGTTAGCACGACATATAGCCAAGGGGCTTTACGGCGCGTTCATCGTCGACCCGGTAGGCGGACGACCGCCGGTGGACCAGGAGTTCATCATGGTGCAGAGCGGGTTTGACGTCGATTTTGACGATGCTAATGATTTCTACCAGGTCAACGGCATCCCGTTCCATTTTCAAAACCACCCGATCCAAATTCGGGTTGGCGAAAAGGTGCGGATCTACCTGGTCAACATGCTTGAGTTCGATCTGATAAATTCGTTCCATCTGCACGCCAACTTTTTCAACTACTACCCCACCGGCACCAGCCTGACGCCGTCTGAATACACAGATACGGTCATACAAGGTCAGTCACAGCGCGGCATTCTGGAGTTCAGCTACAAATATCCGGGCATTTACATGTTCCACGCCCACGTGACCGAATTCTCAGAACTTGGTTGGTCCGGTCATTTCGAAGTTTTACCTTAGAGCTGACATGGCAAAAACTAAACGCAGTGTAAAGAAAGAAAATCAAGCAGGTCAGAGCTTGCGTACTCTCGGCCTGTTCCTGATCCCGATCATTTTATTGGCCGGCGTCATCGCCCTGTTCCTGAACACCGGCGGGGGTGTAAGCTTCGAAAGTCCCGTTCCGATCGAAGACATCACGGTTGAGCGAGTCATCATCACTGGGCCGCCAGAGTCCCCGCAGCATTTCGAGATCATCGTGCGCAACTCCGGGCCAGAGGAGGTGACGATTGCGCAAGTGGTGGTGAATGAAGGCGTGCGCCCCTTCACGATGGAGCCAAGCAACACGATCCCGCGTCTCGGCACAGCTAGCGTGCACATTGATTTTGGCTGGGTTGAAGGCGAAGCCTATGGTGTGACCCTGTTCACCACGAATGCAGTTGCATTTGGCGTAGATATCCCCGTGGCGTTCAAGACGCCTGAAAATAATTCCCAGAATTTACTTGGCTTCACGTTAATTGGTTTGTACGTGGGCGTCATTCCCATTTTCTTGGGTATCTTCTGGCTGCCAGCTTTACGCCGCCTGGGACATGGCGCGATGACGTTCCTGATCGCGCTTACCGCGGGCCTGCTCATCTTCTTGGGCGTCGACACGCTGGTCGAGGCGATCGAGCAAGTTGTCGCAGTTCCGAATCCATTCCAAGGCTTCGGTCTGATCGCGATCGGCAGCGTGGGCATCTTCATGCTTTTGGCGGCGATCAGCCAGCGCGAAGCGAATCTGCGCCGCAATGAAAATGACAAGCGCCTGGCGATCGCCTACATGATCGCGCTTGGCATTGGCCTGCACAATCTCGGCGAAGGCCTGGCCATCGGCGCAGCCTACAACGTGGGCGAGATTGCGCTGGGAACCTTCCTGGTCGTCGGATTCATCATCCAGAACATCACCGAAGGCCTCGGCATCATTGCTCCGATTTTGCGCCAACGCACCGCTATCCGCGATCTGCTGCTCCTTGGATTACTCGGCGGCGCACCAGCTATCCTTGGTACCTGGCTGGGCGGGCTTTCCCCATCTGCAACGCTGGCAGTCTTCTTTTTAGCAGTGGGAACTGGTGCCATCTTTGAAGTGGCTTATGAGATCTTCAAAATGCTGCAGCGGGATACGGAAAAGCGTCCGGCACCCATGCTCGTGGTTTCGGGAGTACTCACCGGCATGCTGCTTCTCTACATCACTGGTCTCTTAATCAAGTAACAACTATCTAATCAAGCAAAAAACGCTTCGTTTAACGCGAGGCGTTTTGTTTAAAAACTTAGAAAAAAGGCATACTACAATTGAGGGCGGATGACAAAAATTGGCATTATGACGGTTGGGTCGCGCGGCGACGTGCAGCCTTACATTGCTTTGGGCAAAGGGCTGAAAGCGGCAGGCTACGAAGTTCGATTGGCCGCCCCAAGTATTTTCGAGGACTTCGCCCGCACCCACGAGCTCGACTTTTTCCCACTGAGCATCAACCCCAAAGAGATCATGGAAGGAAAAGAGGCGCGCTTTTGGATCGAGAGCGAGCGCAACCTGATCGGCTATTTGCGCATGTTCCAGATGTTCACCCAAAACATTCTCACCGACCTGCATATTGAGCTATGGCAGGCTGCTCAAGGTTGTGATGCCGTAATCTACACGCCGTTTGCGTTGGCTGGCCATGCAGTCGCCCAAAAGCTCGGCATTCCCCGTTTTGTTTCCGGTCTTCAACCGCTGGGCCGCACAACCGAATTTCCAAATATTTTGCTGCCGACTTGGCTGAACCTTGGGGCCAGGTTCAACTACAACAGTTACTTGGTTGCTGAGCAAGTTGTTTGGCAGCCCATCCGCGGGCAAGTTAACAGGAATATTGCGCGTGACTTGGAAATGCCGCCGGTTGGTTTCCGGGGGCCCTTTGAAGTTATTTATGCGGAGCAGACACCCGTTCTTTATGGCTACAGCCCGCTTATTTCTCCGGCGCCAAAGGACTGGCCCAGTTGGCACCATGTGACCGGATTTTGGCACTTGGACCCGTCTCAATCATGGCAGCCTGAACCTGAGCTGCTTGAATTCCTGGATAAAGGCCCTCCGCCTGTGTACATTGGATTTGGCAGCATGCCAAATCGCAAACCGCGCGAGAGCGCTCAGATTGCGTTGAAAGCGCTTAAGAGAGCGGGCCAGCGCGGCATCTTGCTTAGCGGTTGGGGTGGAATTGAACAGAGCGATCTGCCCGACGATGTGCTCATGGTCGATTCGGTTCCGCACTCGTGGTTATTCCCACGCATGGCGGCCGTAGTCCATCACGGCGGCGCCGGCACGGTTGGCGCCGGTTTGCGCGCCGGCGTCCCATCGATCGTGGTTCCCCATTTTGCCGACCAACCTTTTTGGAGCGAGCGCGTGTATGAACAGGGTGTCGGACCAAAGCCGATTCCTCGCTGGCGGCTGAACGTGGGCAATTTTGCCAAAGCAATTCGCACGGCGATCGAGGACGAAAATATCCGCTCTCGGGCGAAAGCGATGGGGGAACAATTACGCAATGAAGATGGCATCGGGAACGCGATTCGGGTCATTCGCGAAACGATCTCGACCTAACCGACTGCCTCAGCCGGCTTGACAAAGCAAGCAATCAGGTTTATATTTAGGCGAGCCTAAATATAGGCTGGGGTTTAACTTGACCGAAACCACCGCTATCCACACCCACGACTTAAAAAAATCCTATGGGAGGTTCAAGGCATTGCATGGCGTCGATCTGGAGGTTAAGAGAGGCGAAATATTCGGCTTTCTAGGCCCGAATGGAGCCGGCAAAACCACTACGATCCGCTGCCTGTTGGATCTGATCCATCGAGATAGCGGCGACGTGCAGGTCCTAGGGATCGACCCGAAGACGGACCCGGTTGGTTTGTGCCGAAGGGTTGGCTATATGCCAGGTGAGCTACATCTTGATGAAAGCCTAAGTGCTGAGGGCTTGCTTCATTACTTCAACGAGCTGCGCGGCAATGCTGCGGATTGGGGCAACGTGCGCAACATTGCCGAACGTGTAGGACTCGCACTCAAGCAGCCGATCCGCAACTTGTCACACGGCAACAAACAAAAAGTTGGGATTGTGCAAAGCCTGATGCACAAGCCTGACCTAATCATTATGGACGAGCCCACCCAAGGATTAGACCCTCTCGTTCAGCAAGAGGTGCTGCACCTGATACAGGAGGCACAGGCAAATGGAGCCACCGTTTTCTTTTCTTCGCACATTATGAGCGAGGTGGAAGCAATTGCGCAACGGATCGGCATTATTCGGAACGGACGAATTGTAGAAGTCGCAGATCCGAAAGCGCTAGGTAAACGCTCCTTACATCGCGTCCATGTGCGCTTTGCCACACCCGTAGATGTGGAAAAATTGAGCAAGGTACCGGGTGTTAGCCTGCTTTCCAATAACAACGATACGGATGTCTTCTTGCAAATCGAAGGTGAGATGGACCGGTTGATCAAGGCTCTGGCTCCTTACCATGTTCGCGATTTCGACACCGATCATCCCAGTTTAGAAGAAGCCTTCCTGGATTTTTACAAAGACGAAAAATAGTCCTCGAGGAGAACAATGCTTTCTATTTTCAAGCACACATTTCAGCGAGCCCGCGGAGGAACGATCGGCTGGGGATTGACCTTGTTTCTAATCGGCATCCTGATGGTCTCTTTTTACGATGCGATCGCGGAAAACGCAGAGCAATTTCAACAATTAATTGATGTCTATCCAAAAGAAATGATGGCTTTCTTCTCCGAGAGCGGCAACTTCACAACCCCGGAAGGCTACCTGGCGATCGAATTCTTTTCATTCATGCCTCTAATCCTGGGTGTGTATGCCATTCTGGCCGGCAGCGGCATGATCCTGGCAGATGAGGAGAGCGGGGTTTTGGATCTCTTGGCGGCCCAACCAGTGAGTCGCAGTTCGATCTTTATTGGCCGCACGCTGAGCTTTTTCATTTCCCTTATCTTCATTCTTGCGTTTGGCTGGGTGGGAATCATGGTCGCTACTCAGTGGTCGCTCATGGATCTAAATGGCGTAGAACTTTTGATACCCATTGCTTCGCTATTTGCTTTACTTTCTCGTCTCTTTGGGCTTTCGCTATTGCTCAGCATGTTGCTGCCGGCGCGAAGAACCGCCAGCATGGCTGGCGGGATTATCCTGGTCGCCGGGTTCTTCATTCATGGACTGGCTCGTTTAGACGATTCTCTAGGCG
>JANWHN010000074.1 GCA_025450445.1 Anaerolineales bacterium | reverse complement strand
GGTATATAGGCTCGATCTTGTGCTTTATCGCCGCCGGCGCTTTCTACGCGCTACACCTGCGCCTGGGCAAGCGCGAGCGCTTTGCACCCGCGCCGGTGGAAGCGCCGACCATGGCATCCGCAAGCAAATAAATCCGGGCTAGCTTATAGTTAGCGCACCCATAAGAAAAGGACAAGCACGCCCATTTCCACGGGCGTAAAAAGCATGATCGCTGAACCCGCAAAGAAACGCGCCTTAGCAACAATCTTTTTCATCCTCCTGCTGGATGTGCTTGGCTTTGCCTTCCTGTTGCCAGTCTCCCCTTTCATTGTTCGCCAATACAGCGACCAGGCGTTGATGGTAACCATGATGACGGTTATTTATTCGGCTGGGCAATTCTTCGCTGCTCCCGCAATGGGTCGTTTAGGCGACCGTTTCGGGCGACGGCCAGTTCTGCTCATCAGCATATTCGGCCAGGCGGCAGGCTACGTGATCTTCGCGATTGGCGGATCGTTGAGTGTTCTTTTTCTCTCGCGCTTGTTCGCGGGCATCACCGCAGGCAATCAATCTGTCGCGGCTGCAGCCATCGTGGATATTTCTAAGCCAGAAGAGCGGGCAAAAAATCTTGGCTTGGTAGGAACTGCCTGGGGCATAGGTCTAATGGTGGGACCGGCGTTAGGTGCGTTGTTTGCGCAGATCAGCCTTGGCGCGCCGGCATGGGCGGCGGCTGTGCTGGGATTTGTTGCAGTCGTGCTCACCTATTTCTTGATCCCCGAAACTCTGCCAAAAGAAATGCGCAGCGAGACCGAATTTCACATCAATGAGTTCAACCCTTTTGCATCAGTGTTTTCAATGCTACGACGGCCGGCGCTAGGCGGCGTGATGTTTGTCTTGTGCATGTTTTACTTTGCATTTGCAGCGATCAACGGCACCGAGTCGCTTTATTTAATTGATAAGTTCAACGCGCAACCCTTTCATATCGGCATTCTCCTTGTCGTGGCCGGAATTGCGGTTGTTTGTGTGAACCTCTTCTTGATCAATCCATTGGTCAAGCGCTTTGGGGAAAAGAAAGTGGCTGAAGTTTCACTGGTTGGCATGGCGGGGGGAGCGATCGCGACCTATTTGATCCCAGTCTTCTGGCAGGTCTACCCGATGCTGACGCTGCGGAATGCCACGACTGCTCTCGTGTTTCCGGCCCTCACCGCTTTGGTATCCAACCGGGTATCCGTTCGCGAACAAGGGACGCTCATGGGAGTAAACACTGGCCTGCAGAGCTTGATGACGATCTTCGGGCCCCTTTGGGCGGGATTTGTTTACGACAGTATCAGCATGACATCACCGTATTGGACAAGCGCTATCGTATTGGTTATTGGAGCCGCCGTGTTGGTGAGGCTTAAGGCAATACCAGCAGACCTCAGCTAGCCATCCATTTGCCGAAGCGGCGCGCCTACCGTAAAATAGTGCGATCGCCCCGCCCTGACTGATGCCCAAAGAAAATAAAACAACCGATACGAGCTGGCTAGATCGCCCGCTATTTGGTAATTTCAAACTCACCTGGGAGATCGGGGCTTTTGCGCTGATCCTTGTCCTAGCGCTGATAACGCGTTTCTACCATCTTGGCGAACGGGTGATGAGCCACGATGAGACGACCCATGTCTATTTCTCATGGCAACTTTATAAGGGCCAGGGGTACCAGCACCATCCGCTAAGTCACGGACCGTTTCAGTTTCATATTCTCGCGCTGAGCTATTTCCTCTTCGGGGATAACGACTTCACTGCCCGCGCGCCCCAAGCTCTCTTAGGCGTGGTGGCAGTGATGTTCCTGTGGAATTATCGGAGGTACCTGGGAAGGGTCGGCGCGGTGGTGGCCGCGTTCCTATTCGTCATCTCGCCATACATGCTGTATTACGCGCGCTATGCGCGCAATGAATCGTGGATCATGCTATGGGGGCTGGCCATGTTGTGGGCCATCTTGAGATATTTGGACAAGGGCGAAAACAAATATCTTTACGTTCTCACCGCGGCAACGGCCTTGCATTTTGCAAGCAAAGAAACCTCCTTTATCTATGTAGCCCAGGCATTAATCTTCCTCGGACTACTCTTCTTGTGGCGGATTGGCGGACGCAAATGGGGAAGGTCCAGATCTAGGAATATTTTCTTGATCTTGCTCATGGCCGCAGTCGTACTCGGAGGCCTGGCGGTTGCAAGGCACGCCAGCGCCGAGCCAGTTGTAGCCGCGGAGGTCAGCGGAACTGAGATAGGGGACGCGGTTGTAACGGATGGAAGCGAATCCGTGGCACCGGCCACGCCGCTTTCGGGGGCTACATTGATCCTGGGCGGAATGGCTGTGGTCGTTTTAATAGCGGCGCTTTATTTCTTGATCTCTGGCTATGGCTGGGAGCGATTGCGCAGCGAACGCAGCTTCTCGTTGATGGTTCTGCTGTTCACGTTGGTGCTGCCCCACTTAAGCGCGTTCCCGGTCAAATTCTTGGGTCGCGACCCAATGCTTTATACCGATGTAAGCAACCTCACCTTTATTGGGATAAACATTGCAGTTTTGGTCATCATCGCCGCTGCAATCGGCATCCTGTGGTCGCCGCGTGTGTGGCTGATCAACATGGCGATCTTCTACGCCATCTTCGTGCCACTCTTCACCACCATGTTTACAAACGGAAACGGGTTCTTCACTGGACTCGTCGGTTCACTGGGCTATTGGCTGGAGCAGCAAGGTGTAGAGCGCGGCAGCCAGCCCTGGTATTACTACTGGGGCGTGCAGATTCCGATCTATGAATTCTTGGCGGCGGCGGGAAGCTTCCTGGCGGCTGCGCTCGGATTCGGGTTGTGGCGACATGACCGCAAAGAGAGCAAGAAGCGGGTTGAAGACACCGAAGATCGAAATCTAAAGCCAGCAGAGAGCCGGCGCCTCGCTCTGACGCTGCTGGCATTCTGGACTCTTTCATCATTAGTTGCATTCACCATCGCTGGGGAGAAGATGCCGTGGCTGACCTGCCACATCGCGCTGCCGATGATCCTGCTGAGCGGCTGGGCGATCGGCTGGGTGATCAAGCGGATCAATTGGGCGGCGTTGGCGCGGTCGCGCGGAATTTTCATCGTACTGCTGATCGCAGTGTTCGCGATCGCGGTCATCAATATGCTGGGAAGTTTCCTGGGGTTGCACCCACCGTTTGCAGGGACCGAGCAGGTCCAGCTTCAGGACACCTATCGATTCTTGTTCTATGTGATCGCCAGTGCAGTGAGCTTGTATGCGCTGACGTGGCTGGCGCAGGAAGAAAGATGGAGCGTGGCGCAGCTAAACCGGCTGAGCCTGTTATTTATCTTTGCCGGCTTGGCTTTCCTGACGGCGCGGGCTGCTTTCCGCGCATCGTATATCAATTACGACAGCGCGACGGAATATTTAGTTTACGCGCACATGGCGCGGGGGCCGAAAGAAATTCTTGAGCAAGTGGAAGAGATCTCGTTACGCACTACCGATAGCCACGATATTCAAGTGGCTTACGACAACGAAACCACCTACCCCTTCTGGTGGTACCTGCGCAATTATCCGAACAACCGATATTACGGTGAGCAACCGGGCCGCGAGCTGCGCGACCTGCCGGTGATCATAGTGGGCGACACCAACTACGGCAAGATCGAGCCGGTGGTGGCGGACGCGTTTTATATGTTCGAGTACACGCGTATTTGGTGGCCCAACCAGGATTATTTTGACTTTACACACGACAGTATTGGGTCCGCTTACAGCGCGGAGACGGGCGAACCAGCCGACACGATGCCATTTACGGAATACATGCGCCGCGTGTGGGCTCGACTTTACGACTATATTGACGATGCGCCAATGCGCAGCGCTCTCTTCCAGATCTGGATGAACCGCGAGTTTCGGCCTTATCTTGAATTAAAAGGCCAGGACCCAAGCCCGTCACAATGGAATCCGCGGCGCACTATGCGCTTGTACATTCGCAAGGACATCGCCGCCCAGATCTGGGATCTGGGCGTGCAACCAGTTGCCGGCGAAGAGTTTGTCGATCCGTATGCAGACAAGGGGATCGAGTTGCCGGCGGAATTGGCGATTGGGGAACTCGGTAATCAGCCGAGTCACTTCAATTCACCGCGCGGAGTGACCATAGCACCGGATGGCAGCGTCTACGTGGCGGACTCCAACAATCACCGCATCCAACATTTCGCTGACGACGGAACCTTCCTCGACGAATGGGGCACTCATGCAGATCTGAGCCAGGGCGAGGCACCCGGCGGCACCTTCTTTGAGCCCTGGGGCGTGGCTGTTTCCCCCGATGGCAGGTTTGTGTATGTGACCGACACCTGGAACCATCGCATCCAGAAGTTCACCGCGAATGGCCAATTCCTCAGTATGTGGGGAACGTTCGGACAAGATGCCGGCGAATTTGCGATGTGGGGACCGCGCGACATCCTAGTGGATGTCGACGGCAACGTGTTGGTCATGGATACCGGAAACAAGCGGATTAAGGTTTACGATGCGAACGGTGCCTTTATCAGTCAGTATGGCGAGTTTGGATTAGGCGTTGGTCAATTCGATGAGCCCGTTGGTATGGCCCTGGATCCTGAGCTTGGCCAACTCTACGTGGCTGACACCTGGAACCAGCGCGTGCAGGTATTCAATTACGCCGACGGGGTGTTTGAGCCGGCGCAGGAATGGAAGATTGCCGGCTGGTATGGGCAATCGCTGGTGAACAAGCCTTATCTGAGCGTGGGCGCGAACGGAAGGGTTTACATCGGCGATCCTGAAGCAGGCCGGGTGCTCGTGTATGAATCAGACGGCACGTTCGTGCACTTCTTTGGCGGCTTCGATCAGACCGCAGTGTTTATTGGCATCGCGCAAGGAATTGAAGCCAGCCAGGGCGGCGTGGTATGGCTGACGGACAGCCAGAGCAACAGGCTGCTGAGGTTCGTCGTTCAATAACTAAGCGAAAAGACCTTGCAAAGACATTGAGTTCATTTGGTCAAGAGTTTTCTGCACATCTTGATAAACGATCCGCCGAGATTCTTCGTTTTCGTATCTTCCATTTTCAACTCTGAGCAATTGCCCCGCAATCGGTTTTGCAAGCCCTGGCTTGGCAGTCGCAATGCGCAAGGCGGCTTGAATTAACGCGCGGGCAATCGGCAGGTTTTTTTCCTCAAGCGGTTCAAAATAGGCGTCCAGCAAGTCATCAAGTTTGTCTTGAGTGTCTACCTTGGCAAGATTAGCCAAAACGTAAATAAGTTCTATCCTGACAGAAAAACTCGCCGAATTTTGTAGAGTCGCGAAAGAATTGAACCAAGGGTAAAGCATGCGGGGTTTTTCTCTACTTACATTCCGCAACGCCTTTGCACTTGTCGTCCGGACAACCGGACTGTCCTGACGCAGACCATCAACCACCAACCCAATCACTTTTGGATCTGCTAGGATTAGGTCTGCTAATTGACTGGCATTTAATCGCCTGGAATCAAGGTTTTCGTAAATGTCTTCAGTTTGCACTTTATTTTCCTCTAAAAGAGGAACGGTTGGATTCTGCAGAAGTTATGATGATTGCTATCAAATCTGATAGCTTTAACCACGTAACGTTACAAAGAGGATCCGACAAGTCGACGAGGTTTTTGGTTTTCCGCTAACTATCCTTCAAATGGAGGCGATGAAACACGCGGTGCAAGATAGGGGAAATAATAATTCCAGTAGTGATTGCGAAAACTAAACCGGCAACGATTGCATAAATAGAGGCAAATATTTTCCCAGCCTCGGTCGTAATCGCGTCCACCGGACCCATCCCGCTAAGAATCATGGCCGCGTTCAGTGTCGCATCCAGCCAAGGCAAGCCAACAAAGAAGTGGTAACCCAATATGCCGATTGCCAGGAACACAAGCACAATACCTAGAGCTATGCCAACGTACCCAAAGACGCGCAAAACAAATCCGGACATGGATAGCAGAGGTTTCGAATGATGTTCGAATCGCAAATTCATTTTTTGTTTCTCTGATTAATTATAAGTCCGTAAAAAGTCGCGGTGTTATAATCCGCCCGGTTTGTTTGCAGGACAAGCTTTTTCTAAAGGAGCACCCTCCCCTACATGAAGTTACACGAATACATCTCGAAGCAAGAGTTCGCCAAGTATGGCGTCCCAGTTCCACTGGGAAAAGTAGCGGCTACGCCGAAAGAAGCAGGCAGGATCGCAAAAAAACTGGGTGGCCGCGTAGTTGTTAAAGCGCAGGTGTTGGTTGGCGGGCGCGGCAAAGC
>JANWHN010000073.1 GCA_025450445.1 Anaerolineales bacterium | reverse complement strand
GCAAAATTTTTCTTTTAGTGCGGAAAAATGCGTGCAAAAATCATTTTAAATCGTTGATTCAACGTTTTTTACACGTATTTTTGCTGTTTCGAACCAATTTGAACGCAAAATTACACAACTTTTACACACTGCCCCACCTATACTTCTCCTAATCATCGCGAAATATTTATTTCGCGAAAAATCCGCGGAAGGAGAAAGAAATGGCAGCCAAGAAACGAAAGAAAGCAGCAAAGAAGAAGGCTAAGAAGACGACGAAGAAGAAGAAGCGCTAGTCTTTTAGCTGATTTATAATTCGCAAAAGAGCGGTGAATTTCACCGCTCTTTTGTGTTAACGGATGCGGAAAAAAACCGGTGTATACTCGCCCCCAACACTAGTGCGAGAGGGGTTAATGAGCTTCTCCCGAAAACCACGATCAGAGAATCAAAGCACGGTTACAAATCCAACGGTGGGCGTATGATTGATCCAAAATTTCCTCTTGTTGATCTACACCGCCACCTTGATGGCAGTGTGCGGCTTGAAACTATTTTAGATCTGGGGCGCAAACATAATTTAGCGTTGCCCGCCTGGACTCTCGAAGATTTGCGCCCGCACGTGCAGGTAAGCGATGCCCAGCCGGGGATTATGGAATTTATCGCCCGCTTCAAATGGATGACCGGAGTGCTCGTTGATTACGACGCCTGCCGGCGGATCGCCTATGAAAACGTACTTGACGCCAGGAATGAGGGCATTGATTACATCGAGTTGCGCTTCAGCCCGCTTTTCATGTCCCAGGCTCATGGTCTTGACCCCGCTTCTGTGTCAGCTGCAATCGCTGAAGGTATCCAACAGGGTAGGGATGAAACAGGTGTAAAGGTTAACCTGATCGGCATCTTGAGCCGCCATTTCGGCGCTGAGGCTGCGATGGGTGAGCTGCAAGCCCTGCTCGCCAACAAAGAGAATTTCGTTGGTCTCGACCTGGCTGGAGATGAAGCCAATTTTCCATGCAAGCTATTTGTCGAGCATTTCAAGATCGCCCGCGATGCTGGCTGGCAGATCACGGTCCACGCTGGCGAAGCGGCCGGAGCCGAGAGCATATGGCAGGCGGTCCGCGACCTGGGCGCCACGCGCATTGGCCACGGCGTCCGCACCCTGGATGACCCCACCTTGGTCGAGCACATGCTGGAGCATCGAATTGGCATTGAGGCGAACCTCACCAGCAACGTGCAAACCAGCACCGTCCCGAGTTATGCCGCTCACCCGCTAAAAGCTCAGCTGGAAGCCGGGCTGCTGGCGACGATCAATTCCGATGATCCCGGAATTAGCAATATCACCTTGCCCTACGAATATGAGCAGGCTGCCCCCATGGCTGGGCTCAGCCCTGACCAGATCCGCCAGGCACAGGTCAATGCCCTATATCTTGCTTTTCTGCCGGACCCTGAAAAAGAGGCTTTGTTGCAGAAAAAAACCAGCGCTCGTTAACTAGAAGAGAAATATGCGCGTAATCATTACAGGTGGGTCTGGGTTGATCGGAAGGGCCCTCACCGAGAAGCTGGTTGCGAGCGGCCACGAGGTCATCATCCTCAGCAGGGCACCGGAGAATGTAAAGGGTCTTCCTTCTGGTGCACGAGCCGCTGGCTGGGATGGGCAGACTTCAGCCGGATGGGGAGATCTAGTGAACGGGGCGGGTGCGGTCGTCAATCTGGCGGGTGAAAGTATTAAGGGGGACGGCTTTCTGCCGAGCCGCTGGACACGCCGGCGCAAGGCACTCATTCGCCAAAGCCGCCTAGACGCCGGGCGCGCCGTCGTTGAAGCAATTCGCGCCGCAAGCAAGAAGCCTGCCGTTCTTTTGCAAGCCTCGGCGGTTGGATATTACGGCCCGCGTAGCGACGAGCCGCTAACTGAATCAGGACCACCCGGTTCTGATTTTCTCGCCAACCTTTGCAAAGAATGGGAAGCGTCCACTCAGGAAGTCGAGGCTATGGGAGTGCGACGAGTTGTTATTCGCACCGGTATTCCCTTGACGCTGAAAGGCGGCGCATTTCCCCTCCTCGTTTTGCCTTTTCAATTGTTCGCGGGCAACTGGTTTGGAAGCGGCAAGCAGTACTACCCCTGGATACATTTTGAAGATTACATTGCCGCATTGCAATTCTTGATCGAAAACCCGAAAGCAAGCGATGTTTACAATCTCAGCGCGCCTAATCCTGTTAGCAATCGTGAATTTGCGAGGACATTGGGCAAAGTGATGCGCCGTCCGGTGTTGATGCCCGTGCCGCGCTTTGCATTTGAGATTGCGATGGGCGAGGTCGCCACGGTGGTCATGGATGGGCAACGAATGATCCCGAAGAAGTTACAAGAGCAAGGATTCACGTTCAAATTCCCTAGTTTTGAACAAGCTGCACGTGACCTGCTGAAATAAAAAAGCCCTGCAATTGCAGGGCTTTTTTATTAGGGATTGAACTGGCTGCGCCACAATTGTGGGTGCAGCCAGAGGGCAGTGTCGTCAGTTGGGTCGCCGTTGTCGCGAACAACTAAAACAAGACGAACCGTTTGACCTGCTAACGCGGAGAGATCCACAACAATCTCATGAATTTCACCGTCGTTGGTTTCATTCCAAAACCAACCGGTGATTTGGCTATCGAAGTAGTTCTCGTTTGCGTCGTAGTACTCTAGTGAGTATTCAACATCGCACTCGTCGAATTCGGTCGTTACACCCATGCAGCCAATAGTGGCACGGAACTCGTCTCCTTGAACGATGGAGATGGGCGGATATGCGCCAAAGATGCCGCGGAAGCTCCCATCATGAGCGGGATAAGTCATCAGGGCGGAATCGCCGACCAAAGTGATACTTTCCATATCGCTCTCATTGGCGATGCTCACACTACCGCCCAGATTTTCATCGTAGATATTTGCAGTGCAGGGGAGGTTCTGGCCATTGTTGGTCCACGTGGCCTGGCAGTGCAGTTCTTGGAAATCGTAGATCACCAGGTGTGATGGCGCTGGAGTTTCTGTTGGCGACGAGGTCGGGCTGGCTTCAACGGTGTTCGTCGCGGGAACCGGAGTGATAAAGGAAGTGGTTGTTGGCCCAGCGACGGCGGGGCTGCATGCAGACAGCAAAAAGACCCCTATTACCAGATAAAGCGCGATTTTGTTTTTCATCGTCTGCGACCCATCCCGAGAACTAAGCTTCCATAATAAAGCAATTGCAGAATCGCGGTGAACAACGCGGCCACATATGTCAAAGCGGCTGCATTCAATACGCTGTTCACACCGGAACGCTCATTCTCATCAGTGACGATGCCTGCAGTGGTGAGCAGTTGCTTCGCTCGCGCTGATGCGTTCAGCTCAACCGGCAGCGTAGCCAGCGCGAATATTGCCCCGCCCGCAAAAACGGCTACCCCCAACCAGGCCAGCTCGGTGAAGCGCAGAGCGAAGCCGATGATGATCAGGAACCAGCCGAGATACGAACCGATGTTGACCGCAGGCACAAGCGCCGATCGCAAACGCAAGGGAAAGTAATCCTCGCGGTCCTGCACCGCGTGCCCCAGCTCGTGCGCGGCCACGGCGATCGCAGCCACTGATGCGCCTTGCGCAACACCGGCTGAGAGGCGTAGTGTTTTGCTGCGTGGATCATAGTGGTCGCTCAAACGGCCGGCCACTTGCTCAACCGTGACATCGCTTAAGCCGCCGCGCTCGACCAATCGGCGAGCGACCTCGGCGCCATTCAGACCGCTGCGGCTGGCAACACGTCCCCATTTGTTGTAGGTCGAATTCACATACCACTGTGTCAGCATCATCACGATAAATGCTGGCACCATAAAGATCAGGTAACCCGTATTCAAAAACATTCTTGTCTCCTCTAACTAATTCTTAGCTGGTTTGCTCGAGCATGAGCTCGATCGCCCGCTCCAATTGTGGATCGAGATCGGCGGCCGTATCTTCCTCGGTCAGTGCAACTACGACATCAGGCTCCAGTCCCAAGCCATGGATATGGCGTTCGTTTGGCGTCAGCCAGCGAGCAATTGTGATGCGCAATGCTCCTTGCCCATTGGAAAGCAGGCGCGTGATCTGCACGGAACCTTTGCCGAACGTGGTTTCGCCCACCAGGGTGCCACGCTCATAATCTTGCACTGCGCCGGCCAGGATTTCCGAAGCCGATGCGGTGCCGCCATTTACTAAGACGATCAGCGGAATATCTGTAGCCAGCCCGTCACCAAGACTCGTGTATTCTTCGCGGGTGCCGTCGCCATATTCCTCAAAGAGAACGATCCCGTCGTCAATGAATTCCGAGGTGGTCGTAACGGCTGTGTCGAGATAACCGCCGCCATTGTTGCGCAGGTCGAGGATAATTCCGCTCGGATTCTGGGCCAACAATTCTTCAAGCTGCTGATGTAATTCTGAAGCGGTGTCAGAACCGAAGGTCAGCAATTGCACGTATCCGATCCCTTCGGGCAACATCTCGCTTTCAACTGAAGCGACAAATATTCGCCCACGGGTGATGGTCACATCGAACGGCGCAGGCTCGCCCTCGCGCTCGATGGTCAATGTCACCTGGCTTCCCGCTGGCCCGAGGATGTAGCTGATAACAACATCGCCGTTGATGCCAGTCATGTCGCGCCCATCCACCGCGATCACAGTGTCGCCGGGGAGCAGACCGGCGGCTTCAGCCGGCGAGCCTTCCATCGGCGCGATGATGGTAACGAACTCCGTCGTTGTGTCTACCCATGCGCCGATGCCTTCGTATTCGCCTTCCAGCGAAAGATTCGATTGCTGTAATTCGTTCGGGGTCAGGTAACCGGTGTGCTCATCGCCAAGCCCATCGACCATGCCGCGCAGCGAAACCTGGAAAATATCTTCATATGTGCTAACGAGGCTGACTTCGCCAAACTGCAGTTTGCGCCAGGCTTCCCAGAACGGCGCAAAGTCTGCGGCTGCTTCGTCGGGCGTTCCGGCCTCTTGCGCAAGAGTTTCAGGGCTTGGGGCGTCGGCTGGCGCTTCAAGATTGCTGAGGCTGACCCCGGCCGTATCGAGATATGCGGTTAAGCCTGCCATAGCTCCTTGGCCCAGATCCGCATCGCTCACAGGTTGCTCGACAAAATCTTCGCGCAGAAATCCACGCGCTTCCCACATTGGCGCAAACAACGCGGCCAGATCGACATCTTCTCCTAAGGGAACAGCAATCGCTTCGCCTTCCTCTGTTGAGTTGATTTGCGGCTCGAATATCGTGGCGGGATCCTGCAGAAGCTCAGTAAACCGATCCTGGAAGGTTCCGAAAAAAGCAGCGACGCCAACACACGCGCATATTGCGATCGCCAGCAGCGCGCCGAAGGCGATGATCAGGGGTCTGTTTGATTTCATGGTTTTCCTGGGAGGGGTGGGAGGATTTGTTGTCTAAGTTCTAGATTAGCACAGCAGTATAAGAGAAGGATAAAACCTATTTCTTTTTGAGTTCTTCAACGCGACGAGAAAGTTCGGCCAGTTGGTCGTCTTCGGGCTTCCATGGCTTGCCAGCCCGGCCGCTTGCGCGCTTGATCAGCTCGATCTGGCCAATGGTGCCGCCGCGGCGTAAGCCGGCATAAAGCATTGCCGGGACGCCCAGACCGATCACGGCGGCCAGGCAGATCGCAACCACCGCGCCGCCAGTTTGGTCCATTTTGTCTTATTCTACTTGCTGGAACTGCAGAGCCGGGATTACGGCCAACAAGTCCTCGATTCGCTTCATTGAATGATCTGCGGACGGATGAGGCGCGGCACTGCCAACCAGAACCGTTCCCGCGCCCAGTGCCTTGGCGGGCGCAAGGTTCGCCGCCTGGTCGTCGATAAACATGGATTCAGCCGCATCCTGCCCGATGTGCTGGAGCGCCAACGGATAGACCTCCGCGTCCGGCTTACTGCGATAGCCCAGCAACTTGGAATCCAGGATGCCGGCAAATTGATCGCTCACCCCAAGCGCGTCCAGCACTCTGCGAGCATGGGCGATTGTGGAGTTGGTCAGGATCCATTTGCTTTGCGGGAGCTGAGCCAGCATTTCGGCCAATTCTGAATTCGCCGCGATCATTGTAGCGATTGGAAGATCGTGGACATAGAGCATGAAGTCATCGGGGTCGACCTGGTAGTGCAGGCGCAGACCTTGCATAGTGGTCCCATACTTGGTTAGATATTCTTGGCGCAAGATCGGGATCTCAGTGGCTGGGATGCTGAGCCGCTC
>JANWHN010000072.1 GCA_025450445.1 Anaerolineales bacterium | reverse complement strand
GAATGATTGAAATCGAAGCGCAGGCGATCGGGCGCGACCAGCGATCCGGCTTGGCGGGCATGCTCGCCGACGATCTGGTGCAACGCAGCATGCAGAAGGTGGGTGGCGGTGTGATTGCGCATGATGTCCTGGCGCCGACGGCGATCGACTTGGGCGACGGCCTTGTCGCCGACTTTGGGGTTCCCCTTGGTCACCTCACCGATATGAACGAAAGCGCCTGCAGCAGGCTGCTGGGTGTCGGTGACTTTTATCG
Organism: Anaerolineales bacterium; assembly: GCA_025450445.1. Classification (GTDB taxonomy): domain Bacteria; phylum Chloroflexota; class Anaerolineae; order Anaerolineales; family UBA11579; genus JAMCZK01. Next base: position 31,013 of record JANWHN010000072.1, on the reverse strand, counting down.
CCCAAGATTTTTTTCCATTTGCAGAGCGAATCTCGCCGATGTCGCTGATCTGGCCGCCGGAGGCTACGTAGAACGGCGTGGTCGGCAGCAAGGCGGCGACCTTGTCGCCGGGCTTGGCCTGCTTGATTTTCTCGCCATTGCTTACCAGTGCTAGCAATTCACCCTGGGCTTCCAGAGCCTTGTACGGATCGTACTTGACGCCTTTTTTGGTCAGCTTCTTTTTCTTCTGCAGATCTTTGAGGATGTCGCCAAAGATCTCGGCTTCGTCGCCGCCCAGCGTGCCCATGGCGTGCCCGCCGCCGGAGGCAGTGCGGTGCGTTTCCATGGCGGCGCGAAAACCAGCCTCATCGACGTCGAGGCCGCGCTCGCGAGCAATATCGCGGGCGAGCTCGAGCGGAAGACCGTAGGTGGCGTAAAGCTCGAAGGCCTGTTCGCCTTTGAGTGTCTTTTCTTTATTAAGGCTGGCAAATAAGGTGTCCAGGTGAGCCAAGCCTTTTTCAACTGTGCGTTGAAATTGTTCTTCCTCGCGGGTCAGGTTGGCAAGAATTGATTTCTTGTTTTTGACCAATTCTGGATAGGCGTCGCCGTAGTGCTCAATAATGACTTCTGCCAGCGGGGCCATAAACGGCTGGTCGAGGCCGATCTTGCTCCCGAAACGGGCGGCGCGACGGATAATCATTCGGGTGATGTAATTGCGGCCGACATTGCCGGGAACCACGCCATCGGCGATTAGGAAGGTGGCGGCGCGGCTGTGGTCGACGATGACGCGATAGGGCGTGAAATTTTCTTCGACCTGCTTATCGGTGTGGCCGACCAACTTCTGGACCTTGGCGATGATAGGAGTGAAAAGATCAGTGCGATAGTTGGAGTCGGTCTTTTGCAAAACCGTGGTCATGCGCTCGAGGCCCATGCCGGTGTCTACATGCTTGGCGGGCAGGGGCTTTAAGGTTTTAGGGCCGGTGCGGTTGTATTGGATGAAGACCAGGTTCCAGATCTCGACGAAGCGTGGGGCGGCGAGATCAATCTCGCCATCGGCGTTCCTTTTGGTTTCGCCGTACTCGGGGCCGAAGTCGTAATAGATCTCGCTATTGGGGCCGCAGGGACCGGTGTCGGCCATCTCCCAAAAATTATCCTTGCGGCCGTAATAGACCAAGTGGCTGCGCTCAAAGCCGGATTGCGCGAGCCAGTTGTTGGCGGCCTCGTCGTCGGTCTCGATCTCGCTGAGTTCGTCCTTGAAGACTGAGGCGTAGAGGCGAGCTGGGTCCAGCTTCCATTCTTTCGTGAGCAGTTCCCAAGCCCAGGCGATAGCTTCTTTTTTGTAATAGTCGCCGAAGGACCAATTGCCGAGCATCTCGAAAAAAGTGTGATGGGTGTTGTCGAAGCCGACGTCTTCGAGATCGTTGTGCTTGCCAGCAACGCGGAGGCATTTTTGAGAGTCCACGGCGCGTTTGTAAGGGCGCTTATCAGTGCCGAGGAACACGTCCTTAAACTGGACCATGCCGGAATTGGTGAACAGCAACGTGGCGTCCCCGCCCGGGACGAGCGACGAGGACGGCACGACGGTGTGCTTGTATTTCTTGGCGAAGAAATCGAGATAGCTTTGGCGAATCTCGTTGGCGCTTGGTACTTTAGGCATAAGTGAGATTATACGCAATCACTCACTCGCCTCGATGGATGAGATCAGGTCAGATAGACGCCTTCGAGTTTAAGCAACTGGATCTTGCGCTTGTCGCGCAGGTTGCCGCCATAGCCGCCCAGCGTGCCATCGGAAGCGATGACGCGGTGGCAGGGGACCAGGATCGGGATCGGGTTGCGGCGCAGAGCTTGGCCCACGGCGCGCACAGCTTTGGGATTGCCAATGAGGCGAGCGATCTCGGCGTAGGTGGAGACTTTGCCGCGCGGAACCTTGGCTGTGGCTTCGAGCACGCGGCGCTGGAACGGGGTGATGCTGCTGAGATCGAAGTCGAGGTCGAGCTGATTGCTCTTGCCGAGCAGGTAAGCGAGCAATTGTTCTTTGGCCGCAGCTACTTTTTCGGCGGAGCGTTGCGGCGAACCTTTGATGTGCTTTTGCAAGTAAGCCAGGAAATTTTCTTCGCTGCCGTTGTATTCGATGGCGACCAGGCCGCGGGAACCAGCGGCGACCCAGACAGGGCCAAGGGGGGTCTCGTGCAATTGGTCGTAATAGATCGTGGTGATGACGGCCGCCAGACTGGCTTGCAGAGCTTGCTTTGCAAGGCGAGCCCCTTCTGGGCTGGGGCCAGGTGCGTAAACCGCGTCGAGGGCGGCGGTGACAGAGTCTCCGGCAGCTTCGCCTTCGAGCCAGCTTGTGTATTCGTCCATCTGATTGCCAGATTTATTGGCCATATTCCACATCCTTTAATTTCTTGCGTAAACTTTTCAGCGCCTGATACACGTTAGCGCGGGCTGTTTCTTCAGTGCAATCGAGTGCGGCTGAAATTTCGGCGTAATCGAGCTCCTGATATTTGCGCATCATGAGCGCGGCGCGCTGCTTGGGCGGGAGCTCCATGACGGCTTGCTTGACCTCGGCGACGCTGATGCGCTCGAGCACCTGAGCATCGACAGCCTTCTCGCGCGAGGCGACCCTTTCTATATAAGGCGTGTTGCGGGTGTCGCGACGGATGTTTCGGCCAAGCTGGGTGCGGGCGCTGTTGGTGGCAATCTTGTAAAGCCAGGCGCGCAGGTTGCTGTAATCTTGCACACGCGGGTAGGCACGGTAGGCGCGCAAGAATGTGTCCTGCAGGCAATCGCGCGCTTCGCCTTCATCGCCGAGCATGCGCCAGAGGTAAGCGCACAGTTCGCTGCTGTGCGCGTCTACCAAGGATTCAAATGTGGGTTTGGTGTGCATCGTTGCGTATATCTAACAATCCTATCGATATTTTGTGAAAGGCTTTCCCAGTACAATCGGCGCTTATGTCCAACCGTTTCCTTTACTTCGCGGTATTTTCTTCAGGAATGGCCACATTGGCGATAGAGCTGACGGCATCGCGGTTGCTGGGCAATGTTTTTGGGACTAGTAACCTAGTGTGGGCGAGCATCATCGGGCTGATCCTTATTTATTTGACGGCTGGGTATTTCATCGGCGGACGCTGGGCGGACAGGTCGCCGAATTTCTTTACGTTCTACCGGATCATGCTGTGGGGCGCGTTCACGGCTGGGGTGGCCCCGCTGGTAGCGCGGCCGGTGCTGCGCGCCGCGGCGGATGCATTCGATCAGCTGGCGATTGGGGTGTTGGCCGGGTCGTTCGTGTCGGTGCTGGTACTGTTCGTCGTGCCGATCACGCTGCTGGGCACGATGTCGCCGTTCGCGATCCGCTTGGCGATGAGTGACAAGGAGCACGCGGGGCGTGTGTCAGGCCGCATTTATGCGATCTCGACGCTGGGCTCGTTTATCGGCACATTCCTCCCGGTGCTGCTGTTTATTCCGCTGGTTGGAAGCACGGCAACGTTCTTGATCTTCAGCTTTTACTTGATGGCCGTGGCGCTGGTTGGTTTGGGGACCTCGCAAGGTTGGCGGGTGGTTGCCCGCTGGCTGTGGATGCCGGTGCTGCTGGGCGTGCTGGCGGCGATCTGGGCGGGTGGGGTGTTGAAGGAAACGACCGGGCAGATCTACGAGACCGAATCGGCCTATAACTACATCCAGGTGCTGGAGTTCAACGACACGCGGTATCTGCGGCTCAATGAGGGGCAGGGCGTGCACTCGGTTTACAACTCCGACAATCTGGATTTCCGCGGACCTTGGGAGCAGTTCCTGGCTGCGCCGTTTTTCAACGCACCGCCCTTTTCAGTAAGTGATATTGAATCGATCGCGGTGATTGGGCTGGCGGCGGGGACGAGCGCCCGCGAAGCAACTGAGGTGTATGGCGCGCTACCGATCGATGGCTTTGAGCTGGATCCGGCGATCATTGAAGTGGGGCGCAATTATTTTGGTATGACCATGCCGAATTTGAATGCAATCGCGCAGGATGGGCGCTGGGGGCTGGAGCATAGCGGGCAGATTTATTCGCTGATCGAGATCGATGCTTACCGGCCGCCGTACATTCCCCCACATCTCACCACAGTAGAATTTTTCCAGCTGTGCCGCGCGCATTTGACGCAGGACGGCGTGCTGGCGATCAATGTGGGCCGTGCCCCGAATGACCGCCGCCTGATCGATGCGCTGGTGGCGACGCTTCTGGAAGTATTCCCCAGCGTGCATGTGATGGATGTGCCGGACACATTCAATTCGCTGGTGTATGCAACGGTGCAACCAACCTCATTTGATAATTTGGAAGCCAATTACGAATTGTTACTAAGTGAGGATGTGCATCCGTTATTGATCTCATCGATTGAACGAACATTGGCATATCGGCAATCGACGCCGACGGGTGGCTTGGTGCTGACGGACGAGCGCGCCCCGATCGAGTGGATCATCAATAGCATGGTGTTGAACTTTATTGCCTCTGGAGAGATAGAAACATTGCAATGAAGAGAGTCGCTGGTTGGGTTGTGAGCATCATTATTCCTTTCGCGATCATTTTGACCGGGGTGAGGCTGCTGCTTACACCGGTCTTTGTCAATCTGGAGTATCACACGCCCGGGTTTCCGGAAGATAGCTATGGGATGACCCTCGAGCAACGATTGGAATACGCACCGCTGGCGATGGATTATTTGTTAAACAACGAAGGCATTTCGTTTCTAGGGGGTCAGCGGTTCGAGGATGGCACGCCTCTTTACAACGAACGCGAACTCAGCCACATGTACGACGTAAAAGTGCTGACGCAGCAGTTTCTGGATATTTGGGTGGTCCTGCTGGTTTTGCTTCTCGGCGTTGGCGCGGCGGCCTGGCATTTTGGATTTCTGGCTGATTTTCGAGATTGGGCGGGGCGGGGCGGCAAGATAACGGTGGTCGCGCTGGTGGTGGCAATGGTGTTTATTGGGGTGAGCTTCAATGCCTTGTTCACCGGATTTCACAGCATTTTCTTCGAGGGCGATAGCTGGCTATTCTTCTATTCAGACACTCTAATTCGGTTGTTCCCGCTGCGCTTTTGGCGCGACGTGTTTATCGCGCTGGCGGTTCTAAGTCTTGGCGCGGGAGCCTTGCTCTGGCGTTTTGCGCCAGCGAAGGCGGAAGCCAAACCCAAGCCTAAAGCCCGGAAACGGTAGACGAGGATTTCGTAAAATCATGCGAAATTTTATTGTTCTGAGCTTCATCTCAGCACTAATCCTTTCAGGTTGCGCGGCGCCTGCGAGCTCGTCTGTTGAACAGCCAACGGTGGTCAGCGGATCGTCAGCGCTGGTTTCACTCGAACTTTTGGCAGAGGGCTTTGCCGCACCTTTGGATATGGACGAGATTCCTGATGGAAGCGGCCGCTTTTTGCTGGCCGATCAGGTTGGGGTGATCTATCTGCTTGGTCCTGACGGCTCTGTAGCGGATGAGCCCTTCCTCGATCTGCGCGATCGGATGCGCTCAGTGGATCCCTCGTACGACGAGCGGGGCTTGCTCGGCTTAGCCCTTCATCCCAGCTTTGCAGAAACCGGGCTCTTCTACGTCTTTTACACTGCGCCTCTACGTGATACCGCTCCTGATGATTGGGATAGCACGATCCATGTTTCGGAATTTTCGCGCTCCGCTGAGAACCTAGATGTGGCCGACCGGAATTCGGAGCGGATCTTGATCGAGCTCGATCACCCGCGCTACAACCACAATGGGGGTGGGTTGGCGTTTGGGCCGGACGGCTACCTGTACATTTCGTTCGGGGACGGCGGCATTGGCGGCGACCCAAACGGCTGGGTGCAGAGCCTTGATTTCATGTTCGGCAAGCTGCTGCGCATTGATGTGGATTTTGGCGAGCCATACGGCATTCCGCCGGATAACCCATTTGTTGGCAGCGGCGGGCTGGACGAGATTTATGCGCTCGGGTTCAGGCATCCGTGGCGGTTTAGCTTTGACGAGGATTACGGGTTGATCCTCGGCGACGTTGGCGCTCAATATTGGGAAGAGCTCGATACCGTGGAGGCTGGCGGCAATTATGGCTGGCCGATCCGCGAAGGCGTGGCGTGCTTTGATCCCGACGGAGCGCAGATAGACGAGTGCGCTAGTGAGGATGAACGCGGCGCTCCGCTAATCGAGCCGAGGCTGGTCTACGACCATGTGCGCGGCGTGGCGGTGATCGGTGGCTATGTGTACCGCGGCGCGGCAATCCCCGAGATGCAGGGGAACTATATTTTCGTCGATTGGGGGCTTGGGCAAGGCGGCGTGTTTTACGTAGAGCCCGAGGAGCTAGGAAACGAGACTTGGGCGTACGAGTTCCTGCATAGCAGCCCGGCTTTTATCCTTTCGCTGGCCACGGATGAAGCCGGTGAGATCTACTTGCTGACCAATCGATCGGGCGGGCCAAGTGGGTCAAGCGGAAGCGTCTATAAGCTGGTGCCGGCTCAATAGGAAAGACCTCCGCAAGGAGGTCTTTTTGTTTCAACAAATCGGCTGTTGACCTATTTCCGTAAAAGCGGTGCAAGCTTTTGTTGGGGATTGCTTCGTCGCAGGTCAGCTGCGCTGACCAACGTCCTCGCAAACGCGTTTGACGCGAGATCTAACGCAGCTTCGTGGCAACCAGCAGGCCATCGCGCATCGGAACAACCGATGCGACCCAGCGATCATTGTTCATCACCATGCCTGTTGTTTCGCGGATGGCTTTGGTCGCATCGCTCTGATCCATGTCGTCGAAGATGCGCCCGCTCCACAAAATATTGTCGATGATCAGCACACCGCCGACGCGCAGTTTGTCGTAGATAAGCGGCAATGATTTCGGATAGTCAGCCTTGTCAATATCGTTGAAGATCAGATCGAACGGTCCTTGCGAATGCTGCAAAGTTTGGATCGCTTCGCCGACTGTGTACTTAACTGTGCCTTCGTAGCCCAGTGTCTTAAGATGCTCACGAGCCATTTTAGACAGCTCATCATCCCAAACCACGTGGTGGACTTCTCCACCGCCGTTTTCTTTGACGGCTTGCGCAAACCAGGCAGTCGAATAACCATAACCTGAGCCGAGTTCGAAGATCCGTTTAGCGCCAATCGTGCGTGCCATCTGGTAGCACAGGTGGCCGCAGATGGGGCCAATGATGGGGAAATTATTTTTTGCAGCGTAATCCTCCATCTTTTTGAGTTCAGGATGGCGCGGCGGAACCAGATTTTCGAGGTAGTCGCTTAGCTGTTTAGAAAGAATATCCATGGCAAGGCTCCAATAAGTAGTTAAGCGCCGAACTTTTCCAATCGGCCAGCGTGAGCGAGGGCCAGCGGCATGATGTCGGTGGCGAGGAGGGTGCCCAAGCCGCCCTGGCTGCAGGCGCGCTCGCCGAAGCGGGTCTGCTCATCCCTGAAAGCAAGCTCGGGTGCCCAGAGCAGAAGAGGCACCGGATGCCAGGAGTGGCTGCGCATCTTTACCGGCGTGGAATGATCGCCAGTGATGATCAGTACATCAGGCTTAAGCGCCATTAGGCCTGGCATAGCCTGATCAACACCTTCGATGATCTTGACCTTCCCGTCGAAATTTCCATCTTCTCCCATGCTGTCGGTTTTTTTGACGTGGATGAAGAGGAAGTTGTAGTTGTTCCATACTTTCTTTGCCGCGGCGAATTCGTCAGTGGGACTCTCGCCGCTGAATTTGACGACATCCATCCCAACCAGTTTCGAAACGCCTTTGTACATCGGGTAGACCGCGACACACCCGGCGCGGAGGCCATATGCGTCTTTGTAGGTGGGCAACGCCGGGTCGCCGCCGAAACCGCGCAGGGTAAGACCGTTTGCTTTGGGCTGCTTGGCCAGGATCTTCAGCGCTTTCTTTGTCCATTCGTTTACTGCCGCAGCCGCTTTCTTGGAGCCGGCGTTGCTTGCTTTGGCTGCCAGTGGCTTGGCACCCGTGCCTTGGGGGTCAGTGTCTTCGATATCGCCTTTTAGTCCTTTGCCGCGCAGTACCAACGCAAAACGATATTCCTTCACGTGTTGAACCTCGGCCTTTACGCCTTCAACTTTTATTGATTGTAAGGATTCGATGATCGGTTTAGCTTCTTCGCTGGAGATGCGGCCGGCGCGCCGATCGGTGATATTGCCTTTGGCGTCGAGTGTGCAGAGATTGCCGCGGGCAGCCACATCGCCTTTGCCAATATCCATGCCGATGCCCAGAGCTTCCATCACGCCGCGGCCGACGGGATATTGCAATGGGTCATAGCCGAACAAGCCCAGGTGCGCAGGGCCGGACCCTGGGGTGATGCCGGGGCGCACCGGAATGCTACGGCCGAGAGTGCCTTCGGCGGCCAATCGATCCATGTTGGGCGTCTGGGCGGCTTCGAGGGTGGTCGGGCCACCGGGAACCAGCGGCAAGCCACCGAGCCCGTCCATGATGAGCAAAACGATCTTGGTTTTGGATTCTTTGAGCAGTGACGGGAGGATGTCTAGTGGCATGGCTATATCCTAACAAAAAAACAAAGCGCGCAAGGCTCTGCGCGCTTTGTTTAGGCGTTTCATCCAGTTGAAACTAGCGGATGGCTTTTTCGGTTTCCTTGTCGAACAGATGCATGTTGTCAGCATTGAAGACAACTTGCACCTTGTCACCATAGGTGTATTCGGAGCGAGGATCGACGCGGCCGACGAAGTCGTTGTTGCCGGCTTTGAAGTAAGCCACGATCTCGTTGCCCATCAATTCGACCACTTCAACTTTAGCGTCCACCTTGGCCGGAGTGATGTTGCTGGGGGCGAACTTGTCGTTATGCACATCTTCAGGACGAATGCCCATTGTGACAGCCTTGCCCGCATAGGGCTCGTAAGCGGCGGTGCGGTTCTTGGGCACGTCCATTTTGAAGTGACCTGCGTCCAGCACCAGCTTGCCATTCGCCTTCTCAATTTTGCCATCGAAGAAGTTCATGGCGGGGGAGCCGATAAAGCCTGCCACGAACTTGTTGGCGGGCTGTTCGTAGAGGTTGTGGGGGGTATCGATTTGTTGAAGGACACCGAAGTTCATGACGGCGATGCGAGTTGCCATGGTCATAGCTTCGACTTGGTCGTGAGTGACGTAGATGAAGGTGGTTGAGAGATCTTTGTGGAGTTTGCTGATCTGGGCGCGGGTTTGCACGCGCAGCTTTGCGTCTAGGTTGGAGAGCGGCTCGTCGAGTAGGAAGACGTTGGGTTCGCGCACAATGGCGCGGCCCAAAGCCACACGCTGGCGCTGTCCACCGGAGAGCTGGCGGGGTTTGCGCTGCAGCAGCTCGCCGATGCCTAGGATCGCAGCAGCTTTGTCTACACGGCGTTTGATCTCGTCCTTCGGCATCTTGCGCAGGCGCAAGCCGAAGGCCATGTTATCGAAGACCGTCATATGAGGGTACAAGGCATAAGACTGAAACACCATGGCGATGTCGCGGTCTTTGGGCGCCAGGTCATTGACCACTCGTTTGCCGATCGAGATCGTGCCGTCTGAAATATCTTCCAGTCCGGCGAGGAGCCGTAGAGCGGTGGTTTTGCCACAGCCTGAGGGTCCGACTAACACCAAAAATTCTTTATCCTCTACCTGAATATTGAGATTGTTGACGGCCAGCACGTCGCCAAACTTCTTGCTGACATGATCGTATGTAACACTTGCCATTGCCTTGTACCTCCAATTCTAGAAAGTATAGTGACGGCATTATAAACTAAAGCGGTTTCACGGCAAATTAGGGATTTTTGCCTAAAAGGCACTGTTAGAATTTCGATATGGTTCAAGATTCATTTATTGATGTAAACATCAGCCCGGTTCGCCAACAATATTTGGACATCAAACGCCAGCACCCAGAGGCAATTGTCTTTTTTCGCCTGGGCGACTTTTATGAGACCTTCGACCAGGACGCAGAACTGGTGGCCAGAGAGCTGGATATTGTGCTGACATCGCGGAATGTGGCAAAGGGCACCCGCGTGCCGATGGCGGGAGTGCCGCACCACGCCGCCGAGAATTATCTGGCAAGACTGATCGAGAAGGGCCATCACGTGGCTATTTGCGAGCAGGTAGGAGATGAGCCAATTAAGGGGCTGATGCCGCGCGAGGTGGTGAGAATCGTCACGCCGGGGACGATCGTGGAGCCAGGTTTGCTGCGCGGCGATGCCAACAATTATCTAGCAGCAATCTTTATTGATGATGAGCGGGCCGGGCTCGCTTACGCGGATGTAACCACCGGGGAATTTGCCGCTACCGAGCTGGACAATCGCGGCGCGCTGCGAGCGGAGCTGCAGCGGCTGGCGGCGGCAGAAATGCTCTATCCGGACAAGGAATTCAATCCGGACGGCTTGAGCGCAAACCCAACAGGGGTGCCGGGTTGGCGGTTTGAACTTGGACGATGTAAGGAAGTAGTGCTGGCCCATTTTGGGGCGGCAACGCTCAAGTCTTTTGGACTTGGAGATAAACCGCTAGCGTTGCAGGCGGCAGGTGCGTTGTTGCAATACTTGCAAGAAACCCAGCCTGCCACCTTGCAATTATTGACGGGCTTTAACACCTATGGGCTGAATGAATTCATGACCCTGGACGGCGAGGCGCGCCGCAACCTTGAACTGACCGAAACACTGCGCGGCAGCGAAGAGGGCTCGCTATTGGGCGTGTTGGATCGCTGCGTGACGCCAATGGGACGGCGGTTGCTGCGTCAGTGGGTTGGCAAGCCGTTGCTGGATGTTAAGAAAATTGTTGGGCGCCAGGATGGCGTGGCCCTATTCCATAGTGATGGGTTGCGGCGCGCTGAGTTGCGGGCTGCCCTAAAGCCGCTGAATGACTTGGAGCGGCTGGTCAACAGAGTGTTGGGCGGGAGCGCTCAGCCGAGGGACCTGGCGGCAATCCGAAGCACGCTGGAAGCAATTCCGGCGGTGAAGCGGATACTACCCAGCGGGGAACCTCAATTAGGCAATTTGCTGGGCGGCTTGTCGGAACGCGCGGAAGATTTGAAATTGCTGCAAAGTGCGATTGCGGAGGATCCGCCAGCGGTGCTGGGGCATGTGGGCGTTATCCGCTCTGGATATTCGAGCGAGCTGGACGAGATATTAGCTTCGACGCGAAATGCGCGGGATTGGATCGCGAATCTGGAGACCGCCGAGCGCCAGCGCACCGGGATCAAGACGCTGAAAGTCGGGTTCAACAAGGTGCATGGCTATTACATCGAGGTGACACGGGCGAAAGATATTGGTATGCCAGCTGAATACATTCGCAAACAGACCCTGGTGAATGCAGAGCGCTACATTACGCCGGAAATGAAAGAGGTTGAGACCCAGGTGCTGAACGCGGAAGAGCGCATCCTGGAAGTTGAGACGCGGCTGTTCAAAGAAATTTGTGTGGAGCTATCCAAATCTGCTGAAGTTTTGCTGCAAAGCGCGCGGGCACTCGCTTTGCTGGATGTGTTAACTTGCTTAGCTGAGGTGGCGGCGCTGCAGGGATATGTGCGCCCAGAGTTGACCGCGGATGCGGCTTTGGAGGTTCGCGAGGCTAGGCATCCGGTCGTCGAGCGCTTGCTGCCCGGGCAGACGCGCTTTGTGCCAAACGACACGGTTTTCGAAGAGGGCGAAACGGTCCGGCTGATTACCGGGCCTAACATGAGCGGCAAATCTACTTACTTGCGCCAGGTAGCGCTGATCGTGCTAATGGCGCAAATGGGCAGCTACGTGCCGGCGAAGAGCGCACGGATCGGGTTGGTGGATCGGATCTTCACGCGTATTGGCGCGCAAGATGAGATCCATGCCGGCCAGAGCACCTTCATGGTTGAGATGGTTGAGACCGCCAATATTTTGCATCACGCCACATCAAGAAGCTTGCTGATCTTGGACGAGATCGGGCGCGGAACGAGCACCTACGATGGGCTTTCAATAGCCTGGGCAGTGATCGAGTACATTCACAACCAGGCGAAATTAAAAGCGCGCACGCTGTTCGCCACTCATTACCATGAGCTCGTGCAGTTGGCAGCGACGCTGCCTGGTGTGCGTAACTACAATGTGGCCGTCAGCGACGAGGGCGGCAAAGTGGTGTTCCTGCACAAGATCATCCCCGGCGGGGCGGATCGCTCGTACGGAATTCATGTGGGCCAGCTCGCGGGCTTGCCGCGGCCGGTGCTGCAACGGGCTCAGGAGATCTTGCAGGAATTAGAAGCCAACTCGGGCGGGGCGAAGACGGTGGACGAAAAAGCCAAACAGTCTGAAATTAAAAGTAATCCATTACTGGATGAGCTGAGGGGTTTAGATGTTGAGGGACTGTCGCCGGTTGAGGCGCTGAATAAGTTGTGGGAGTGGAAGAAGAAGTTTACGAATTAAGGCTGTTTGCTCCAAATCCCGGTCCACTCTGGGACACGGCTCCAGCCGTTTCGCTTTACTTTGTCAGTCATCTCATCCCCAAAAAAGAAGCCGGTCAGTTCAGCGGCACGCTCCATGCTGCCAAAATCGTAGTCAGTTGCTACGACCTGCTTGCTGAAGCCTAGCTCGTTTTCCAAAAGAGCGTAATATTCGGCGAGCGGCGCGTTTGGTGGGACGGCTTTTTCAGCTGCAGTCCCCATGGTTTCCAAAATAATCATCGCGCCGCCCGGCTTCAAGGCTCGCTCCATTTCGCTAATCGTTTTTTGAACTTCATGCTTCCAAGCTTGGGAATACCACCCCGTAAAGTGTCCGATCGCCCAACCGGCGATGACAATATCCGCCACTCCGCCGTCCAGCGGCAGGCGCCGAACATCCGCGTGGACCAGTCTCCCAGCTTGACTTAGTAGTTGCTTTCGCTGTTCCACCAGCATCGCGTGATGCAGATCGACGGAGATAACCTGGCAATCGAGGCCGCGTAACAAAAGCGGAATGCGCCCGGTCCCGCTGCCGAGGTCGAGGATGCGCTTGCCGGCTAGAGGAGTGATGGCTTGCAGCGCCGGCAGCAGGTTGCCGTCCACATCCTCGGCCGCGATCAGCGCGTGGTAGGCGGCTGCCTGGGTTTTATAGATCTTGACGAAATGATCCAAAGCTAAGGAGTTTCGCTATCAGGTTTCCAGATGCGACGGGCGATCCAGCGCGGCAGTCCGAACATGACAACATACAACAACCCAGCCAGGAAGAAATTGGGCACCACCCCAAACAACGTGGTCTCAACAAAGCCGCCGAAGACGAAAATGATAGCAACCACTAACCAGGCTGGCAGAAATAAAAAGGTCCAGGTGAAAAGGAAAGCAATCACACCGAAATAAATAATGTAGATAAGAAAAGCATCTTGTCTGATTTGCCCTCCAGTCACGATCGGGATGAGCAATTGATGCAGGCCAATTGCTAGCGCCCACGAAAGGCTCCATTGTCCACGAGTGCGGTTGCGGTGCGAGGTATCCATCATCGAAAATTATACTGTCGGCTCCGCGTATAATTGCCGCTCGCCATGCTAAAAAAATTGCTATCTCGCGAAAACGTATACGCTGTTTTGCTCTGTCTGATCGTTGTTGCTCTGCTCATCATGACCAGCGATCAATCTCCGCTCTGGATCTATCAGGGGTTCTAGTTTTTGAGCCTGACACAAATCTTTATTTTTGCCGCCCTAGGCTTGCTGGCCGGGCGTTTCTATAAGGTCTTCAGCCGAAATTGGCTGCTTTTTGTGGCTAGTGCGCTGGCGGTGTTTTGGCTGCAGCCAGCATCGCCGGTGCGCAATCTGTTCTTTATACTGCCGGCGGTCAGTCTTGGTTTGGCCGCTGTTGTCTGGGCTCTGACTGTTCCAGCGGATTACGCGCTGAACAAACAGGATGCCTCGGCTGCCGGCTCATTGGCAGGACTGGTGCTTCTGCTCAGCGCCAGCCGCTATTTTGATCCGGTCTGCTGTCTGACGGCCTCTCGCCCCCCGCAAATGGAAATTACGCTGCTTGTTGTAGCTGTTCTGGCTGTGTTCGGATTTCTCGTTTATCGCCTTGGCCGCGGCCGGGCGGCATTTCTCAACTTTGGCATTCTGTTGATCATTGCGATTTTGATCGTGCTCAAGTCGCCATCACTGGCTGAGTGGGCAGGCAGAGGGATACGAGGCTTAAGCGGTCAGGATGCTTCGCTGGCTTCGTCAATTGATATCGGCTGGTTAGGGTTTTCTTATATTGCCTTTCGGCTCATTCATGTTTTGCGCGATCGTTTGGCCGGACGTTTGCCGCAAGTCTCGCTGCGCGATTTCGTAACCTATATTGTGTTCTTCCCCGCCCTTACTGCTGGCCCCATTGAACGGATCGAACGCTTTGCGCCCCAGCTCCAATCCGAATTTCACTTGGACGGCAACAGATTGCTGGGTGCAGGGCGCCGACTCGTGGTTGGGCTTTTCATGAAATTTGTGCTGGCCGACGGGTTGGCGTTCTTTGCGCTTAATCCTACAAATGCACAGCAAGTCGACTCGACCGGATGGATGTGGGTGTTGCTGGTTGCCTATGCTTTCCGGATCTTCTTCGACTTCGCTGGCTACACCCACATAGCCATTGGTCTCGGCTTGCTGTTCGGCATCCTGCTACCTGAGAACTTCGATCGCCCATACACCAAGCCCAATATCACGGCTTTCTGGAACAGTTGGCACATTACCCTCGCGCAATGGTTTCGGTCGTATTACTTCAATCCGCTCACCCGGGGGCTGCGCACAGGTAACATGCCGCCCTGGCTGATCGTCATGTTGGCGCAGTTGAGTACGATGGCGCTGATCGGTTTGTGGCACGGCATCACCTGGAATTTCTTGGTCTGGGGTCTGTGGCATGGGGTGGGGTTGTTTGTCCACAATCAATGGCTACAGCTCACAAAGTCTCGCTCGGCGTTTGCGGCGGTGCCATCCCAAGTGTCGACATTGCTAACGTTCGGGTATGTCTCGCTTGGCTGGGTTTGGTTTGCGCTGCCTGAGCCGGATAACGCCATGCGGGTTCTAAGGACTTTGTTTGGAGTCGGAGCCTGATGAATTCCGACAAGATTTCATTGCCGCGCTTGCTGCTCAAGAGTTTCGCCCTCTTTGCAGCTCTGAATCTTCTGTTCGCTTTTGTTAATCCAATGCCCGCGATCGGCAAGGTGAGCTTATACAATTGGTTGCTGCCCGGCCGCGAGCGGCTGCCCTATGGTGATGATCCGGCGCGTTCTTACAATCTCAATCTTTATAGTCTTGAAGCCATGTTTGCCTCGCACCAACTGGTCGGGGCTCCAAAGTCCGCAGAGGAATTCCGCGTGTTCGTTATGGGGGACTCCTCCGTGTGGGGATTTCTGTTAGAAAATGAAGATACGTTGACCGGCGCGCTGAATCAGACAGGGTTGCAAAGTGCAGATGGGCGCGAGGTTGTTTTCTACAACCTCGGTCATCCCACCATCTCACTGACCAAAGACTTGATGATCCTTGATTACGCAATGCAATACGAGCCAGACCTCATCATTTGGCCGGTGACTCTCGAATCGTTTCCCTTTAATAAGCAAACTTCATCGCCGATAGTACAAAACAATTTGGACCGAATCAGAAATTTGATCCCACGATTTAATTTGGCAATAGACGCAAGCCGTTCTGACCTGCCTGAGGAAAACCTTTTCGATCGCACCCTTATCGGCCAGCGCCGTAATCTTGCAGATATTGCCCGCCTCCAGCTTTATGGGTTTTCGTGGGCGGCCACCGGTATCGATGTTTTCATCCCCGAAGAAATCGAGCTACGCGCGACAGACTTGGAAGCAAACGAGGATTACTACGGGCTGCTTCCGCCTGAGCTACCTCAAAATTTTCTAGCGTTGGATGTTTTGCAAGCCGGGATCGACATGGCTGGTGAGACACCTGTCCTAATCGTGAATGAGCCGATCTTTGTCAGCGACGGTGCGAATTCAGCTGTTCGCTACAACTCCTTCTATCCACGCTGGGTCTACGATGCCTACCGCGCGTTGATGCAAAACGAAAGCTCAGCTCGCGGCTGGCCGTATGTTGATCTATGGCAAGCGGCTGTTAATACTGAATTCACCAACACTCCGATCCATTTGACCCCGCAGGGTACACTTGAATTCGCTGAAGCAATTATTACGGAGCTTGCGAATCGGTTCGATTTTCAACCCTAGTCGTCAAAAAATTAACATGAACTATAGAGTTGCCCTTTCTATTTTCTTGCTTGCTTTCCTCCTCGCCTCATGTTCAGACACGGCAGGGGCGCCAGAGCAATCCATCGAAAACTACCTGGAAGCGGTCGTTTCTGTGGATGAGATCGAGGCGATCAACAATTCGTGCGCGGCTTGGGAACAGCAAGCCGCTCTTGAGAGCGCCGCATACGAAGGCGTCGAGACGCAATTAGAAAATTTGGATTGCTCAGTGTTGGTCCAGGATGGTGAGAGCGCCGCGGTCAGCTGCACCGGTCAGATCCGCTACAGTTACGCCGGCGGCGAAGACCAGCTCGATGAATTAGGTGGGCGTGTCTTCAGTGCCGTTGTTGAGGGTGGCGAATGGAAGATGTGCGGGCTGGCCAATGAGGCAGAGATTGAGCAAGCAGAGATAACCGCAACTTCCGAGACGGCAGCGCAGCCTACAAGTACACAAGAGCCCACTGAAACGCCGACTCCCGCCGGCAGCCCAACCCCCGACTCGCGCCCGCTTGCCGAAGATTGGCGAACTTGGCCCATCATCCCGGAACTTAGCCATTGGTTGGTGGAAGTTTACGAGATCGGAGTCGTCGAGGGCAATGATCCGCACCGCTTTGCAAAGGCTGGGGATTGCCAGAACATTCCAGAAGCATTTCTCGGTATTTACGATCTAGAGGATCGCTACTTCTTCACCGAAAATGATGAATATTTGCAGGAAACAGTGGACTATTATGCAGGGTCCTGGGGCCGCGACGGCATTGCGCTCGATGGCGGCTTCAACTTCCCGGCTATCTTCACCCCGCTGCGTGCCGACCCTGAAATCTGCGAACCTGGCGAGACACCGCTGGCGTGTGAGATCCGCTTACATAATCCATCCTTCATCTTTATCTCTATGGAGTTTGTGTATGAAGGACGAACCGCGGCGAATTACGAGGAATATCTGCGTGAAGCGGTAGACTACGCGTTATCTCAGAATGTGATTCCGATCCTCCTGACTAAAGCCGATAATGTTGAAGGCGGGCACGCGATCAATCTTGCCACGGCGCAAGTGGCGTATGATTACGACATCCCGCTAGTTAACTGGTGGCGCGCAGCTCAGCCGTTGACCAACCATGGACTAGACTTGGATCGCGATGCGGGTAAGCGCCCGGAAGGATTCCACATCACGTACGAAGCCTGGAGCGTACGCTCTTACATTGGGTTGCAGACAATGGATGCTTTGCGCCTAAATCTTGAAGAGCTCGGCGCCGGAGGATAAGTGAAAGACGAGATTGTTACCCAACTGAATCAGTACATCACGACCCAGATCCTTAAGCGAACGGATAAGACCCTAAATCCAAACGAACCGCTGATCTCTGGGGGGCTGATCGATTCATTCTCGCTTGTCGACTTGGCCTTATTTGCAGAACAAACTTGGGGAGCGCGCATTGATGACACCGAACTAAACGCGCAAACATTTGACTCGCTCAATCAATTAGCTGAGCTGATCGAAGTTAGAAAAGCGAACTAGCCCCAAACTCAGCCAAATATTTTTCGCGGCTGTCTTTGCGGGCGTGCTTGCCGCTAGAGGTCTTGATCACCCAGCCCTTTTGCACAAACCGCAGGTCACCTAAGGTGACTTCTGTTTCTTGCACGACTTTAGATCGTAAATCTTTTTCAATGATTCCTTGGTCAGCGCCAGCTTCTGTTTCGCAAACCATTACGACTTTTTCAGAACCCAGTCGCTCATCCAGCACTCCGAACGCCACAGCTCGCCCTGGCCGCAAGCCAGCGGTGTGATTTGCAATAGCTTCTAAGTCTTGCGGGTACACGTTCTTTCCGCCGACAATGATGAGGTCCTTCTTGCGCCCAGTGATGAACAGCTCGCCTTCCGCCAGGTAGCCCATGTCTCCGGTCAGATACCATCCATCGCCGGTCATGGCTTGTTCTGTTAAGTCTGGCCGCTTGTAATATCCACTGAGCATGAAATCGCTGCGCAGGGCAATTTCGCCAACGCGTCGATCTGGGAGCGCGGAGCGATTTTCGCTTAGGATCGATAGTTCCACGGTGTCGATTGGCCTCCCGCAACTGACAAATCGTTTGCCCATAGTTGTCGAAATTGCTTCGCCGCGTTCCTGCAAAGCTGCGATCTCAACAATATCGACTCGTGGCGCTGAGCCGAGTTCGGTTTGCGTGACTGCGAATGTGTTCTCGGCCATTGCGTAGCTAACTGCCAGCTTGTTTTCCGAAAAGCCCAATGGGGCGAGCTTGTCGATGAAAACACGGTGGCTCTCGTCGTAGACGGGCTCGGAGCAATTGATCGCGGCCCTCCAACTTGAAAGATCCAAGCCGTCTGTATTTCGCAGCCCGCGGGCGATGTGGTTGTACGCAAAATTTGGCAACCAAGATAGGGTGCCGCGAAACTTTGAAATCGCCTCGAGCAACATCCCCGGCTGCTTGACCCAATCGAAGGGAGACATTAGCATCAAGTGTGTCCCACTCACTATTGGCATAACAAATCCGGCGATGAGGCCCATATCGTGATAAAGGGGCAGCCAGCTAACAATGACGTCCTTAACTGGATCTAGCTGAATCGATTTTCCGTAAGCATCAATCTGTTTGAGTACAGCCCGGTGCGAGAGGGCGACGCCTTTTTGGAGCCCGGTTGTGCCACTGCTGTGTTGGAGCAGGGCAACGCTTCCAGGCTCAATCCTTGGCGCGCTGATGGATCGCTTTTCTTGGCCAAAATCTGAAGTCGAGAAAATCTTGCAGCCAGCATCCTTGAGCAATTCCGAAAGTGGGCCATAAAATTCGGGGTAGGTGACTACGGCTTTGGCGCCGGAGTGCTCGACGAGGAGCTTGACCCGCTCTCGATAAATGTCTGGGTCGAGCTTTTCGGTTAGGAAGGGGAATATGGAGGGAATTGCGCCGAGCAAAGCTGCGCCCCAGAACGCGTAAATGAGGTCTAGGGAGTGTTGCAAAACGAGAATGACCAAGTCGCCGGGGCTGATGCCACTGGCGGCCAGCTTGCCGGCAGCTACCTCGGCTTCTTTAAGCAGCGCTCCCGCGGTGATGCTCTGGTGCGCATCGCGCTCGATAAAAGTGAGGGCGACTGCTTCCGGGTTTTGCTGGCCGCGCTCAATCAGCGCGGAGACAAGAGTTTTTTCGGGCATGGCGTATCATTTTACATAAATAAAAAGCCGAGCAATTGCTCGGCTTTTTTTTGTTTTGATTATCCTAGTGCGAATTGGCGCCCATCAGGATCGGAGTTCCGCTGCGTTTTTTGATCGGGGTGGGGAAGAGCTTTTCGAAGTCGTCGCGGCTCAAGGTTTCGACCTCGATCAATTTCTTGGCGACCAAGTGCAGCTGGCTCTTGTACTTCGTGATGGTCTTCTTGGCGCGGGTCAGCGCATCGGAGACCAGCTTGAAGACTTCTTCGTCGATCTTTTCAGCGACCGACTCAGAATAGTCACGCTGCTCAGAGATCTCACGGCCTAGGAAGATCAACTCTTCCTTCTGTCCGTACACGCGTGGTCCGAGCTCAACACTCATGCCCAAGCGGGTCACCATTTCGCGGGCGACCTTGGTCACATGCTCCAAGTCGCTTTGCGCACCGGAAGTGATGTCATCGAAGATGACTTCTTCAGCAGCGCGGCCACCCAGCGAGAATGCCAGACGGTCAAGCAGCTTCGCGCGGCTCACTAGTGTGTAATCTTCTTCGGGCAGTGCGAGCACGAAGCCGCCCGCACGACCGCGCGGCACAATGGTCACTTTGTGGACCGGGTCACAGTTGGGCAAAGCATTTGCAACAATGGCGTGACCAGCTTCGTGATAAGCAACGACTTTCTTTTCATCCGGCGTGATGATGCGGGTCTTGCGTTCAGGCCCAAGCAATACGCGCTCGATTGCTTCCTGGAATTCTGATTGACCGATCGATTTCTTGTTGCGACGGGCTGCGAGTATAGCAGCTTCGTTGACCAAGTTCTCCAAGTCCGCGCCAACGAGTCCCGGCGTCCCGCGAGCGAGCACCGCCAGATTTACATCTTTGGCAAGCGGTTTGCCGCGCACATGGACACCGAGAATGGCCTCGCGGCCTTTCACATCGGGCGCATCCAAAATTACGCGGCGGTCAAAACGACCCGGGCGCAAAAGTGCAGGATCGAGAATGTCGGGGCGGTTGGTGGCCGCGATCATGATGATGTTGGTGTCGGTGTCGAAGCCGTCCATCTCAACCAGCATTTGGTTAAGCGTCTGCTCACGTTCGTCGTGGCTGCCGCCCAGACCGGCGCCGCGCTGGCGACCGACTGCGTCGATTTCGTCAACGAAGACAATGCAGGGCGAGTGACGCTTGGCCTGATCGAACAGATCGCGGACCCGGCTTGCACCAACACCGACGAACATTTCTACGAATTCAGAACCGGAGATCGAGAAGAATGGAACCCCAGCTTCGCCGGAAACTGCCTTGGCAAGCAATGTCTTGCCGGTCCCCGGCTGGCCGACAAGCAGCACGCCTTTGGGAATGCGGGCACCCAGAGTAATAAATTTATCGGGTTCTTTCAGGAACTCGACGATCTCTTGCAGATCTATTTTTGCTTCTTCCACGCCGGCAACATCATTGAAAGTAACGGTGGGGTTCTCGCCGGAGAACAGTTTTGCTCGCGATTTGCCGAACGACATGGCGGCGTTGTTGCTGCCTTGCGCCTGGCGGAAAACGAACCAGAACACACCGGCAAGAAGAAGGAACGGAAGCACGTAGGTCAGGACGGTGCCGATGCCCAACCAGGCGCTGGGTGGGGCGACTTCGATGTCTACGTTTTCAGGGGTCAGCTCTTCGGGAGTGACACCGAGAGCAATCAATTGCTCAACGGTGTTGGTATTGGATTCTTTTTGGGCAAAGCGCTCTTCGCCGTTGTCGTAGACGATGCGCAGGCGATCGTTATCGGTGATAACCCGCGCCACGATGCCGCTACGAACGTCGGCCGCGACCCGATTTATGGTCAAAACCTCTTGCTGGGTAGCTTGCTGTTGGTAATTAAAGAAAACGACAAAAATAAGCAGAACAAAAAATACTAAATAAATCAGTGAAACACGGGTGCGAGGGCTGTTCACTCAAATCCTCCGGAAAATTCTATCAAATCAAATTGACAATCGGCGATTATACCAATGGTGCCCCTTTTCACGATTTAGTCGTTGTTTCTTACAGTTCTCTTACAAATCCGGAGGGACAAAAAAAGAGGGCACGTTGTGCCCTCTTTTGTTTAAGCAGAGGAGTCTCTGCCGCGGCCCCAGATGAGGCCTTCGATAAAGCGCCACAGGCGCCGTAGCCAGGACCGCAAACGGGCCGAGCGGCGGTATGAGCGAATTCGCACCGGTCCGCCTTCAGCGAACGGTCCGGTCCAGCGGATAGCAAGCGAGCCCCAGGTGAGACCAGCGCCAAAGCCGACCATCACAGTGTTGTCACCGCGCTGCAGCATACCTGCCTCGACTGCTTCGCAAACTGCCATAGGGATCGAGGCGGTGGAGGTGTTGCCATACTTGTCCACGTTGACGGCAAAGCGCTCCATCGGCAGCTTCAGGCCGCGAGCGGCCGCCTGGATGATGCGCAAATTAGCCTGGTGGGGAACGATCAGCTGAACCTCTTCAACTTTCAAGCCGGCTTTATCCATCGCTTCTTTTGAAGCGGTTGCCATCACGCGAGTTGCAAAACGGAAAACTTCATTGCCGTTCATTCGAATGAAGTGCAAACCGCTCGCCACCGAATCGGCCGTGGCTGGGTTGGCACTGCCTCCACCCGGGATTGAAAGCAAGTCGCCGCCAGAACCATCGGAGCGCATCACCGCTGAAAGCACGCCGCCTGGTTCTTCGGCGGCTTGTAGCACGAAGGCGCCGGCCCCATCGCCGAATAAGATACAGGTGTTGCGATCAGTCCAATCAACCAATCGCGACAACGTTTCTGAACCGATTACGAGCGCGCTCTTGATCTGCCCGCTGCGAATGGATTGCGAAGCCATGTTGAGGGCGAATATGAATCCGGTGCAGGCGGCGGAAAGATCAAAGGCACCAGCTTTTTCTGCGCCGAGCCGGTCTTGAACGAGGCTGGCGGTGGAAGGAAAAATAAAATCAGGAGAAGATGTGGCGACAATGATCAATTCAAGTTCGGTGGGGGCGAGCTTTGCCATGCGCAAAGCGTTGGTTGCCGCTTCGACGGCCAATGAGGACGTGTTTTCGTTTTTTGCAGCTATGCGGCGCTCGCGGATACCGGTGCGATCGCGAATCCACTCGTCGTTGGTGTCCACCATCTGAGCCAGGTCGTCATTAGTGAGCACCTTTTTGGGCACATACATGCCCCAGCCGGTGATGTGAGCGTATGGCATTTTAATTAATTGGCTTTGGCGCCGTTGACTTTGCCGAGAACGATGGTGGCGTTGTGGCCACCAAATCCGAACGAATTCGACATCACCGTTTCGAGCTGTTTCTGGCGGGGCTGGTTAGGCACGTAATCCAGATCGCAGACCGGATCAGGCGTTTCGTAGTTTACCGTGGGGGGCATGACACCGTCGCGGATGGCGAGAGTGCAGAACATGGCCTCGATTGCGCCGGCTGCGCCCAGCAAGTGGCCGGTCATCGATTTTGTGGAAGAGACGGGGACATCGTAAGCACGCTCGCCAAATAAAGTCTTGATCGCGGCGGTCTCGCTCTTGTCGTTGAGGTAAGTGCTGGTGCCGTGGGCGTTGATGTAATCGATATCTTCGATTCCAAGGTCAGCATCCGTCAGGGCCATGCGCATGCAGTCCGATGCGCCGCGGCCATTCTCAGACGGAGCGGAGATGTGATACGCATCGTTTGTGCTCCCATAGCCTTTGACTTCGGCGAGGATGCGCGCCCCGCGCGTTTCAGCGTGTTCAAGGGATTCGAGGACGAGAACAGCTGAGCCCTCGCCCATGACGAAGCCATCGCGATCTTTGTCGAATGGACGAGAAGCACGAGTCGGTTCGTCATTACGCGTGCTGAGCGCGGTCATGTTATTGA
The DNA here is from genome assembly GCA_025450445.1 of Anaerolineales bacterium. GTDB lineage: Bacteria > Chloroflexota > Anaerolineae > Anaerolineales > UBA11579 > JAMCZK01. The sequence continues at coordinate 7,943 of JANWHN010000072.1, read as the reverse complement.
GACCGGCCATGGGCAGAGGATTGATCACGGCTTCGGACCCACCAGCAAGCATTACGTCTGCCTGTCCGCGGCGGATCACATCTGCGGCTTCGCCGACAGAATTTGTTCCGGTGGCGCAGGCAGTCACCACAGCAATGTTAGGACCCTGGATCTGCAAGTAAATCGCTATCATTCCGCCAGCGGTATCTGGAAGCATCATGGGCACAAGGAACGGGCTGACCCTGCTTGGGCCGCCTTTCATTAATACGCCCATCTGCTCGAAAATAGTTCCAAAGCCGCCGATGGCCGTGCTGACGACTGCGCCAATTCGCAGACGATTTTCGTCAGTGATCTGCAGGCCGCTATCAGCAACAGCTTGCTGGGCGGCGGCGACCGCAAATTGTGTGTAGCGATCCATGCGGCGCGCATCTTTGGCGCCGAATAAGCTAGCGGGATCGAAACCCTTTACCTCTGCGGCGAATTTGGTTTTGAAATCAGTGGTGTCGAAATGGGTGATCGGGCCCATCCCGGACTTACCGGCTAAGGCAGCCTTCCAGGTGCTGTCAACATCCAGCCCCAGGGGACTGATGCAGCCAAGACCGGTAATAACGACGCGTTTCTTCATAAATTAGAGCTTATTCTGCAAAGTAAGCGAGTTTTATAACACAGTGCCCTACGGCGGGGTACGCCCATAGGGTTAATGCCCTGTTAGCTGGGCTGCGGACCCACGACGAAAACCGAGGGCAGCGGGTGGCACTGGCCGCAACCGATCTCGGGTGTGGCAACGTTACAAGCGCATTTATCGCAATGAGCGCTGATCTTTACCTGTGACTTTAGAAAGAAAAGCGGCTTCTCGAGCCGGGGGATCAGGTTCTGATGTTCGCAGGCATTCGCTTGCAAGATCTCGGGTACTGGACAGGTGTTGCACATATCCGGCGTCCACTTGAGATCATGGGCTTCGAGCAGGCGGCATTCTTCAACATGCCGGCCGCGAAAGTAATCCCCGTAAAAGTGGTGGCATTCCTTGCCGGCTGGAGTGATCATCGCAAAGATTATAGCTAGCTACGCAGCGCAACTAAGCTCTGCTTCTGGAGTGTGCTGCTCAGCTGCGCCGAGCTACGCAACTCCACTTTTCGAGTCTACGGGGACTAGGCGCGAGTGATGTATTCCCCTGTGCGCGTGTCGACCTTGATTACATCGCCCTGGTTTACGAACGCAGGTACTTGGACTTTGAGGCCAGTTTCGGTGGTCACGAGTTTGTTGACGCCGGTGGCCGTGTCGCCGCGCACGGCGATCTCGGAGCCGACGACTTCGAGGTCGACTGAAGTCGGCAATTCGACTTCGATCGGCTCGGTGTCATAGAAGGTGAGCTTAACTTCCATTCCAGCCTTTAGATAGCCGGCTGAGTCGCCGAGCAATTTGGCAGGCAGGCTCGGCTGCTCAAAGGTTTCCTGATTCATGAACACGTATTGTTCGTCATCTTTGTATAGATATTGGACATTTTGGAATTCCAGGCGCACATCTTGGACACGCACACCGGAGTTGAAAGTCTTCTCGGTGTTCGAGCCAGTCCGCAGGTCGCGCACCTTCACGCGAATGTTGGCGTTGCCGCGGCCGGTCTTGTTGTGCGCATAGTCCAGCACCTTGTACAGGCTGCCATCCATTTCAAAGGTGGTGCCTTTGCGCAATTCATTAACTTCGATCATTTATCTCCTCTATTAGCCGGCAAATTGTCGCAGGCTTCTTTTTTTATCTTTGTCCGGCGTAGGAAAGCGGCGGGATTATAGCCCACAAGGAGGACTGAGATAGCCCCTATGGGGGATGAGCCCAATATCCGCGCCGATGGTAAACTCCCAGCATGGCTGAAGGTGAACTACGCAAGGTCGTTTGCGTGGAGGATGAGCCCGAGATGATCGATCTCATCCAATTGATTCTCAACCGTAAAGGTTTTGAAGTCATCGGCGCCAATGGGGGCATCAAAGGACTGGAAACCATTCGCAAGGTCAAACCTGATCTCGTGTTACTCGACTTGATGATGCCGGAGATGGATGGGTGGCAGGTCTATCAGCAGCTTAAGGCCGACGAAGCCACAGCCGAAATCCCAGTCATCGTTGTAACCGCCAAAGCACAGAATATAGACAAGGTTCTTGGTCTACATATCGCCAAGGTGGATGATTACATTTCCAAGCCATTCAGCTTGCAAGAGCTGGTGGATCGGGTCGACAAAGTTTTGAAGCTGCGCGAAGCGGGTAAAGCGCTAACCTAGTTTTTCTTCATTGCGCCAAGTCAAAATAATAAACCGCACCAAGTCGCTATCGCAGCCATTGCTGGCCGGATTTTGCGAAAGCTTTTGGTGCAAACTGCGCGGGCTTGCGTGGCGGCGGTCTTTGGCTGCGGAACGCGGGCTCGTCCTCGTGGACAAAAACGAGAGCCGGGTCAACAGCTCGATCCACATGCTGGGAATGATGTTTGCCCTGACGATCGTGTGGCTGGATGGCAATTTGAGAGTGGTAGATGTGCGGCACGCCAAGCCTTGGATATCGTTTGCAGCCTCGCGCAAACCAGCACGCTATGTGATAGAGTGTGCCGCTTCCCGCCATGAAGACTTCCATATCGGCGACCAATTGGCATTTGAAACCGTTTAGTATTTGGCTTTTCGGCGCTTCCCTCGCCTTAATTCTTCTATTTTTTTCTTTTTCATCAGTTCTGGCGCAAGAACCCGAAGGCGTGCGTTATGTGGTTCGCTTTGGCGACACGCTCTCGAGCATTGCATTGCGTTTTGACGTCTCGGTCAACGAGATCATCCAAGCCAGCGATCTTTCAGACCCGGATAATCTCGCGGTCGGTGATGTGCTTATCATCCCCGGCATCGACTGGATCGATGGCACGCTGGTGATCGAAGACCTGCCACTCGGCGAGTCATATCTGAGCATCCAGCGCCGCTATCTGCTGGATGACGTCAGCATGGTCCGTCTTAACCGGCTTACCAGCCCAGAGCAGCTTTATGTCGGTTTCCCAATCATGCTTGCGACGGAGCGAGGCGAGCTCGCAGATAGCGCCCGCGTGGCGGTTGGCGCGGGAACTTCGCTGCTTGAGCTAGCCGTCGCGTCTGGTGATAACCCGTGGGCGCTGGCCGCCGTGAACCAGCTGCCGGGCACGTGGGCAACAGTTCCAGGCGATGTGCTATTTACGCCCGGCACAGTGGCTGCCGGGCCAGGCGGCATTCCATCGTCGGTGACATCAGTAAGTATTGAAGACCCGGGCTTTGTGCAAGGGAAAACGCTCGTCATCAACGCGATTACGGATGGAGTCGTCCAGTTGGGCGGAGAATTTTTTGGACATGAGCTTAAATTTTTCCCTGAGGGAAGCGGGCTGGTTGCCCTGGCCGGGATCCCGCTAGAAGCAGAGAGCGGCACATTTAATTTCACGTTGTCAGGCGCCAATCCTGACGGCTCAGCCTTTGAGTTCTCGCAGCCTGTTCGCGTGGCATCGGGCGGATACGATCGCGAAACTCTTACGGTTGATTTGCAATTTCTCAATCCCGAACAATCAGCCGCAGAGACAATCGAGGTCAATAAGTTGATTGTCGAAGCCACGCCAACTAAGTTGTGGTCCGGTTATTGGGGTGCGCCGCATCCTTACATCGGAGTGATCAACTCGGAATATGGAGTTCATCGCTCATACAACCGCGGCGTTTACGAGAGTTATCACTACGGAACTGATTTTGGGGGCGGAGTGGGGATCGAGATTTGGGCGCCTGCGCCAGGCAAGGTGGTTTTTGCTGGCGCGTTACTGCTACGCGGTAATGCCACGATCATCGATCATGGCTGGGGCGTGTACACCGGCTACTTTCACCAATCGGAAATTCTGGTGGCCGTCGGCGACCGGGTTGAAACGGGCCAGGTGATCGGCTTAGTGGGCGGCACCGGGCGTGTTTCCGGTGCGCATCTGCATTGGGAAGTTTGGGTAAATGGGGTTGCAGTGGAACCGATGGATTGGCTGGCGCGGATCTATCCCTGATCTTGTTTTCCTAGATCCTTCGTATAATCGCCAAGAAGCGCCTTGGCATCCGCTTCCTGGTCTTTGGGCACAAAAATTTCTACTTCGGAAGCTGAACCGACCGACAGCCCGTAGACTTGGCCCACCGCTTCCTTCGAAAGCAAAACCTGCACGCCGTTAGCCTCCAGCAATCCGCGCACGATTTCGGCTTCGACAGCGTCGTTGAATACGATCACTCGGGTCCATTCGTTGGTGCTCATCGGATTGGTTGGCTACAGTATAATACGCCCGCTTACGCTAAAAATCGCATCCCTTCATTTCATTTGGTAATGTAAAGTAAGAAAGTCGATCACCATTCCGCATCATGTCGCTTGCACAGCAATCATCGCAACAAATCGATTGGGATACCTTCAGCATCGAACCTGAAGATCTCGAATTTCTTTCATCTTATCTCCTTGAACTAGAAACCCCGCTCGGATCCGAAGAACTCTCAAAGCAACTCATTACCCATCGACTCAAGAGCCGACAAGAAGCGGTGCAAACCCAACGCGCTGAGGCTGGCAAAGTGTATTTGCCCAAGGAGCGCTTTGCGCAAGGGGAGCGGGTTGCATTTCCTAATCTGAATTGGAAGAGCGGACGGGTTGCATCTGTGCGGCCGGCCGCTACTTTGAATGGCAACCCCTTTGAAGTTATTGCGATCGAATTCGAGGACGGCAGCAGCAAAGAATATGCGGCCAGGCTCAGTGAACATACGTTGAACACACCGCCGCAACAAGAAAGCGGCTCCAAAGACCTGGCTGCGGCCCCGGTGGCGAAAGAAGATGTCAGGAAGCTGGCGCCGAAAGTTGTCGCCGCGTTCCGAGAAAGCCCTGACTTTGTTTACATTGCCGGGCGATGGTTTCCAAAGGCGCTGATCGTCGATGTGACCGCGGGCCAGCTGAACGTTGCTGAGGCGGCGCTGGACGTCGTCGAAGGCGGGCCGCTGCCAACGAATCAATTGCTGGGGGAAGTTGAACTTCCGAGGGGAGTCAATCCCAAACTGGCTGAGTTCTCGCTTGATCTCGCGCTGCAAGAGGATCCGCGCTTTGATGAAGTGGGACCCAGCGGAGAGGTGGCTTGGTTTCTGCAGCGGCTTGAACCCGAAGCCGTTCGCGAGACGCCGCTTTATTTGCGCTACGAAGCTATCGAACATGATCGCGCGGCGATAACTGAAGACATGCTTGACCTCGAGAGCCGGCTCGACGATGAGCTTTCCCCGATAGAAGCCCAAGAAGATATTGAAACCAAGGACATCCAGAGTCCGTTGATCTTCCCTCATTGGCGGGTTGGCAGCTTACCGTTGACCCGTAAAATGAGCTCGTTGTTTCCCAGCGCGCTTGAGTCGCCGCGGGTGCGTTTTGAGTTCGTGGACGCCCAAAATGGACAACGGTTCCCGGGCTGGGTCGTGCGTCCACAACGATATGTGGTCGGGTTGCGCGATTGGTATTTGCGTCATGGGCTGATGCCGGGCAGCTTGGTACGCGCTCGCCGAGGGGAGAAGCCCGGCGAGGTGATCGTGGCTGCGGAGGCTCACCGCGCCAGCAAAGAGTGGGTTAGGACTGCCCTGGTTGGGGCGGACGGGGGCGTTGTATATGCCATGCTGAAGCAGTCGGTCGAAACCTCGTTCGACGAGCGGATGATGATCTTCTTGCCGGGCGAATTGCAAGCGCTCGACAACGCCTGGCAGCGCCGCACGACGAAACCTGCGGGGTTTGAATCCGTGCTGGAAAATGCTTTGAGCGACCTAGCCAAATTGAGTTCGCAGAATCACGTGCACGCCACTGAGCTGTACTCAGCGGTGAATTTGCAAATGCGCGTGCCACCGGGTCCGGTTTTGGCGGTGCTGGCAACCCGGCCGCAGTTCCAGCATGTCGGTCATCTGCATTTCCGTTTGGTAGAGTAGATGTATGGACGCCAAGCGCAGCCTGATCAAGCCCACGCTTGATACTCCATTTCACATCGATTTTTCGTGGTGGCGCGAGAATGACCGCGAGTGGAAGGTTTATTTGCGCGGCTTGCTCGGCCCGGACCAGGAAGAAAAGCTGGCCAATCTGACGGGCGATGAGCTCGTCGACTGGGTGGATCCGCAAACGGCGGAAGTGAAACAGGTAGACGCTTTGCAATACTTGTTGATGAATCATTTCGCGCAACTCGGCGAAGGCGAAAGCGAAGGCACGTCGCTGGTTGAAGCGATCTTTCGCGCTTTTTTGCGGACAGGAAATAGCCCGATGAGCTCGACGCAACTGGGGGAGAAGCTGGGGCGACAGCCGCAGACAATCCTGCGCACGCTAGCCGGCGCCCGTGTTTATCGTGGCATTCGTCCGATCGAATAAACATTTTCATCCCCCTTGTATAATCACCGTTAAGCCCCCGTAGCTTAACGGACAAAGCAACAGCCTTCTAAGCTGGAGACTGCTGGTTCGAATCCAGCCGGGGGCATATGCAGCGCCTGTCGGCGCTGCGTCTAGGAGTTTCTACTCGGCGGAGCCGAGTAACGAAACTCCAGTTCTGAGCACCACGGCCTTTGGTCGTCTCAGAATGACGAGCTTCCCCTTTCATACAAATTAATTCTCCGCGATCACGACGATTTTGTCTTCAGGCGCGAAGGTAACAAGCGCAGATTTGTTTGGGTTGGTGTGCACGCCGTATGAGGTCTTGGCGTCCTTCGATTGGGCGGTGATGCGGTAACCGATGGCGGTCTCGTTCCGCTGGCGGGCAGCCTCGGTGACAGTGTAGAAGTTCACCGGAGTCGCAGTAGCGACGTAATCGCTGGCGGGCTTGAGATAGATCTCAGAGCCTTCGGGATCGAAGATGTCGGTGAAGACATCGAAGAGCTCGGAATTCTCTGAGAACTGAGACATCATCAAGCTGACGAGCTGCTCGCTGACGATAAAGTCGTCGACCTTGGTGGCGTTGGCAAGCTCGCGGTTGCGCAGGTCGAGCATTTCGCTGACGATCGAGAATGGCGTGTCGTCGCGTTCGGCCATATCGCGCAGGTGGAGCAGGGTCACCAGCGTCTTAGCGTCGGCTTCGTGGGCGCCGAGTTCGCTATAGGCGAGCACGATGATGTGATCGTAATCCTCGATCTTTAGTTCGTTGAGCAGGTCGCGGTCGGTGGTTTCGCCTGCGAGGACATTCAGCTTCTGATTCTTCAGCTTCCCCTCTCTCACGTGTATCGTATTTGAGATATTAGGAACATTTGCGACTACCATCACCTCGGAGCCGGGGGCAACGTAGTTGTCGAGCTCCTGCACTATGGTGCGGCCGCTTTGGTTCCAGCCCAGGATGAGACAGCGGGCGGGTTTCGGTTTGACCGCAGCTTTGCCGGTGGTAATCGCCTTTGTCTCGATCGCGCCAGTGGAGGCCGACAAGCGGATGGTGTCGTCGTCCTCCGAGAGGGCGAAGATCTGATCGCCGCTGTCGATCTTGGATTCCATCGGCGGGTTGAGCAAGATCCTGCCATCCGACTTGCGCACGCCCATCACGCTGGAGTCTTCATAGGCGAGCAGCGCATCGCCATAAGTTTTGCCAATGAGACCGGCTTCTTCTTTGAAATAAATTTCGTCACCGCCAAAATCCATCAGTTCAGTGTAAACAACTGACAGACCAGATTGGCGCGAGGTTTGAGCAACGATGCGGGCGATGAGGTCCTCGGTGAGGACGGCCTGGACTTTATCCCCGACGCCGACCATCTTCAGCACGTCGAGATTCTTGGTGTGGCGGATCTGGGTGACGATGTGATAGGGCTCCGGGCGGCGATCGGGATTGTTGGTGATGGCGAGCACGGCCTTTATGACTTCGGTATCCGGGTCGTCGGATTCTGGCGGCAGGATAATGATGGACTTGGCACGATGCGGGTTGGTGATCTCCAGGTCTTTGGGATCGATGGGGCGGCCGCTGCGGCAGATGATGCGGGTCTTGCCGCG
>JANWHN010000071.1 GCA_025450445.1 Anaerolineales bacterium | reverse complement strand
CCATCCACCCACGGCTTGTTCATCCAATATGCAAAACGATTGACCGCCAGGCGTGCCTCGCGGTTATCGAGGCAGCCCACGATCACATCCATGCGCCGAAAAACCCCCAGCCCGAGATCGGTCATCACGTCGCCGTGCAAATATTGCACGTTCACGTCGGGGTTGATCTCTTTCGCCCGCGCCGCAGCCAGTTGCGATTTCTCGCGGCCCGTGTCTTTCTCGCGAAACAGGATCGAACGGCTCAGGTTTGCAAATTCCACTTTGTCAAAATCGACGATGTAAATATTTCCGATCCCCATCAGCGTCAGGTTCTTGATCACTTCGTTACCCAGGGCACCCGCCCCTACCACCATCACCTTGGCCTCGCGCACTTTTTCGCGCTCCCACCAAGAAATGAAATTGAAGGTGCCCAAACGATCTGTCTTGAGATTGGGGATGCGCAACGGCTTCTCTTTCGCCACCGGCAGCCGCCGCGGCCCGGGCTTCTTCGCAGCCTTTGACTTTTTCGTTGGTTTGGCCGGCGCCAGATCTGCATCCGCAACCAGTTGGCGGGCTTTCGCCTGCCGGCTGGCGTTCATATCGTTCACGATCCAGCCCACGCCCTGGTGCGCCTCGATCAGCCCGGCTTCGCCCAATATCTGCAGCGCCTCGCGCAAGGATGAGCGACTGACGCCCAGCTGTTTGATCAGGTCACGCTCAGACTCCAGATACGCGCCCGGCAGCACTTGCTTGTCCAGAATATTGGCAGCTAGTTGCCCAGCCACCAACTCTGGGATCGATTTGCGCGGGATGGAATTAGATGGCATAAGTGGTATGTTGGTCAGACCAACATACCACGCTAACGGAATTAAAGTCAAGGGTAATAAGCCTGGAATTACCCCTGCTTGTTCGAGATAACGAGCCCGTCCAAAAAATCGTTAGGCGATTTTGTGGACCGATACAACTGCAGCGTGACACTTCCTAACAATTTTGTTAGCTGTCTTTTCCTAAGAGTGGTCTTTACCCAGATACAATCAATCAGTTGGCTGGAAAGCGCCGACAAAGAAGTGTAGCTACGGGGGATCAGCAAAGAACAAAGCTTCTTTTTCAAGATAACTGAATAGCAGTGCTTGCGCTCCCTTTCAAGAGCCAAGGGGAAGATTGAAATGCAGTCCATTAAACCTGCCCTGAACGGTGGGGATGAGGTATCAGTCGAAACCGTTGCAACTCCCTATTTCAGCGACGCAAAATATATTCGCCTACTCGAGGCGGCCCCAGACGCAATGGTCATTGTCAATCGCGAAGGTTCCATTGTGCTGGCCAATTCGCAAACAGAAAACATTTTCGGCTACCAGCGTAGCGAGATTCTTGGAAAACCGATTGAAGTTTTGATATCCTCATTGCAACTCTCCAGCTATATGGAGAAGCCTACGATAAGGCCCATGGGAAGCGGTCTCAGCCATACTGCACTTCGCAAGGACGGGACTGAATTTCCCGTGGAGTTCAGCTTGACCCCGCTCGAGACCGTGGGAGATTTTCTCTTCATCGCCGTCGCCATCCGCGATGTCACCGACCGCGGCCGGGCCGAGAAAAAATTCCGTGGCCTGCTCGAAGCCGCCCCTGACGCGATCGTGATCGCCGACGACAAAGGCTTGATCGTCCTGGTCAATTCCCAGACCGAAAAATTATTTGGCTATCCGCGGGATCTGATCTTGGGTCAGTCGTTTGAAATGTTGATCCCCCAAAGATTTCATAGCGTCATCCCCGCCACCAACTACTTCGTTGATCCAGTGGCCCGCCCGATGGGTCTGGAGTTGTATGCCTTGCATCAAGATGGCACCGAGTTCCCTGTCGAGATTAGCTACAGCCCGCTGGAGACTGAAACTGGAGTCCTAGTTTCAGCTGCTATCCGCGATGTGAGCGAACGTAAGCTGTTTCAAGAGTCGCTGGAAAAAGCGAACCGCCTAAAAAGTGAATTCCTGGCCAATATGTCTCACGAACTGCGCACTCCGCTCAACGGCATCATTGGTTTCTCCGAATTCCTGATCGACGAAAAGACCGGACCGCTGAACCCGAAACAAAAAGAATACTTGGGCGATATTTTGACAAGCGGCCGTCATTTGCTCCAACTAATCAACGACATCCTGGATCTTGCCAAAGTGGAATCGGGCAAGATGTCGCTTCACAATGAAGCCTTCTCTTTAAGCAAGGCAGTTAGCGAAGTTACATCCATCGTGAATCCATCGATCAAGAAAAAGCATTTGGCGTTCCAGATCTCGATCGACAACCCTGTGGATTCGGTTGTTCTTGATCTGCAAAAAGTAAAACAGATCCTCTACAACCTGCTTTCTAACGCGGTCAAGTTTACAGAGGTCGGTGGAAAGGTTGATCTGCGCGCAACGCTGCACGAAAAGGATTTCTTGCGTCTTGAGGTGCAAGATTCGGGCATCGGCATCAAGGCTGAAGATATTGAAAAGTTGTTTGTTGAATTTCAGCAGCTGGAAGCCGGCTCCGATCGTCGCTACCAGGGCACGGGCCTTGGCCTGGCATTGACCAAAAGCCTCGTTGAAATGATGAATGGCACCGTCGAAGTCGAAAGCAAGCCGGGTTCGGGTTCAACATTCACTGTTTACCTACCGAGAGAACTCGCCAGGGCCGGATCATGACAGCTCGCATTCTGATCGTGGACGACAACCCGATCAATTTGAAACTCGCTTGTGACCTCCTTGTAATTGAGGGCTACGAGATTGATAAAGCTAATAACGCAGAAGAAGCCCTCGCGTTGATCGGCAAAACGCAGTTTGACTTGGTTTTGATGGATATTGAATTGCCCGGGATGGACGGGCTCACGTTAACCCGTTTGATCAAAGGAAACCCGGCCACGCAAGACCTCACAGTTGTTGCCCTAACAGCATTTGCAATGAAGGGGGACGACGAGAAAGCCTTCGAAGCTGGCTGTTCGGGCTATATCACCAAGCCGATCGATACCCGCAGATTTCCAGACCAAATTGCACAATATCTAAAGCAACCCGTTTCGAACGGCGAGATGGCTCAATGAAGATCCTCATCGTTGACGACCAAGCGATCAACCTCAGGCTCTTGCGTGCTCAACTCGAATCAGAGGAACATGTCGTCTTGGAGGCAGCCGATGGTATTGAAGCCTTAGAGATTCTCGGTCAAGACCCAATCGACCTGGTGATCTCAGACATTCTTATGCCGCGAATGGACGGTTACGTCCTCCTCACCGAGATCCGCAACAGTAGCAAATTTTCTTTGCTCCCATTTGTGGTCTACACAGCTACCTACACGTCGCCTTCCGACGAGAAACTTTCCCTAGAATTAGGTGCCGATCTATACCTGCGAAAGCCGGCCTCGCTTGCCGACCTGATCAAGGCGATAAAAACAGTCACCAGCGATCAGCAAAGGTTTGTTCGCCAGACTCACGCAACCGTTGATGTCACAGTCATGAAGGAATACAACCAGGCGCTCGTCAACAAACTGGAACAAAAGCTCGGCGAGTTAGAAGCAAGCAACCAAAAACTGCTCGAATCCGAAGACCGACTGCTTCTGGGCTACGATGCCACGATCGAGGGCTGGTCCAGGGCGCTGGACTTGCGCGATAAAGAAACCGAAGGTCATAGCCAACGCGTAACCGGCTTGGCATATTCCTTGGCCAAGAATATGGGTCTCGAAAAAGATGACCTCGTCAATATCCGTCGCGGCGCCCTGCTACACGACATTGGCAAAATGGGCGTGCCAGATACCATTCTGTTCAACCCCGGCCAGCTTACTGATGAAGAATGGCTGGTCATGAAGATGCACCCCGTGTACGCCTACGATATGCTTTTCCCGATCCTCTATTTGCGCGAAGCCCTGAAGATACCTTACTCCCATCATGAAAAATGGGACGGCAGCGGATATCCACAGGGTCTAAGCGCTGAAGCGATCCCGTTTGCCGCCCGCATCTTCGCCGTCGCCGATGTCTACGACGCTCTGATCTCCGACCGTCCGTATCGTAAAGCTTGGTCCCAGGAAAAAGCACTGGATTACATCAAAGAGCAGGCCGGCATTCATTTCGATCCAAAAGTTGTGGCAGTCTTCCTAGAAACTGTTCCTGATGCGGCGTTATTAATAGACAAGGTATCGCTGCCCATCGCATAATCCTCGGTCGCTTGCTCTAAAGGACTGTTCAACTTGCATTAAGATTCGAACGTGTCCGAACTGTGGGATCGCGTCACTGAAACCTTCACTGCCCTCTACGGCGGCCCGCCTACCCACCTCGTCCGCGCCCCCGGCCGGGTCAACCTCATCGGCGAGCACACCGATTACAACGAAGGCTTCGTGTTGCCCATGGCCATCGATCGCGCCATCTGGATCGCCCTGCGTCCGCGCCCCGATCGTCACATCAAGCTCTACTCGTTGGATTTCGCCAATGAGTTCACCTTCAGCCTCGACCGGATCACCTACAGCCAGGAAGGTTGGGGCAAATACATCAAGGGCATCGCCTGGGTGCTGCACAACAACGGCTACCAACTCTCCGGCTGGGAGGGCGTCATCGTCGGCGACATCCCCATCGGCGCCGGGCTTTCCTCCTCCGCCGCGCTCGAGCTCGCCGCCGCGGCCGCGTTTGCCGCCGCATCCGGCTTCGCCTGGGAGCCGACCAGCATGGCAAAGCTGGCTCAGGTTTCGGAAAACAGTTGGATCCGCGTGAAATCCGGCATCATGGACCAGTTGGTTTGCGCCAACGGCAAGCAGGGTCACGCGCTATTTATCGATTGCCGCAATCTTGAAATGACACCGATAACCCTTCCGCCCGAAGCCAGCGTCCTGATCCTCGATACGAGCACCCGCCGCGAACTGGCCGATTCCGAATACAACAAGCGCCGTCGCGATTGCGCTGTTGCCGCCGCCAAGCTCGGCTTGTCCGCGCTGCGCGATGCCAAGCTCGAAGATCTGTCAAATCCGCAACTGGATCCCGTTCTACCTAAACGCGCCCGTCATGTCATCACGGAGAACGCCCGCGTCCTCGCCGCTGTCACCGCTCTCCAATCCGGCAACCTCGCCGAACTCGGCAATCTGCTAAACGCCAGCCACGCCAGCTTGCGCGACGACTTCGAGGTCTCGCGGTCTGAACTCGATCAGATGGTCGCCCTCGCCGAAGCTCATCCGGATTGCTACGGCGCCCGCCTCACCGGCGCCGGTTTCGGCGGCTGCGTCGTCGCGCTCGTGCGCCGCGGCGCCGAAAAAGAATTCAGCGAGCGCGTCGCCGCGGGATATCTTGCAGCTACAGGTTTGAACGCAGAAATTTACGCCGTGAACGCCGCTGACGGCGTTCAGATCATCGGCCACTTGGACATAGCTCCCCCAATCCGAAAAAATTGAGAAATGATCCTTGTTCTTATTTTATCTAGCTACGTAACCGCCATCCACTAAAACAGCCTCCCCGGCCATGAAAGAAGCATCAGGTGTGCAAAGCCATGTCACTACTTTTGCAACTTCATCGGGGTCACCCAATCGCCCGATCGGGTGCAGGGCTTCCATTGTTTTGCGGATTTCAGGATCTGTAGTTAGGCCGCCTCGGGCTAGCATGGGCGTATCGATAAACGCCGGGCACACCGCGTTGACTCGAATTCCTTTCGCGGCGTATTCCAGAGCGGCTACCTTCGTAAGACCAAGCACTCCGTGCTTGGCAGCCGTATAGGCTGCTGCGCCGGCAAATCCCACCTGCCCCAGAATCGAAGCCATGTTTACTATGGTCCCACCGCCTGCTTTTAGCATTTCGGGGATTTCGTATTTCATGGACAAGAAGACGCCAGTAAGGTTGACATCGATCACGCGCTGCCAATCGCCGTTGCTCATTTCCGCCAAAGGAGAGGAACGGCCTTCAATCCCGGCATTGTTGCAAGCAAAATCAAGTCTGCCGTATTCGTGGATCGTTGATCCAACCATCGCCTTAACAGCAATTTCATTGGCGACATCGCACCTGACGAAGATCGCTTTTCGATCAATTCCTCTAATGTGGGCCACAGTGGCATTCCCTTCAAGAACATTCACATCGGCCACAACCACATTCGCGCCCTTCTCTGCAAAGTCGATTGCGGTTGCCCGTCCGATGCCTGTGCTCGCCCCCGTGACAATTGCGACCTTACCCAAAAAAGAATTCATCTTGCTCCTTCTGCCCCTCTGGAACTAGATCACCGCGTTCTCGTTCGACAAGGTCTTGTTCGGCTTCATGTTCCATTTTTTCTAGCCTGGTGTAGTAATCGGGAAACTCGTTAAGGTGAGCCAGTGCGATTTTGCCGGTGATCAGCGGGTGGTCTCCAGTCACGTCGGTAAACGGATCCTGGGTGCCATGCTCAAGCTCCACGTCTAGCCCTTTTCGAAACTGCTCAAGGTCAAATGGGTCCCATACGATGTCAAGATCGTCCCCAATTCGTTGGGCTTCTAATGCGGTAAAGTGAGTTTTGGTGGTCATTTCAGGCTCCTTCCTTAGATAGCAGGAAATTTGAATACAAAAATTAAGGTGAGCAAAAACACGTTGATCGCCAAGCCCACAATCCCTTTTTCGCTTAAGGATTGAAAGCTACCGTCCCAAAACAGGAACAAGGCGCCGCTGGAGAGGATTGATGAATTTACCAACCAACTGGTTGCCAATGGCAGACGAAATGCAATCCCAATTGCCGAAATTACAAAGGACAGAGCTAGCAGGGCAAACACAATCGCACCTGCAGTTCGCGTTCCTGATTCATCCAGTCGACTGGCCAGGAGCCAGGATGTTCCCGTCCAATTTTCCTGACCCTGAGCCACCGGTACCCATCCCTGTGCAAGAGCTGTATAGACCAGATGGGCCAAGCCGTGGAATAGGACGAGTAGAGTGAAGAGCCAGTGCAGCATGCAAAAACTCCTTTGAAAAAATTGCTTTGTCGACTAATTATGTTTTGGGAGCGTATTAATCTATAGGGGCAAATGTAGCTTCCGTCCGGGACAAATGTCTCGGATGTGTTGCTAGCCCAGGGAAATATCTAAATAGAGCATCAGCATGATTCCAACCAGTAACCCGGCGGTAGCAATCCGATGTTGGCCATTGCGATGTGTTTCTGGGATTATTTCACTGCTTATCACATAAAGCATGGCTCCCGCAGCAAACCCCATCGCATAAGGAAGGATTGGAAGGGCGCTCTGAACAAACCAGGCGCCCAACACTGCTAAAGGAATCTCAACAAGCCCCGACCGGATGCCAGAAAACACTGCGTAGCTGGTGGATGCCAGTCCTGCATTCCGGGCCGAGACTGCGACTGCAAACCCTTCAGGAATATTTTGGATCCCAATTGCGAACATTAATGCAATTGCTCCACTAATTTCGCCTGAACCAAAGCCAACCCCGACAGCAAGGCCCTCGGGCATGTTGTGTAAGGTGATCGCAATGATAAAAAGCCAAACAGCTCTCATCGAAGAATTACCGCCTTCCTGGCCTTTTATTATGTGAAAATGTGGGATCAACTGATCTGCAACTCCAAGCGCGAGGGACCCCAAGCTCAACCCGATAAGCACTGGAAGGATCCCTCCGTACTGGATTCCCGGAATGATTAGGCTTGTAAAGCTTGCGCTTAGCATTACGCCAGCCGCTAAGCCCAGTCCAAAATTCAAGGTTAGCGCGCTTGGTTTTGGCCAAATCAGGATCAGCACCGCCCCCAGCGTGTTGAATAGAGCAATGATTAGACCTCCGGCCAGGGCTTGAAGCAACGGTACCTGCAACTGGTCAAAAAAGTTTACTAACATATTTGCCTCGAATGATCGCACTCGTTACAAACAGAGCCTGCTTGCGCAGGCCCTGTTTGGAGGAGGGTAAAGCTCAGGTTGTTTTTTTATTTCGTCCCCAGGGCGTACCAATAGCTGGTAGCAGGAAGTAGTCAACGCCTATGAAACCAGCGATTTTCCATGCCATCACCAGCCCAAGAGCAGCTACGAATAGCAGCGGGTTGGTGCTGGCTGAGCCGGCCATCATGAAATTCCAGTTCATGAATCCGCCAAAGAAGGCGGCAATTCCGGTGAAAATACCGAGAATCAGGGCGATCCCTATCAGCACTTCGCCGTAGGCCACCAATTTAGCGAACCAGGTATAGGCCTCTGCATCCAGCAAGAATTGGATGAAGGAGCGATACCAATCGAACGCGATCGGCGGTCGTCCCTCGGTGGGGACTTGGATCGAGCCGGTCCAGAACCCTTTGAGCGCATCACCTGTCTGGGTCCAAGCCGGGTTGCCAACCTTGTGCAGGCCGGCTTCAACCCATTGGTAGCCGAGCCACACACGCACTGCAAGCCAAAGAATTGCAGCCCGCGGATCGTTGAATAGGGTCTGGATAAAACCTGGGTCTTGGATGATGCGGCCTCGTTGAATAACTGTTGTCATTTTCGTCCTCCTGGATCTGTAGGTGACAGATCGTAAATAAGATGCCCACACTTTACGTTCCGGGCACCTTTATCAACAGGGACAGTTGACCCCTTCTTGTCCTTGATTTCGGTGACATAGCCAATGCCAAACAGGGCATTGGCCCGCAGGCAATTAGCTTCACATGTGGATAATCAAGGCATGGAAGCTATCAATCTTGCCTTGTACGCAGACAAACTTCGCACAGCTGCCGAAGCCGTGCGCTTCATCAAATCCGGAATGCATGTTTACCTAGGTGGCGGAACCGGTATTCCTCAAGCACTGGAGCGCGCGATGGTACACCGTGCCGACCAGCTTGAAAATGTTGAGGTCATTCACGTGCTGACCTTTGCCGGAGGCGAGTACCTGGCGCCCGAGTACGCCAAAAGTTTTCGCCATAAGGCTCTATTTATTGGCGGCAATTCTCGGCAGGCTGTGAATGAGGGCAGAGCTGACTACATTCCTATCTTTTTATCGGAGGTTCCGCAATTATTTCGCAACGGCTCAATTCCCCTCGATGTTGCAATGATCCAGGTTTCCCCGCCCGACGAGCACGGGTTTTGCTCTTATGGCGTCGAAGTTGGAGTCAC
The DNA here is from genome assembly GCA_025450445.1 of Anaerolineales bacterium. Lineage (GTDB taxonomy): Bacteria > Chloroflexota > Anaerolineae > Anaerolineales > UBA11579 > JAMCZK01. Next base: position 801 of record JANWHN010000071.1, on the reverse strand, counting down.
TAAACCTGCAGCGCAAGCCGCAAAAATGGTCATCGCTGAGATCAATAGTCAAATGCCGCGGGTGCTGGGCGATTCATTCATCCATCTCAGCGAGATCGATTACGTCGTCGAGGTGAGCTATCCGTTGCCCGAGATCAATCCCAGAACCGTTACGACTGAACAGCGCAAAATCGGCCAATTTATTGCCGAAATGATCCCCAATGAAGCCACTCTCCAGCTGGGAATCGGCGCGATACCAAACGCCGTACTGCACGAACTTGATGGCAAGCACGACTTGGGTATTCATACCGAGCTTTTCTCGGACGGCGTGGTTGAGTTGGTCCAAAAAGGCGTGATCACAAACCGGGCTAAAACACTGCATCCCGGAAAGATTGTTGCTGGATTTGTTCTGGGCAGTCAGGATCTATATGATTTTGTGGATGACAATCCAATGATCGAACTGCATCCTACCGATTATGTAAACGATCCGTTTGTTATCGCTAAAAACAACAAAATGATCGCAATAAACTCAGCGATCGAAGTGGATCTCAGCGGTCAAGTGTGCGCTGATTCGATTGGTGGCTGCCTGTATTCAGGGATCGGGGGTCAGCTTGATTTCATCAGGGGCGCGGCCCGCTCCGAAGGCGGTAAGCCCATTATCGCGTTGCCTTCGACCACTAAAAATGGGATTTCGCGGATCGTGCCACATTTGAAGGACGGCGCTGGCGTAGTTACCTCTCGCGGCGATATTCATTATGTCGTGTCTGAGTTTGGCGTCGCTTCACTACATGGCAAGAGCGTCCGTGAGCGTGCTCGCGAATT
>JANWHN010000070.1 GCA_025450445.1 Anaerolineales bacterium | reverse complement strand
CGGTAGAAAAAGAGAGCTTCCGCTGGCGGAAGCTCTCTTTCTATTCGTTAACAGTTATCTTTGCCAATCGACGCGAACTTTGTGTTGGCCGTCTAAATATTCTAGGTCTAGATCGCCTTGATACGAGTTGTGCAACGCGTCGCCAATTCGACGGGCCAGATGAATACCGGTGGTTTCAACTCGGAGAGCATCCCCTTCCTGCTTGGTCGCCATTACCCTCTCAAGCGGATGTCGTTCTTTCTCCAGCTTTTCCTCGTTCTTGATCAGGTTTTCAATTTCTTCGCGATGGTCTTGAAAGAAAGACCCACTGATCGTAAGGATTCCTGCGGGCACACCTTCTTTCGTGCGCTGGCAAGCGGGGCAAATATCTTCATTGACCGGATCAGGAACCGTTTCCCAGGTCCAACGTCCCTTTAGAAAGACTGCTGAACACGTCGGACAACGGGTCGGGTCTGGCAGTTTCTTGCGCGATTGATATGGATCAATCCGCCCTTGGGAATACATCTTGTCTTCACGAGACGGCGGTTTTGGAGTGTCGGTTTGAACTCGATTTGCCATGATCACCTCTATCCCACTAACGAAAAGCTTGGGCTGCAGGTACGGGTTAGACGAACTCAATAAAGACCTGATTGCCTAGCAACCTGCCCCGTTCGGTAAGGCGCAATGAATTTCCTGCGTCTTCAAGGAGGTTGAGCACAGCTAACTTTTTTATCTGATCAGCGTAAATGGTCCCCAACTGCGCTCCAAAACGCTGGCTGAAATCGTCCTTGGACACCCCTTCATCGACCAACCGCAGTCCCATTATCATGGTCTCGTCCATTTCGCGGCTTGAATCCACCGGCTCGGCCGTTGCAGTCGCGGGCGTTCTCGGCCAAGAGAAAGAGCCGCCATTTCTAAGTTTCTTAATATAGACAGCTGGCGCCAAGGTATTGGCTATGCGCATCCCTCCTACATAGCCATGAGCGCCTGCGCCTAAGCCAATGTATTGAAGATTGCGCCAGTATTGAAGGTTGTGCCGGCAGGCAAGGGGTTTGCCATCTAAATCGGGCTTTGCCCAGTTGGAGATCTCATATTGCATAAAGCCCGCTCTGCTCAACTGAGCGCTCGCCCATTCATACATATCGGCGGCAAGGTCGGGATCTGATAATGGCATCAGTCCACGGCTCGACATCTCTTTGAACGGAGTGCCGTGCTCAATGCTGAGGGCATAAAGCGAAAGGTGTTCTGTATTGAGGTCAATCGCGAGCTCTATGTTTCGCTGCCAGCTAGCAAGACTTTGGCCTGGCAAACTGAAAATCCAATCGAGGTTGAGATTGTCGAACCCTGCCTGGCGCGTCCACTTTACGGCCTGGATCACGTCGGCAAAATCATGCTTGCGCTCAAGCAAACGCAAATCTTCGGGATTGGCGGATTGAACGCCGAAGCTGAGGCGATTGATGCCGACCTGTTTTAAACCTTGCAGCTTTTCGAGATTGAGAGTGCCAGGGTTGGCTTCAAGGGTGATCTCAGTGTTGAGCTCTAAATCGTAGCTTTGTTTTATAGCATCAAGGATATCCGCGACTTGGTCGACAGGAAGCAAGGACGGTGTACCGCCCCCGAAGAAGATTGTGTGAACCGGCAGCCGCGTGCCGCTTGTGGTGGCAACGTAACGGATCTCCCTAATCAGCGCGTCAACATAGGCGGGAATCAGGTTTTCAAGCCCTGCATAGGTGTTGAAATCACAATATCCGCAGCGGTGAGTACAAAATGGGATATGAAGATAAAGGCTATATGGTGATATTACTGTCACAAAATTGAGTATATCTTGATGAAGATGGCAAAAAAAGCACAGAGAACTACAAATTTCGGGGCTTAAATCCATTAACCCGCTCCTTAATTATGCCGTTGGTATAATCCCCCAGTTTTATGGCTACTGAAAAACCCCGCTCGACCCCAACAAAAGTTTGTCCAAGTTGCGGCACCCGAGTTAGCGAAAGCGCACCTCGCTGCCTGGTTTGCGGCCATCAGTTTATTGGCGGCGTACCCAAAGGCGGCGTCAAGACTACGCCTCTCACCCGCGGCGGCATTCCAGAATTGCACCTGAGCTTGCCAATCGCGATCGGGCTGCTCGTCTTGTTCATTTTGGTTGGCGGTGGAATGACATACGTAGCACTGGCGCAAACCGGTCGTGTTGCGCAGCCGACTGGTCTGCCGAGCGCTTCGACGACAGCAACAGTCAGTGTTACGCCTTCACCCGAGACACCGACAGTAACCAGCACTCCCCAGGCGACACCAACGCCGCTCTCTTATAACGTGCAATCTGGCGATACCTGCGGCGGCATTGCAGCCATCTTCGATATTTCAGTCCAAAGCCTGCTGCTGGCCAACAGCTTGGACTCCGGCTGCAATTTGTTTATTGGACAAGCGTTGAGCGTGCCGCAGCCAACATTTACCGTTACTCCGATCGCTTCGTCGACTCCTAGCGAATTGGAAGCAACAATTCAAGCATGCGAAACGGAAGAATACGTGGTGCAAGAAGGCGAAACCATGAGCCTGATCGCAGTCACATATGGCGTCCCGATCGAAGCGCTGATGGAGTGGAATGGGTTGACCAGCGATGTTGCTTTCTTAGGGCAGCATCTCACTATTCCTTTGTGCCAGCGCACGTTCGTTGCTGGCGCCACAGTTACGCCAACGCTGGCACCGCCCTACCCAGCAGCCGATTTGCTGCTGCCGGTTGACGGCGCCCCTTTCGACTCCTCTGCCGACACGATCACATTGCAGTGGTCGTCGGTTGGCACTCTGCGAAGCAACGAGTATTACCAAGTGACTGTTGTAGATATAACCGGTGGGCAAAACCGTCGCATCATTGATGAAGTAAAAGATACCAGCCTCATCGTACCCACCTCGTTCCGCCCTACCGACGGCCGCCCGCACGTCTTCGAATGGTCTGTGGTGACCGTTGCCCAAATCGGTGTGGATGCTGAAGGCTTACCTGTCTATGTCACCGGGGGTCCTGCCAGCGAAAGCCGAGTGTTCACTTGGTCCGGCTCAAGTGGCGCAGCAGCCACTCAGACCCCCTAGAAAGACTGCAGCATAAAATTGAATAAAAGAACCTCCAAGATGGAGGTCTTTTTAACTTTCAGTGAGAAACTGAGATAATCAGCCCCGTCCTATGTTTAGTAACAAGCTGCCAACCGCGCCAAGATTCGATTCGGATCAGCGCCATCTGATCATCTTAGCGCTGATCCTGGTCTTGGCATTTTTTCTGCGCATAATCCGACTGGATCAAAGGGGACTTTGGGTTGATGAAATTTTTACCGCAATCTTTTCTGCTCCAGAAAACAGCCTTTCGGTCGTGGTCGAACAATCGCTGGCCACTCCAATTCCGACTCCCCCGCTGTGGTTCATTTTGACCAATCTATTTCAGAAACTTGCCGGAGAGGGGACGATACAAGTACGACTCTTGGCTGTTATCTTCGGTTTATTGGGTGTTGCCTCTACGTACAAGTTTGGGCAAATTTACTTTAGCCGGACAATTGGATACGTAGGCGCTCTTCTGATGGCCGTGTCTCCGTTACATATTTATTTTTCTCGGGAGGCACGTTCTTATGCAGCCGTGGTCTTTTTCTCAATTCTTACATTTATTTTCCTTCGGTTAGCCCTGGAAAACAGCCGCCAAAAATGGTGGTGGCTTTTCGCCATTGCTACATTATTGAATCTATATACCCATTTAATTGGACTGTTTGTGTTAGCCGCAGGAGTTGCCTTTATAGTCCTTTCTGCTTTCAGTCCTTCCTCTTCGGCCCGCACAAACGATCTTGCAAGCGCCAAGACAGTATTTCGCATTCCTCGTCCATTCCTGACTAGCCTTGGAACAATCTGTGTCTTATACCTGCCCATGGTTCCAAGCATACTCCTGGGTTTGGCGGGAGAGAGAGGCATAGGAAGTCCAGCTCAGACAGAGGGTTTTCGTCTTTCTTTTGAGGTTTTGTTTGGTCTCCTGGCAGCATTCAGCGGAGGGCGAGGGGTCATTTTTGCTTTTTTTCTCAGTTTGGCCACATTGGGTATATATGCAACCGTAAAGGCAAAAAACCGATCTTTGGTTTTCTTTTTTCTAAATTTCTTGACACCCGTTTTAGCAATACTCATCCTTAGACCAAAACATTGGTTCGCTTACAAGTATGTAATCTTCCTGCTGCCAATTTTTCTGCTTTGCGTTTCAATTGGCGCTGAGTATCTGGCAAAAGGGTTGGTCCCGATTCTTGAACGAGCTACCAACCTTAGTAAACGCGGTGTATTTGTAGGAGCTTTGGTCATGATTCTATGCTTTCCTTTCGGATCAAACCTGGCAGCCGTTCCCGAGGCGTGGGCTCAGCAAAATGACGGTTGGGTAATTGCGAGTGAAATCATCTTCCGAAATATAGAGACGAATGATGCAATAGCTGTTTTGCCAGTGAATATTTTGACACTTCAAGCTGAGGAGCTTATTGGTCACTTTGTTAGTCTTCCACCCGATGTGTTGCTGCAGCGTGTGGATTCAGTGGAGGTGCTCGACCAACTACTTAACACTAGCAATCGATTATGGGTAGTCGTAGCGCCAGCATCCGAACAGGACAACGAACAAGATTTTATGGCCTGGGTCAGCTCACGCGCTAACGCAACCCTGGCCGCCCGGGATATTCGGATCTTTCTTTTGAGCAAGGAAACTACAAATCGAGATCTGCTTGAGGCGGCGATGGAGTTCGACCTAGTGAATCCAGAGGCGTATGGGGCGTTAGCCCATGGATTTGTATCCATTGGTGAATTCGATAGAGCTCTTGATGCCTATGACAAGGCAATGCAGCTGGCCCCGAATGAGGGTAACTGGTATTTAGCCTCGGCTAGCATCCAGGAGAGATTAGGCAAGCAAGTTGCCGCTCGACAGGCTTATCTGGATGCAATGTCAGCGGAGCCAAACCAACCAGGATATATAGCCGCTTACGCTGATTTCCTTCGCCGGCTGGGAGACATTGAGGGCGCCGTGCGATACTACAAACTAGCGGTTAATGCCTGGAATCGAGTTTTCCCCGGGGTTGACACAAGCGGATTTGTGGGCTCTTGGCAAAGGCAAATAGAGATACTTTCGTCGACCTTAAGCATTGACAGCGAATAGATTCATGCTAAGCTTTCACTGTTGAAAGGCGATAGATAAGTGGATCAGAGGGTTCTTCGAGTTTTTATTTTCATTGTGCTTGTAATCGCTGTCCTTTTTTTTCAAGAAAATGCGGTCGCTGCTCCGCATATGGGCAATCCATTTGCACTTATTCCCAGCTTCTTTACTCAAAGCCTAGTTCAATCTTATGGCTCAAACCATACTGACTTGCCGGGCGGAATTAAGGATTCGGGACACACAAAAATAATCTCTATCGGCCCAACCGCGACACTTGGGCAGAATTTCTCCGTGTGCTGGATTGGCGGGGCATCAGACAAACTTGTATTAGGTGATGTGTATGTCCTCAACCCAGTTTCCTTTTTCTATGAAGATGGAAAAATGTGCGCCTGGTTTTCTTTGTTTACCAATGCCGGTATTTCAGTTCCACCTGGGACTTACGAAGCCAAGATGATGGCACCGTCCGGTAATTCTGGCGGTGGTGGGACGATTATCGTAAATTAGCTTTCTCGGATATGAAAAAGGGTCCCGAACGGGACCCTTTTTGATTCGCACAATCTATTTTCTTTTATCCATTGGGGCAAAATCGCGCTCGTCGACACCAGTGTAAATCTGACGGGGGCGAGCGATTTTCTGTTCTTCGTCGCCAAGCATTTCCTGCCACTGCGACAGCCAGCCAACGGTGCGGGGGATGGCGAACATCACGGGGAAGAAGCTGACCGGCAAACCCATAGCCTGGTAGATGATGCCTGAGTAGAAGTCGACATTAGGGTACAGCTTGCGCGAGATGAAGTAATCCTCTTTGAGCGCAATGCTCTCTAACTCAAGCGCAATGTCCAATAGCGGGTTGCGGCCAGTGACCTTGAAGACATCCTCAGCAACTTTCTTGATGATCTTAGCGCGGGGATCGTAGTTCTTGTAGACGCGGTGGCCAAAACCCATTAGCTTGCCCTCGCCCTTCTTGACTTTGTCAAGGAAAGCAGGAATGCTTTTGACGTCCCCGATCTGGGCGAGCATTTTTAGGACTTCTTCATTTGCGCCACCATGCAGAGGGCCATATAACGCGGCGGCCGCGCCCGCCATGGCGGAGTATGGATCCACTTTGCTGGAACCAATGGCACGCATAGCGTTTGTGCTGCAGTTCTGCTCGTGGTCAGCGTGCAAGATGAAAAGCACATCCAAAGCGCGTTCGAGCACCGGATTCGGTTCATAGCGCAGTTCAGTGAACTTGAACATCATGTTGAGGAAGTTACCTGGATAGCTCAGAGCGTTGTCTGGATAGACATGGGGCAAGCCGCGAGTGTGCCGATAAGAAAAGCCTGCAATGGTTGGAACCTTAGCAATCAGGCGCTGTATCTGGATCGTGCGCAGTTCCTTATCCGCGATCTTGGTGGCCTCTGGATAGAAGGTCGAAAGAGCCGCCACAGTGGAGATGAACATCCCCATCGGATGAGCATCGTAGCGGAAGTTCTGCATGAAGTGCCGGATGTTCTCATGCAGGATGGTGTGGTGGGTAATGTCGAAGACCCATTGATCGTATTGGGCTTTGTTGGGCAGTTCGCCATATAGGATCAAGTAAGAAACTTCCATGTAATTGCATTTTTCAGCCAGCTGCTCAATTGGGTAGCCGCGATATCGCAAAATGCCTTTATCGCCGTCCAGGTAGGTGATGGCGCTCTTTGTGCTGGCTGTGTTCATGAAGGCGGGGTCGTACGTCATAATCCCAAAATCTTCGGCGCCGGTCTTAATCTGGCGGAGATCCATCGCTTTGATGGTCCCGTCGGAGATAGGCAACTCGTATTCTTTGCCGGTGCGATTGTCTTTGACTGTCAGCGAATCCTTAGCCATAGCTTCTCCTTTAACCTAATCTACAGCTTTAAGGCGGCCGTGGTTTCTCTCACCTCGGCCGCAGAACTCTCGAGCATCTTTTGCTCTTCGGCGTTCAGTTTGTATTCAATTACTTTCTTCAGACCGCCCTTGCCTAGCTGAGCTGGAACGCCAAAGAAGATGTCTTTCAAACCGTATTCCCCTTGCATGTAAATGGCGCAGGGCACTACAAGGTTCTTGTCTTTCAAAATTGCTTCGGACATCTGAGCAATGGCGGCCGAGGGTGCGTAAAAAGCGCTGCCCTGTTTGAGCAGCGCAACGATCTCACCACCACCCTTGCGGGTGCGGTCAACGATGGCGGCAAGCTTGTCCGCGGCCAGCATCTCGTTGAGTGGCACGCCGGCTACGTTGGAATGGCGCGTTAGCGGAACCATGCTGTCGCCGTGCCCGCCAAGGACGTAGCAGTCAATGTTCTCGACACTGATGCCCAGTTCCATTGCGACGAAGGCGCGCATCCGGGCTGAGTCGAGGATGCCTGCTTGGCCAATAACTCGCTCGCGGGGTAATCCACCAACTTTCATGGCGACATAGCACATGCTGTCGAGGGGATTAGTGAGAATGATGTAGATCGCATTCGGCGAATGCTTGAGGGTTTCCTCAGTCGCCTTTTTCACAATATCAGCGTTAGTGTTGAGCAGATCATCGCGGCTCATGCCTGGTTTGCGGGGCAAGCCGGCCGTTATTACAACAAGATCCGACCCTTCGGTCGGCTTGTAATCGTTTGTGCCAATCACTTTTACGTCTTTGCCGATCACCGGCATGGCTTCAAGCAGATCAAGGGCTTTGCCCTGGGGCATCCCCTCGACCACATCGACGAGGACCAGCTCGGCAAGCTCGCGCTCTGCTAGCCAGTGGGCTGTAGTAGCGCCGGTCATCCCTGCGCCAACAATAGAAATCTTAGGCATTCAATTCTCCGGAGGATAAACAGAAAGTCATTGCGTGAACGAGAAAATTATAACATTGCAAAAACTTTTCCCCCTTTATAAAAAGCCGCTATCGAATTAAGGATTTGCCTCGAGGAAGCGCGTCGCTTGAATTGCGGCCGCGGCACCCATGCCAGCCGAGGTGATCACTTGGCGGAAATGCGGGTCGGAGACTTCGCCGGCGGTGAAGACGCCGGGTACGCCGGTTTCCATGTTGCGATTAGCGACGATGTAGCCGCCTGCGTCCATTTCGAGATGGCCTTTGAAGATCTGCGTGTTGGGCGTATGACCGATGAAGATGAAAATGCCGTCAGTCTTGAACTCTTCTCGCTTGCCAGTCTTCAAGTTTTCAAGATCGAGGTGCTGGACCGCGCCGTTTCCGTTGATCGTGTTGACCTTGGTATCCCAGATGAAACCCATCTTGGGATTGTCTTTGGCGCGCTGCTGGAGAATCGCGCCAGCGCGCAGCTCGTCGCGACGGTGGACGACTGTGACCTTGTTGGCGAAGCGAGTAAGGAATGAACCTTCTTCGAGAGCGCTATCGCCGCCACCCACCACAACAACGTCTTTGCCTTTGAAGAAAAAGCCATCGCAGGTTCCACAGTACGAAACGCCGCGGCCGGTGAATTCGGTCTCGCCAGGAACTTCAAGGTGGCGCGGAGTTGCGCCAGTGGCGATGATCAGCGTATCAGCGAGATAGGATTTTTCGTAAGTCTTGATCCAAAACGGGCGCTGCGAGAAATCAACGTCGGTTGCGGTATCGAATACCACTTTGGCGCCGAAGCGCTCAGCTTGCTTCTTGAACAATTCGGTAAGCTCGGGGCCGCCGACTGCATCCGGGAAGCCAGGGTAATTCTCGACGATGTGGGTCAGCGAGACCTGGCCGCCGTATTCATTGCCGGCCAGCACTATGGGCGAGAGCTCGGCGCGGGCGGAATATAGCGCGGCGCTTAAGCCAGCCGGGCCTGAGCCGAGGATCAGGTTTTTGACATGCGCGCCCTCGCGGGTAGGTTTGTTTTCAGCCATAAATAATCTCTGCTAGATTGACGCTTTTGGACCCGCTTTCATTACCAGCCGTTGATTATACAAGCGACGCATCCGGGTGCTAAAATCGAATCGTGAGCCAGATTGCAGAAAAGGCCCCGCCAAAGGATTATGTTGCCGCCCGAGAAGGTGCGGCTTTTTATGTCGTACCAAGCCCAGGATATTTGGTTTTTAGCGGCGAGACGCGGCAGGAGTATTTACAGCGTCAGACAACCAATGACCTTGGCTTGATAAGCGCCACCCGCGCCCTACCCAACTTCCTTACGTCGGCTAGTGGACGCATTCTAGAATTCTTCACCCTGTTGCAAGATGGTGAAAGCATTGGAATGCTGACCCAGCCCGGACATGGGCCAGGACTGGCTGATTATTTCACGAAGCGGATATTCTTCAACGACAAAGTGACCGTTGAAGACAAGAGCGCGGGTTGGGCACTAATCGAACTTTATGGGCCGGAAGCGGACGTAGCTGCCTCTCTACTAGGTTTCGAAAGTATGCCGAATGAGGAGGATGTTTTATCGGCTGGAGATACTCTGTTGATTGGACTTGGTAAGGGCGGGTTTGAAACCCGCCCCTACATTTTGGTTGCTTTATCGACTCTAGTAGCTGAATTAATGAAAAACCTGAGCTCTGTCAAGGCCGCAGCGCTGTCATTTGAAACCCGAGAAATCTTGCGGATCGAAGCCTTGCAACCCGGTGACCCGGAATTCAATGGCGAATACACACCGTTTGAGCTTGGGCTGGAGCGATACGTGTCAACTGAAAAGGGCTGCTACACCGGGCAGGAAGTCCTTGCGCGCCAAGTGACCTACGACAAAATCGTCCGCAGGCTTGTTCAGCTCCGGTCCGACGAGCATATCCAGCTCGGCGCCTTAGTTCTTGGTGAAGGCAAAGATATAGGCCATGTCACATCTCAAGCTAGCTCGCCAAGCTTAGGCAATATTGCCCTAACTGTGCTGCGTAAGCCGTTTGACGCTGCGGGGACGAAGGTGGAATTGGTGGACGGCCATAACCACACCACTGGCGTGGTTTCTTTGGCCTAAGCTAAACAAATCAGATTGCCACAGCCGCTTTTTGACTGCCTCGCAATGACGAATACGATTGAAAACTGCCCTTTACGGGCAGTTTTTCATTTATTTCAAACCTAACCTAAGAAATCCTAAACTGGTACTTGACAAATTCAAGCATATGTTTATAATCTTGAGCATTGAAGGCCAATAAGTAAGGATTTTCAAGCCTTAGGCTAAGGTAATTGAAAGGAGAAATAAACATGTACCAGAACAGCTTCACATACGTAGAAACCCGTGTTCAGGAACTGCGCCGAAACAGCGAGTATCGTAGCTCTATCGGCCGCCAGGTCACGTCTGACCTTGGCACCCAGTTCCGCCAGGGAGCGGGCGAAGCTCTGATCGCCCTGGGCAGCTGGATCAAGTCCGGCAGCGAGAACACCAATCTCACGCCTGCACGGCTGGGTGGTCGCTAAGGATGCATCGCATTCCGAACGACTGCCCGGTCTGCGGGGGTGAGCTGGCGGTGACCAGCCTGCAGTGCCGCGAATGTGACACCAGCTTACAAGGCCGCTTTGCAGGCGGCGCCTTCAATCAGCTCAACGAGGAGCAACTCGCTTTCGTTGAGCTTTTTGTTCGCAACGAAGGCAAGATCACGCGTATGGAAGCCGACATGCAGCTCTCCTACCCCACCATTCGCAATCGATTACTCGAAATTATTCGCGCCCTCGGCTATGAACCCGGCGAGGATGAATTTGCCGGCCTGAGTGACGAGGAACGCAAGGCGATCCTCGACGACCTGGACTGTGGCGCAATAGATTATCAAACTGCGCTCAAACGCATTCAAGAAAAGGACGGAAACTAGATAATGGCACGCATTCAAAAACCCAGTAACGATATTTCTGGAATCCTCATCGAATCGGTGGAGGGCTCTTTGCAAATCAAAGGCTGGGGCGAAGATAAGATCAGCATGGAGGCGGACAGTGAAGATGAGCTGCACTACACGCTGGACGACGATAGCCTGACCCTGAGCGCAGACGGCGACTGCCTATTGCGAATCCCGAACGAAAGTAGCTTGCATATCGAGACCGTTAGCGGAAACACGTACATCCAGGACATTGAGGGTGAAGTACACGTTGAGAATGTTGACGGTTCGCTGACCATGAAAAATGTTGGCGAAACGCATGTGGAGAATGTTGCCGGTAACTTGAGCGTGCGGGGAGTTGAAGGCGACATGGCCATCGACGATGTCGCCGGCAATATGACCCTGCGAGATGTAGAAGGCGACGTGAAGGCCGCCGATGTGCATGGCAACCTGGCCCTACGAAACATCGAAGGCAGCATTGTTGCGAAAGGTGATGGAAATGTAGAGTTGCGCCTGGAAGACCAGGGCAATGACGTAACGGTTGAAGCCGCCGGGAACATCTTTTGCAGCCTTGAAGATGGCGCTGACGCAGAAGTGGCTTTCGAAAGTGGCGCACAGAGCATCCGCATTAGCACGAACAAGGGCAAACAACTGGTCCAGGCCAGCAAACATGTGCTGACCTTGGGAGACGGCGGGATGGACGTTGCATTAAATGCCGGGGGTTACATCGACTTCCGCTCGGAAAAGGGGAAAAGTTTCGTTCTAAACATGGATATGGATTTTTCCAAGGATGCAGGAGACCTCGCCGAGGACATCAGCGAGCAAGTTAGCTCCCAAGTGGAGGCTCAACTCGAATCGCTGAACGACCAACTCGAGGGATTAGCTGAACAGCTAAAGGATACTGGCGATCGGAGTGTGCGCCATGCCCAACGCAAGGTTGCCCAGGCCAAACGTCAGCTCGAACGCCGACTGGAGCACCAGCACCTCCGCGGCCGCGGTGCGCAAGGCGGAATTCTTGCAGGGCGTAAAGCCGACCCTGTTTCCGAAAAAGAGCGCATGCTTATCTTGCAGATGGTGCAAGAGAAGAAGGTAAGCGTGGAGCAAGCAGAGATGCTGCTGAACACCTTGGAAGGCCGACCCGCAGCGCCGGTTGCTCCAGCAGCCCAGGCTGCCCCAACCCCGCCAGAAGCCCCCGAAGGAAACGAAAATGACTAGCCCATCAGAACGACTTGCAATTTTAGATCGCCTGAAAAAAGGCGAGATCAACCCAGAGGAAGCAGCCCGTTTGCTTTCGGCAACCGGCCAGACGCAAGAGCACGCAGCCACTGGGGAGACCGATAGCCCCATGGGCGTCCTTGGCAGGCTGGAGCGCGGCGAGATCAATGCAGATGAAGCAGCCCGTCGCCTGGAGAGCTCAAAGCGTCCGGCGCAGAGCAAGCATACGCTCAACGGTGCTTCAAGGGTAAGCGTGCGCAACATCGCTAACGAGGCAAACAAATCCTCGCGCAGCTCGTGGTGGCTGCCGCCCCTAATCGTAGGCGTCGTGATGACCGCGCTGAGCGGGTTGTGGCTTCGGGCCGATGCAAGCGATGGCATCTTGGGTTTTTGGTTCTATTTTGCATTGTTGCCTTTGTTCGCGGGAATCGCGCTGATAGTGACCGGCGCCCTTTTGCGCCGCTCCCACTGGGTTCGAGTACGCGTCAAAGGGAAGGATCATGGGCACGACGTAAACGTGAACACACAATTGCCCATTCCCTTCGACCTGGCCAGTGGGCTGATGGATAAGCTTGGGTTGAATATTCGCGGTTTTAACGCAGGCACCGTTGAGCAAATCAAGGTGGCGCTAAAGAAGGCAAGAGCAGACGGCCAGCCAGTTCATATTCAAGCCAATGGCGATGATGGGGCCGTGGATATCTACATTAATTAGGGGCGGAGGGAATATGGCAAGCAGCGAAGAACGATTGAAGATTTTACAAATGATCCAGGAAGGCAAGATCAGCGCGGACGATGGCGCTAAGTTGCTGGAGGCGTTAAACCGAGGCGCTGGGCGAGGACCGATCAACCGGTCGGTGGCAACTGAGGATGACGGGCGCTACCTGCGGGTACGGGTGACGGATACTTTTACCGGCAAAGCGAAGGTAAGCGTAAACCTGCCGATTTCACTCGTTGATGCCGGACTTGGGATTGCGTCCAACTTTATCCCCAGCGTTGCAAACGTGGACCTTATGGGGGCGATCCGCAACGGAATGACTGGCAAGGTGGTTGACCTGATCGACGAGGAAGACGGTGACCACGTCGAGATCTTCATCGAGTAACTAGCGACGCAGCAATCCAAATGAGCGCACGCAACGTGCGCTCTTTTTGCTTATACTCTTTTTATGGCAGTTCGCGATCCTGATGAGATCTTTGTAGAACCTGAAAACACAGGAGCTGCCTGCCAGGGCGAGCTGCACCCGATGGCGATCAAGGGAATCCAGCTATTCGACGAAGGCCATTATTGGGAAGCGCACGAAGCGTTGGAGGCGGCATGGAAAGATGAAAGTGGCCCCGTGCGCCATTTCTACAAAGGTATTTTGCAGGTGGGGGTCATGTACCTGCAGATCGAACGTGCGAACTTTCAAGGAATGGCCAAGATGTACGAGCGCTGCAAGAAGTGGCTGCGGCCGTGGCCGGCGGTGTGTCGCGGAGTTGATGTGGATCAGCTGCGCGCCGACGCGGCGGCGGCGATTGCCGAAGCCGGGCGGCTTGGGCCGGAGAGGCTGGGGGAATTCGATCGAAGTTTGTTTAGGAAAATAAAGCGGGATGTCTAAAGCCGTTTTGGTGGGCGGGTTTGAACCGCCCCTAGACCCCCATTAGAACGGCGCGGGCCGGAGCGCCGTCGGATTTATCCAATTTAAGAGGCAAACAAAAGAAGTTGTAACGTCCTTTTGGGACCTGCGAAAGATTTAATCCTTCGACAATAACCACACCGGCTTTAAGCAAAGAAATATGAGTCGGAGTCGCGTCTTTAAACGGGGCAACTGATAAATAGTCGACGCCTACTAATTTGACGCCGCGCTTGACCAAATAGTCGGCTGCGCTGACGTCAATTCCAACGTATTCTTTATCGAACGTACGATAATCTTTCGTCCACTGTTTGGAGTTTCGGGTGCGGATGAGGACGCGGCGGGTGCGCGGAGGAATGCGGGCGCGCTCAAGATGTTCTGGCATGATCAAACCGATGTCGTCATTTAAGTGGACGACATAAGCGCGACCAATTAATATCTTTAGCGACAGACTTTCAACAGTGCTCCCATCCCTTATAAAATGAAATGGGGCGTCTACATGGGTGCCAGTGTGGACGCCAAGTTCCATGCGGGAAACATTGGCCGCAGCCCCCTCCTCGATCTTAGCCACCCGCCCGAGTGTGATCGCTGGATCACCGGGCCAGACAGGCATGCTTGGCGAAACGGTAAGCGAAAGATCGTAGATGCGCATGTACTCGCGGAGTATAGATGAGCCCCTTACCCAACGCCACTTAAGGTCTCGTCGACTTTACAGTTGTTTAGGAGCTTCGTCCCGCCAGGCGAGCGCGCATTGAAGCCTGCCAGTCGACGCCTTCGAGATATTCGAGACGCTGGCTGATGCGAGACGGCATAAGTTGAAAGATGCGCGGCACGTTATCCAATTCAGTCAAACGGTCGGCGGCAAAGTAATCCAGCCAGAAGTTTGAGAGCGGCAACCTGGGGATGACGAGATGAAGCAAGTTCACCATCAAACGTAAATAAGAAGGCCGGACGGGCACGATGCGGGTCTCAAGCTTAGTCTTTTCTTGGATCAAGGCAACGATGGCGCTCAGACTCAGATGCTCAGGGCCGCCGACTTCGTATGTTTGACCGATCGTTTCTTCGTCCTCGAGGCACCAAACCAGGCAAGACACCAGGTCCTCGATCCAAATCGGTTGGAGCAAAACCGCTCCATCAGATGGCAGCGGGAAGGCGCGCTGCGTGTAGGCCATCAGCTGCGCCAAAGAGACCGTGAAATGGTCGCCGGGGCCAAAAACCAAACCCGAACGGACGATGGTGAAGGGAATTGGATTTTGGCGAATGAATTCTTCGGCAATGCCTTTGGCTTTTAGGACCGGGAAAGCAGAGGCTCTGTCGGCGTGCAAATGGCTGACGTAGACCAGGCGCTTGACGCCTGCATCCTGCGCGGTCTCCAGCAGATTGCGGGTGCCATCGATCTCGATGACCCGTAGGTCATCGCGCGGATCGACCCAGTCGACCCCGGCGAGGTGGAACACAGTGTCCACGCCGACAAGCGCAGCGCGCAGGCCGCGCGTGTCGTTCAGGTTGCTTATCGCAGCTTGCACGGAGACGCCTTGCGGGATATTGGGGGAGTAAGCCGCCGGCCGGATCAGCACGCGCACATCGTGGCCCTCATCCACTAGGCGACCGATAAGGCGTTGGCCAATGAAACCTGGGCCTCCAGTCACTAAGATCACGCGTCCGTTTTACCATGAACGTCGAGCGTGGCGAGAAGTGTCAATAACGCCGGAATCGGCCTATTTTCGCTTGTGCGAACGTTAACAAGCCTTTTGCCCCCCCATTTATTCGTCCTTAAAGGCCCAGAACTAGACTTCAAGCGTCGAAATATGGAAAACGTAACTGTAATCAACCCAACAATGACTGCGGTTGCCCAACCGATGGTGCGAATACTCCTGCTCGCTGCTGGACTTTGCTGTCCACGGGGAAAACGCACTACTGTTTCCGCCGGGAGACAGCGAGCAGGCAAGCGCTTACGTGCGCAAGGTCACAGGGTCTCCGCGGCTTGCCGCGGATCTGAGCCGGATTGCGCGCCAGACGGCCCTAAGTCACAGCTGGGAAAGCACCCTCGAAAGCTTGGGTAAGACTTACGCCAAAGTTCTGGAGAACCATCCGAGCCCAGTAAACTTCCCTGCCGGGTCATTTCAAGCTTTTTCGCAGGTACCTGGCTAGAGAAAACTGCCGTGCGAATCGCAATCGTCACGGAAACATTTCTCCCGAAGTGGGATGGCATCGCAAACACTCTGTGCCATCTGTTGGATCACATCGAAGAGCGTGGGCACAAAGGTTTAGTTTTCGCACCCGAGGGCACAATTTCGCACTATCGCAACACACCGGTTTTTAATTCATTGCCGAGCTTTCCTTTTCCTTTATATCCATCATTAAAAGTCGCCCGCCAATCGTGGATATCACAGAACCGCTCTACGACTTCCACCCGGATGTCGTTCACGTGGTCAATCCATTCTCGCTGGGAGTTGAAGGAATTCGCGCCGCACGAGCCCTCGCGTTGCCGTTGGTCGCTTCGTATCACACCGACGTCCCCGGGTTCGCTGAACATTGGGGATTGGGCATATTGAATGATTTCTTTTGGAATTATTTCCGGGGTTTGCACAATCAGGCTGACTTAAATCTGGCACCGTCGAATTTCACCCAGCGCCAACTGCAAATAATGGACTTCGCACGTGTTGAGGTGTGGACGCGCGGGGTCGATACGAATTTATTTTCGCCTGAATGCGCGACCAAAGAGATGCGAGAGCGACTAAGTGGTGGAGAACCCGACAAACCGATCTTGCTTTATGTTGGGCGAGTATCCCCAGAAAAACGGATCGATCAATTGAAGGCTGTCATTGGCAACAACCCGCAATGCCGGCTTTCAATCGTTGGCGAAGGCCCACAACTGGAACAATTACGGCATTTGTTTGCCGGCACTCCAACGGTCTTCACCGGATCGCTACGGAATGAGGAATTGGCGACGGCCTACGCGTCCGCTGACGTATTTGTCTACCCGGGATCGAAGGAAACGTTCGGCAACGTGGTTCTCGAAGCCATGGCCCGCCCTTCCGGTGGTTGCGCCGAGCTCCGGAGGGTTGCTCGATTTCTGCCGCCACGGCGACAATGCGCTTCTATTTGAGCCGAACAATTTCGATGAAGCTAGCGAACTGGTTCAGTGGTTGACCAAAAATCCTGGCCTCCGTGAGGAGCTTAGATTTCAGGCACGACAGACCGCATTGGGGATGAGTTGGGAAAGGACACTTGATGGTTGTTGGACCGGTATCGTTCCCTAATCAAGAGCAAAAAGCTTTCCCTCTTCCCGCCGGTGGACGAAAAAGTCCCAGTCCACTAAACAATTGAGGTTCCGTGAGGCAGCCGCCTCAATGTACGGCATGGTGGAAGCCAGGCCGTTTTTTACTTAATGGAGTTGGCACATCTCTTGCATCGCTAAGTCATCATGGAAGCCAAACCCACCAATTTTGAGCGCATTGGCATCCATTACTTTGCCGATACAGAGCATTACCACCGCTCTGACCTTGACCGTTGGCTGCCGCGCCTCCAGCAATTAGGCGTCCAATGGATCGTGCTTCAGGCGCCCAGCGACCGCGCCATCCCAGAAGAATTCATAACCGCCCTCACTCATACAGGAATTCAGCCAATCCTGCATTTTGTGCTGCCTCTAGAAAAGCCGGTTGAGCCAATTGACCTAACCCCCCTGCTCGCTGCCTATGCGAACTGGGGCGTGAATTATGTTGCCTTCTTTGATCGCCCGAACCTGCGCTCGCAATGGCGAGGCACGGGCTGGACCCAGCGCGGTCTGGTAGACCGCTTTCTCGACCTATTCGAACCGCTAGCGAATGCCGCTCGAAGTGTTGGGCTCACTCCGGTGTTTCCACCTCTGGAGCCCGGCGGCGACTATTGGGATACCGCCTTCTTGCGCGCATCGCTGGAGACACTGGACGAGCGCGGCGAAGGCGCATTGATTGAAAAAATGGCGATCGGCGCCTATGCATGGACAGAGGACAAATCGCTGAACTGGGGAATGGGCGGACCGGAACGATGGCCCGCCACCCTGCCCTATCACACCCCTGAGGATAGTGAAGACCAACGCGGTTTTCGCATCTTCGATTGGTACAACGCGGTGACCCGAGCTGCAGTCGATCGAGAGTTACCGATCTTGATCATGGCGGCTGGAGTCCACCGCGAGAACAAGACTCTACGGGATGCGCGACCGGATGTGCGTGCGGTCAAGATGGCCGAAGCCATGCAAAAGACGATCAGCGAAGAATTCGACAACGATGTGCCCGCCAACGTGTTGGCTTGCAATCTGTGGCTTCTGGCCGCTCAACCCGCGCCGGGCGTTGATAAGAACAAGTTGACCTGGTTTGAGATAACCGGCCAACCAACCAAGATCGCTGAGAAATGGTTTGAGTGGCGCGAAGTCGAGGCACCTCGGCGCAACAAAGCGGTCGAGGAACCCAGCGCGCCCGTTGAAGCAAATTTTGCAACCGCCCCTAGCGGATCACACACTATTCGACATTATTTATTGGTGCCGAGCGCGGCTGATTTATTTAATGAAAGCATCCGGCCGTTCGTGGTTGAACACCAACCCACGATTGGTTACTCCGTAGAAGAAGCAATGCAAGCAACCAGGGTAACGCTGGCTGGCGGCTTGCAATCTTTCTCCGATGAACTCATCCGCAATCTGATCACCGCCGGCTGTCAAGTAGACAGCTTGCCGACTAATTAAGAGGTGCATGATGGAAGACACAAAACCTAACGAAATGCAAAATCGCGGTCCCGTCATCAAGGTCGTTGGCCTTGGCGGTGGCGGCGGGAACGCGGTCGACCGGATGATCGAGCTCGGTTTGCCGGGCGTTGAATTCATCAGCGCCAACACCGATTACCAGGTATTGCAAACGAGCCTGGCGCCCACCAAGATCCAACTTGGCCCGCAGCTGACACGCGGACTTGGCGCGGGTGGCGACTACGAAGTTGGCTACCAGGCCGCCAAAGAAAGCCGCGCCGAACTAGAAGCTGCTCTGCAGGGTGCGGACATGGTTTTCCTGACGGCCGGTATGGGCGGCGGAACCGGGACAGGTTCAATTGCCGTGGCTGGCGAGGTGGCGCGTTCTTTGGGAGCTGTGACGATCGCGGTGGTGACGATGCCATTTTCCTTTGAGATGGGTCGCCGCCAAAAGAATGCACAAGAAGGCTTCGCCCGCTTGCAACCGAACACCGACACGCTCATTGCGATCCCAAATGATCGCTTGCTTTATGTTGCCCCGCAGAACCTTCCTCTTGAAACCGCGTTCCGTCTGGCCGATGATGTGCTGCGCCAAGCCGTGCAAGGGATTGCGGAATTAGTTACCCAACCGGGTTTGATCAACGTCGACTTTGCCCATGTGCGAAACATGATGAAGCAGGGTGGCGGGGCTTTCATGGCGATCGGACATGGCAAGGGCGACGAAAAGGTATTCAATGCGATTCAACAAGCTCTCAACCACCCTCTGCTTGAGAGCGTATCGCTGCAAGACGCATCGGGCGTGATCGCAAACTTCAGCGGTGGTGACGATTTGAGCCTCTACGAAGTCGGCGAGGCCATTAGTCACATTCGCACCATGACCGGCGAAAACGTGGACGTAGTGATGGGCGTCTCCCACGACGAGCGCATGAGCGAACGAGCCCAAGTGATTCTGGTGGTCACCGGCTTGGGAGCCAAGACATTGGCCGATGTGCTGCCAGGCGCCGAAAAGATCGGCGCAGTCGCAGTTAGCAACGCTGAATTTGAGCCTGTACTGGTTGCTCCTGAGCCACAGCATGTTGCCGAGAGCGAACCGGCAACCCGAGTCGATATTTTAAATGATCTGGATGTGCCAGCGTTCATGCGCAAGCGTGTGCGCGTTGGGGCACGGGTCAGCTAAGGAGCCAAAAGTGAATTCAAAAGCAATTACGGAAATCAAGCAACGGATCTACCGCCAATTCCCCGAGGTTGCTGGCGGACAGCCCAGTGTAAAGGCGCAAGCCAGCGCTAAAGGCTCAAGAAGCGATCCCAGCTATCTACTCACCTTTAAAGGCAATGCTCAGGATGCCGGCGGGCCAAGCTTTAGCCGCACTGTCCGCGTAGTGGCGGATGCAAATGGCCGGATCCTGAAGGTAACAACATCGCGATAATGATCGCCCAAATCGGCAGTTGGATCGAACTCAGCTTTTGGCAGATCGCGGTGCATACGCTTAGCGGCTTACGGCCGCTCAGCGGACGGATCGCGCGTGCCAAGCACATCATCGAAGCGCAGCCAGCGCCACGCGCCCTGCGAAGCGGATGGCTGATCGCGATCGGTGGATGGGTGCTTGGCATGATCCTTGGGCTGGCCCTCGCGCTGATCTTCTAAGTCATGGTTCGAATGTTCTTGTCTCCTACGCGCCTGTTCCTTGGATTTCTTGGAATCGGCCTGTTGTCGGGTTTCTTTTTGGGCAACCTGTCTCAAGCCGCCGCAGCCGAGCGCGCTGAAAGCAAAAGCCTGCAGCAAAATACGCTGATCGTTTTTGTGGACGATCTGACAGCGGAGCATCAAACGGTGAGAGGTATCTGGTTGGCAGCGAGAGTGGAAGGGTCCGGCGAATTAAGCTGGATGCCGATTTACCCTACGCCGCTCGAACCACACGCGGATGAATTCTCAGAAGCGCATACTGCCCTAATCCTGGAAAACTTTGAATTCGAAGATCTCTCCTTTCTAAGCCCGATTCATTCGCAGCGAGTTTGGTGGGATGAAGTTTTGGTCGCCGATTCAATTGCTCTTGTTACTCTGCAAAACCTGGCCGGTCTTAGTCCAACGGCGACCGTCGAGACCTGGCTTGAACCTCAGCGGGCGCTTCACGAACAAGTGCAACTCTTGCACAGTCTGTGCGCTGCTTTCCCATCGGCGGCCAAGCAAGCCACGCTCGATCAAGCCTTGGCACTGATGCCAGCCCACATCCAAAGCACGCAAAGCCCATTCGAACTGATAACACGCTGGGACGTCTGGTCGCAAACCGGATTTGGATTAAGCTGCACTCATCCTTGGGCAAATTAGTAAGCGTTCCACAGATTACTGATTAAGGCTGTCGGGTAAAATCCCCACCGATGGTCACCCAACCAATTTCGCAGCGCCCCATCGAATTCGCTCCACCCAATTTGCCGGCCAAGATCGGAGCAGCATTTGCTACGGCTTTCGTGGCAATCGTCTTGGCAAGCTTCATATTTTCCACTGTTCTTGCTATTGCAAATCTGGGCCGTGTTTATCCAGGGGTGCGGATGGCGGGCGTCGACCTCAGCGGAGTCCGGCGCAGCGAAGCGGCGAGCCTGATCAACTCCCAGTTAAATTATCCTCTTGCTGGACAAGTGACGCTTACATACGGTGAACGCAGCTGGCAATTTTCGCCAGCACAACTCGGCTTGCGGCTCGATGCGGAAGCCAGCTCGCGGGCGGCTTTTTCTATCGGCCGCAGCATATGGCCGTGGCAAGCGATCAGCGAAAAGATCCGGACAATGCGCGAAGGAGTCAATCTCGCACCGAGGCTGATATTTGATGGACAGGCGTCACACCAAGCGTTGCAACAACTTGCCAATGAGATCAATCAGCCGACAGTTGAAGCCGTCCTGGCAGTTAACGGCCTAGAGGTGCAGGTCACAGCTGGGCAAGTCGGACTGACGTTGGACACTGAACAAACGGCAAATTTCCTAGCCGCACTTCTTATCCATCAGCAAAACATCACCGTTCCCCTTGCCGTCGTTGAGCAGCCGCCGCGAATATTAGATGTTAGCGCTCAGGCGGCAATAGCCGAGGGCATTCTGACTCAGCCGCTCAGCATAAACCCTGGCGGTAACTACCAAAACAATCCGGATCCCTTGATCTTGCAGCCCGAAACTCTCGCGACGATGTTGAGCATCGAACGGATTGAGACCGAAACGAGCGCCCAGTATCAGATCGGGCTCGAGGCGCAAGAATTGGGCGCCTTACTCACAGGTTTTGCCTCTCAAGTAGCTGCTCAGCCCGAGAATGCTCGCTTCTTTTTCAACGATGAAACCAGGCAGCTCGAGGTGGTGAGGTCGGCAGTCGTCGGCCGTAGCCTGAACTTGCCGGCGAGCGTTGAGCACATCAACCAGCAGCTTGCGCTCGGTGCCCACCAGATCGACGTGCATTATGATTTCACGAACCCGGAAATACTCGATGACGCGCGAGCCGAGGACCTGGGAATTCGTGAACTGGTAAGTCAGCAAACGACTTACTTCAATGGCTCAAGCGACGCGCGCATTCAAAACATCATTACGGCAGCGAGTCGCTTCCACGGCCTGCTCGTGCCACCTCAGGCTGTCTTCTCTATGGTCGACAACATCGGGGATATCAGCTTGGATTCTGGTTTCGCCGAGGCGCTGATCATTTTCGGTGATCGCACGATCAAAGGCGTTGGTGGCGGGGTTTGCCAGGTGAGCACCACACTTTTCCGTACCGTGTTCTTCGGGGGCTTCCCTATCGTCGAGCGATACCCGCACGCATATCGCGTCGGTTATTACGAAATTAACCCTGGCGGGCCAAATTTGGTTGGCTTGGATGCGACCGTTTACGCGCCCATTGTGGACTTCAAGTTCCAGAACGACACCGACAATTGGCTTCTGATGGAAACCTATGTCGATGGCCCCGGACGAACCATTACGTGGAAGTTTTACTCGACTTCAGATGGTCGCACTGTGGACTGGGACACAACCGGTGTGCGCAACGTTGTGGATGCGCTTGATCCGGTATACGAAGAGAATCCGGAGTTGTCCAAGGGCGAAGTCAAGCAAGTCGATTACGCAGCAGAAGGAGCGGATGTTAGCATTACCCGCTGGGTTACTCGGAATGGCGCGGTAATTTACGAAGATGTGATCAACACCCATTACGAAGCTTGGGCTCCGGTGTATCAGTATGGGCCGGGCACACCTAACATGCCGCCGAAAAACCTCAACCCGCAAAACAACAATAATTGATGAGCACCTGGACGATAGAGGGAGGCCATCCGCTGCGCGGGGAGGTCTCTGTAAGCGGCGCAAAGAATTCAATCACCAAGCTCCTGGTGGCGTCGCTGCTTAGCGAAAAGCCCAGCCATTTCACCAATGTGCCTGATATTGGCGACCGCAAGATCACGCAGGAAATGTGTGAAGCAGTTGGGGCCGAGTTCAAATCTGAAAATTCACACAGTTTAGAAGTTCACACGCCATCGATCACCAGCGACACAATCAGTCAGGAGTTGGGCAATCGCAACCGCTTGGCGATCATGCTGATGGGTCCGTTGCTGCATCGCAGCGGGCGCGCACTGATCTCGGCCGCAGCTGGCGGCGACCAGATCGGCCCCCGTCCTGTTAATTTCCATTTGGAAGGCGTTCGCAAAATGGGCGCGAAAGTCGAAGAGCAGAACGGGTTGTATCTGATCCAAGCCGATCAATTGCGCGGCGCCGAGATCGAATTACCCTACCCCAGCGTCACAACGACTGAAAACTTGCTAATGACGGCCACGTTGGCAAAAGGCCGCACCACAATACATAACGCGGCGATAGAGCCTGAAGTGATGGACCTTGTAACTTATTTGCAAAAGATGGGGGCGATCATTGAGTACAAAGTAGATCGCACATTTGTTGTTGAAGGTGTGAAGTCGCTTTCCGGGGCAAACCACCGGCTGCTGCCGGACCGGATCGTGGCCGCATCGATGGCGGCGGCAGCGGTCGCCACCCGCGGCGACGTGTTCGTCAAGAACGCAGATCAACAAGATCTGCTTGCATTCTTGAATACCTTGCGGCGCGTGGGGGGTAGCTTTGATGTGCAAGAAGACGGGATTCGCTTTTATTCCAACGAGAAACTTCGCGCGATCCACTTAGAAACCAGTGTTCACCCCGGATTCATGACCGACTGGCAATCGCCGTTCGTCTTGCTGCTGACCCAAGCTGAAGGCATGTCCGTGGTTCACGAGACTGTTTTTGAGGATCGCTTTGGTTATGTGGGCGCGCTGCAAGATATGGGAGCAGAGATCGCTTTGTTCGACAGCTGCCTGGGACACCGCTGCCGTTTTAGCGCCAGTAACTATAAACACAGCGTAGTGATTAAGGGCCCCAGCTCGCTAAAGGCGGCCGAAATCACGGTCCCTGATCTACGGGCTGGTTTTACTTATTTGATCGCAGCCATCATGGCGAGCGGAAAATCAACCATCCATGGAATCGGACATATCACCCGCGGCTACGAAAACCTGGAAAGCGGACTGCGCAGTCTTGGCGCGCGTATTGAGGCAGTACAATAATGACTAGGAGACATTATGGTCAGCAAAGAACTTATTGAGATCCTTCGTTGCCCGAATTGCGTCCAGGAATCCGAGGGTGAGCTGGAGTTCTACAAGGAAGCATGGTTCATTTGCAAGGAGTGCGGGCGCAAATACCCAGTGGTCGACGACATCCCAGTCATGTTGATCGATGTAGGCGACAAATACGTGCAGACGCCAAAAGAGAAGCTGCAAGTCCCGCCCCCCAAAGACGCGGCTAACTAATTGAATGATCTGGGAACGCTACTCTCAGATCTAACCAGCGGGGATACCGAGCGCGCCGAGGCCGCGGCCATTGCGCTTCCACAGCAGGAGGAAGCCGCGTTATTCGAGCTTGGAAAATTAAGCAAGAATTCACATGTAGAAACTCGCTGGTGGGCGACAAGGGCGCTGGCCGGCTTTCCTCAGGCAGAAGCCGGAAATTTGCTCATGGCTCGGCTCCAAGACGATGAAAGTTCTGTTCGTTACTGCGCAGCTCTGGCGCTAGGCCAGCAGAAACGGGAGCCAGTTATCCCCGCTCTTATCGAAGCACTAGCCAGCAAAGATCCTTTGTTCGCTCGCCTAGCAGGCGACGCGCTTGTCGCTCACGGAGCGGCAGCAGTTGAGCCATTGCTCGCCAGCTTGGAAAGTCTTCCAATTGCTGCAAAAATAGAAGCAACCCGCTCCCTGGCATTGATCGGCGACACGCGTGCTATCTCGGCGTTATTCAAGCTGGCAGATAGCGACTCTCCTACGTTGGAACATTGGGTCAGCGAAGGCTTAGAGAAAATGGGAGTAGGCATGCGCTTTTTCCAAGCGAACGAATAGAGATTAAGCGGCGACCCCACCTACTACCTTCATGTAATCCCGATAAGCCTGCAAAGCCTGCTCGACTAGAGGCTTGACTTCCCGGCCGCGTTCTGGGCCTCTTGGCGCTTTACGCACTGACAAGCGCAGAATAGCAGTCTGCAAATTGGCATACGCCTTGTTCAAAGGGTAGTTTTGGGCTAAAGCTCTTTGGCTTTCCATCGACGCCTCCAGTAGTAGAGGCATTCTAATAGAACATGCGTGCTATGTCAAGTGCTAGGCTGATGCTCCTGCCGCGCCCAGGCTCGCAGCAGTCGGCAGGCTCTGTAGCGCTCTTCGTGATACTCGGTGTAGAGGTGGTCAAGAACGGCAACGACCTTACCGTAACCGATAGATTCGCCCCACTCCAACGGCCCGAAGGGGTAGTTAACGCCCAGCCGCATAGCCAGATCTATAGTTTCCTTATCGGCCACACCCTCAAGCAAGGCGAAAGCCGCCTCGTTCACGAGCTGAGAAACAATCCGTGGAAGGATCAGTCCGGGACTGTCGGCAACAAAATAGGCGTCCTTACCCAAGTGCTTCAAACCATCTTCGATATTGGGACGGACATTTAAGGCCGACGAAGCGACTACTGTTGCCGGATCACCCAAACTAAAAAAGAGCCCGTCAAACCCAGCTATGCGTTCGGGATTCTTAACCCAAGTTAGCATCTCGCTAACGCAGATATCGCCAGCTTGAACAAGGATTGGGATTGCGGGCGGCAATGTTTCGTCGTACCAGGATGTCAAACGAGCAGCATCCTCTTCGCGGCCAGCCACCACAAAGCAGGCGGCGGGCATCCCCTCGCCTGCTTCGAGAACTGAATCAACCTGATAGCCCGAGCCGACGCATAGCTCAGCCAGTCCGGGCGCCCAACTTCCTTCGGAAATCAAAACACGGCTTCCAGGGGCAGGCCGTGGAATCTTTCGCTCAGCTTTCTTCTCTTCTGCTGCGGTTTCCTTATATTCATAAAATCCGCGGCCGGTTTTGCGGCCCAACGCACCCTCTGCAAGTTTTTGCATTTGGATCGGATGCGGGCGATAGCGCGGCTCGCTAAATGTCTGCTCATACATTGAGCGCATGGCACCAGCATTGATATCAATGCCAATTAGGTCCATCAACCTGAATGGCCCCATACGAAAACCGCCGCCCTGCTCTACGATCGAATCAATCTCTTCGTGACTGGCGACACCTTCGCCCAACAGGCGCAGGGCCTCGCCGTAAAACGGGCGAGCGACGCGGTTGACAATGAAGCCTGGGGTATCGCCTGTGATCACCGGTGTCTTCCCCATCGCAGTGGCAAGATCAACCAGGGCTTGGATGGCTTCTTCATTACTTTGCGCGGCGCGGACAACCTCGACTAAGGGCAATACCGGTGCGGGATTGAAGAAATGCATGCCAGCAACGCGATACGGATGCGCAGTGCCCGCGGCGATGACGGTAACTGATAGCGTGCTGGTGTTGGTGGCAAAGATCGCGTCAGGTGGGCAGACCTGATCGAGCTTCTTAAAAATATCTTGTTTGATCTGCAGTTGTTCTGGCGCGGCTTCAATAACGATTTGGGCCTTTGCAAAATCCTCAAGGT
>JANWHN010000069.1 GCA_025450445.1 Anaerolineales bacterium | reverse complement strand
GCAAGCCACATTTGTGCCACAGGAAATCAGAACACATGTCGTTTTTATGCAACACCACCTGTCTCGCAGCGGCACAAACACCTTCGGATGCAGCTCGTGCCTGCCGAACAAACCGCGCGGCGTCGCTCTCCGTCTGCCCTGTGCACGACATAGGAACAATCAAACCGGGACACTGCGGTGCGACGGCTGCGTGGCCGACGGTGGCGCGGGCGCAGCAGGGCGAGCGCGTGCGGCGTGTTGGCGTGTTGATCCCGTACGCCTCATGATAACGATTGGAATTTCGTGCGTAGCCTGTTTCGCAGCTAATGCGCACGGCGTGAAAAGAGCCACGATGGCATCGACCTTGAGCCCGACTAGCTCTGCGGCCAATTGTGGCAGCCGGCCGAGTTGTTCTTCCGCCGACCGAAGTTCGATGGGGTAATTTTGTCCTTCAATGCGGCCGAGGTCGCGTAGACCTTCCCGAAGTTCCGTTAAGAGCTGCGAAACGCGATGCATCAACTGCATCGGCCAGGCCAACGCGACCATGGGGCTGTACGAGGGACGGAGGGGTCCGGTGAGTCTACCGCCCTAGTATCTCGCTCTCTCAAGGGATTACACTTGCTTAATGCGCTGGCTCGGTCGGTTGTCCGTAGTTGGAGTTTTTGGGTTGATAGCCTACGCGGCATGGCCTCTGCTCGATCTAAAACGGATTGCGGATGCCATCGACGCCCGGGATGCCGGACGTTTCACCGAGCTACTCGATGTCAACGAACTCAAGCGATCGATAGCCTCGCAGGTTGCGCGCGCGCATTTGAAACTGACAAATCCCAACCGACGATTAAGCCCGCTTGCGCTCAACATGGCGACCAATGCCGGGATTGTGCTTGCGGATTCTTACGTGATCGAGATCGTAAAGTCCGAACGACTGTTCGATCTCTTGAAACCAGCGCGCATAGAAACGTTCGCTGGCCCAAATATCAACCCGCAAGCCTGGGCCGCACCCAATCTGCGCAACGCTGGAAAACTACTAAGCGCGGCGGAATACCGCGGGCGGAATTTCTATGTGACGCTTCCGCTGTCCGCCCAGGCGCCGCAGCAATTTCGTCTGCGCTTAAAGCTGACCGAATGGAAATGGAAACTAGCGGGCATTGATCTACCCGAAGAATTGCAACTCAGGTTAGCCCGGGAATTTGGAAGTAAAAGCACGCCCTAGTCGTCGCCCAAAAATGAGGAGGCCGCCAACTGAGGCGGCCAGAAACGCGAGGACGGCTCAAAGAACGCGCCAAGCGCGTGGGTCTAGGGAGGTGCCGCCCACGCTGGACGTTGCTTAGGTGAGTCTTTTATCCGCAGCCACAGGGATTCAAAGTAGGCCACTGCTATTTTCAAAACCAGCCACTAAGGGTGGGATGCTTTCGTAGACCTTCGCCGCGCGAAGTCGCCCAAGCGGTCCTAAATCGGGTCCCCGTCATCGTCGAACGAAAGCCTGATTTCCGGCGTTGCTGACAGTCATGACCGAGCCCATCGCCAAGACGCAGCTAAAGGCTGCTGAACTCGAAGCCGCTATCTTGAAGCGACTAAGCGAGCATCCAGACTGCGCTGGCATCTCTTACGTTTACGTCAAGGCGACAGGACTTAAGCCTCCAGAAGAAACCTGGAAGCACATCATGGTTTCTCGCCGCCCGGCCACCCCCCGGACACTACAGGAAACGAAAGCAATGCTCGCCGTATTGGACACGATGCGCCGAGAGTTTGATTTGCTGCCGGACTAATCTTGTGTCAGTTGCGGCGCTGCTTTTTCCATCGCTGCACGTAATCCTGAATTGCTTGGCGAGGGAGCTCTGAGTGTTTTAGCAGTTTGGAAACAATGGCGGGGCCAACGCGGTCCCTCACATCTCGCGGCGCTTCAATGTTTCTCAGGTCAAACTCGGCCTCCAAGTCGCTTACGCGGCGCACATCGGACGCGGCCCATGATTTGGTCGCTAAGGTTGCAGCTTGGCTGTACAGAGGGCGCAGCTCGGAAATATCTGTATCTTTGAATTCCCGCCCTCTCCGTAGGTAATCCGACAAGCTGTCCAATGAGCGCTCGACCGCCGTTTGGGCGTCCTTACCCAAGTCCCCAGCCATATCCCTGCTCCCCTTGCCCGGTGCGTTTGATGCCGCGCGGGACCTTTCTATATTATTTCCGATGCGCAATCGCAGCAATACTTGCTGACAATGATAGATAAATCGGCCTGCCGATGGATCTTGCCAACATGCGAGAGAATGGCGTGCGGGCACTGTCTATTGCGTGCCTTGACTGCTCGCACGCGGCGGACGTGAACGTGGATAGCTATCCGGGTCACTTACCCGTGCAGTCGTTCGCCCGTCGAATGAAGTGCAGCGAGTGCGGCAGCCGGAACATCAGCCTAATGCCGGCGTGGCACACCAAGCGGGAGTACGCTTCGCGCACCTAGCCGGTCCGGCCGTCCTCTAGCATGACGAGCTTAGTGCCCGTCGAGCGATCGACAATCTCGATGATGTCGCCCTTGGCCTTGCTCTTGGCGTAGCGGGCGGCTTCGTAGACGGTCGCCCTTGTGTCCCGAAAGGTCCGGGGCACGCCGTTGTGCAGAATGTCGTAGCCTTCGTTGTCGCGCATGCCAGCCGCCTTAATTGATCCTTCCTGCTCGGCCGCCGCTATTTGCGCAACCATGCCAGCTTGTGGTGGTCGAACAGCGCTCTCCAGTCGACTTTCGCGAAGGCGAATAGCGCTCCTATCAGAAGGACTTGAGAAGTAAACAACCACACGCTCGCGTAATATTTGTAGAGCGTGAGCGATTCAGAAAGAGTGCGCGTTACAATCGTCGTTGACTACGAGGACGGGCGCACGGCAGTTATTTCAGTCGACAAATACGCTCTACCGTACCGGCCACCATGCTCGGCCGCGCAGATGAGGTGATCGAATAGGCGGTCCGATGTCCGCTATTGGCACTTAGCGGACATAGCGGACATCGCAACTAAGGGCGTCATGTCCGCTTATGACCCAAAGCGGACATCGGACAAAATAAAGCCCCGGCAGGGGCCGAAGCCTGCCGGGGCTTTATAGGGGATGCGGTCTACTCAGGTAGCAGCGATAACCTTCGCCTAGAGACGCTGTTTGCTGCGTTGCATGAATCACGTTAACGACTACTTCTGAACTTTACGCCACCGGCTGTCGGCAGCAGCCTCCGATGTTCCGGCGTCGGGAGGACTGGGAAATGCGGTCCGTCGTAGTTTTGTTGGGCCTGCTCATGGCCTCAACGGTTGCACAGACACAAACGCCCTCTCAGGACGACATCGTCCGAAGAACTCGCGAAGCCCTTGAGACAGCTCAGACCAAAGAAGCTGTAGAGGGCGTAAAAAGTTGGTGCGTGGATTCTATCCGCTCTCTCAATTTCCGCGAGCATGAACGCCTGACGCTAGAGGCTATCAAGCTCATGGAAGACGATAAAATTGAAGAAGCGAACTTGCAGTTAAGGAAAATCAATGCGCTGAAGGAACTGGCCGACAATTTAGCGGAGATTGTGTGCAGGCCTAACTAGGGCGTGTACTCATAAAATGAGAGTTCGGACATGTCCGCTATACCCCCAAAAGCGGACATGGATCAGAATGCGCTGGATGTCTGCTAAGTGCCAGAAGCATACATCGCGGCCTGCGCGATCACCTCGCTTGCGCGGGCGAAGGTCGTTGGCCCAGTCAGCGAGCCTAGCGCCCGATGAGCATAGTCCAATAGTGTTGACCCGACTTCGACACGGCATGTGCTACGGCCTTGCACCCTGGCAGTAGCATGTTCGCGGCATGCCCCGGTGAAGTCCACCATTGGGCCATCGCCCCTGCCTTGGTGGTGCTACCCATCGCGACGTTCTCGGCCCGCGCGCCCTGCTTTGCCCTGTTAGGGAAACCGGCATGATCCAAGGAGTTGCGTCTCGCCATATCGTTTGAATGCTGCTGTGCCAAGCGCTGCATCAGGGCGCAATTCGATTTGTCTTGAGCAGATACCGGTGTGGCAACCAGCAATATGCCCGCATACAACATCCATGTCGTTCTCATCGGCTGATCATCCGAAATTGTGCCAGCAACGGCAACCAGGGCGCTATTCACAATCTCGGATAGATGATGTCCGCTTTGGTTCAAAAAAGCGGACATTACCGCCCTGAACGGCGATGTCCGCTTTACCCGACCAAAAAGCAGACGGGCCCGAATGGTCGCTAAGTGCCAATAACCGATATCACCCGATCACCTCGTCGGCGCGGGCGAGCAGCGATGGTGGCACGGTGATTGAGAATTCAACCCGGCTTCAGCGCCACAAATAGCAACGCTTCTTGGTTTCATCTTTATTGATTTCCGCTATCGTCATTACGCCACCGGCTGTCGGCAGCAGCCTCCGAAACTGTGAAACGATCACCGGAGCCCCTGCCGTGCCCAATCCCCGACCATCATTCTCAAACGCCTGCACGTTCACGCCGATAGCCGTGGCGAGCTGCAGCCAGGCCGCGCACCAACCGAGCCTCGTCCTGTCGGTGACGAATGGTGGCGCGACGTGCTGTATGATCGTCGGGCCTATCTCCCGGTGCAGGAAACCCGCTTCAGCGCGGATAGCCAGTTCGCGAATTACCGTCTCGACCGCCAGCATGGAGACAAGGTCATGATCGGCTGCAGATGTGGTCGCGGCGGCGTGTTCGACAAGGCGAGTTTAATCGGACAGATGGGCGCCGATGCCAACGCGCTTTGGCTAGCGCGTAGCTCATCGAATGCGGCAACCGCACAAGGTGACAAACAACTGCGTGGCGTATCCGATCAGGTGATGCCGTGGAAGTCGGGCCTGATAACTCCGGATGGGCGGCTAGCGCGACGGTAATATCGAACAAAGTCGGCGGTTGACACTAAAATTGCTGACGTCCGCGCTGTCTCTCTGAGTAAGTCAGCCCTGCTGTCACATCGCGCAGTCGTTGGACCTGTGACTTCTCGCACTTCACGTTTCGCCGGGTTACTCGCATTCTGGCGACAACGGAATGGGAGATTCCAATGCGCAAAAACCACCTCGCGGCCATCGTTGCGACCATTTTGCTGGCGGTTGCAGTAAAGGTGTTTTTCTTCGCCCCGACTGCTAAGGCAAACGTCGGCACCATCAAGGGGTTGGGGCTGGACGTATCGCGCATGCACGAGAACAGAACTTTGCCGGTTCAGGCCGTGCACGACATGTCGTTTGTCTATTCGCACGAAGACTAGACACCGTATATCGGCGTCCTAACTTATGATGACGGGGGCGCTGGCGTTGCTGCCGGCGCCGGGTACCCCCACTACTCCGGCCCGTTAAACGCAATCCCGGCAGAACCGACAGT
>JANWHN010000068.1 GCA_025450445.1 Anaerolineales bacterium | reverse complement strand
CTCGCGCCAGCATGCTCGTCTGCAGCCGGGCTCGCAGGGCATTGTCCTCGAAGACCTGGATAGCAAGAACGGCACGCACTACAACGGCAGCCCGCTTAAGGGCTCCGTTACTCTGACCGACGGCGACATCATCCAAATCGCGCTCGCCCAAAAGTTCACGTTCCTCAGCTCAGACGCAACCATCCCCTTGGAATTCGACGCCCCTCCAGAGGCGATGCTGGACAAACGCCACATCCGCGTCGAAAAACGCTCCCGCCGCGCCTGGGTGAACGAAAAAGAGATCGTGCCCCCACTTTCGATGGCACAGTTCACCATGCTGGAAATGCTTTACATGCGCGATGGCCTGGTGGTGCCGCGTGAAGAAGTCGTCAAAAATGTATGGGGCGACGAAGAAGCCTATGGCGTCTCGGACCAGGCTCTCGATGCCCTTGTCCGCCGTTTGCGCGACCGGGTGGCCGAGCTTGATCCCAGCCACGAATACATCATTACAGTGCGCGGCCATGGACTGCGCCTCGATAATCCCAAAGTAGAGTAAAGGTCATCAGTGGAGTTGCGTCAGCATGCAAACGCGTGCTAGCACACTGCCCAGGCAAGCGCCACCTTTGCGCTTGGTACTTGACATTATATTCCTTTTCAGGTATATTCCTATATATGAATACAACGATGCTCAACGCCATAGCCGAGCCCAATCGGCTCCGGATAGTGGAACTATTGCGCGAGAGCCCATCGCCCGTTGGCGAAATCGCCACCAAGCTCAAGTTGCGCCAGCCCCAGGTTTCCAAGCACCTGCGCCTGCTCAGCGAGGCTGGCCTGGTTCGCGCCTACCCCAACGCCCAGCAACGCATCTACTACCTGCAAGCGGAGCCCTTCAAGGAGCTCGATCGCTGGCTGGAAACCTTTCGCAAGGTTTGGAAAGATCGCCTGGATAACCTCAACGATTACATGAAGGAACTAAAGGAAGAGGAAAAACTGAATAAAAAAGGAGCAGGACAATGACGGAAAATCCACACGTGATTAAGCAAGACCTGGTCGTAATTCGCATTATCGACGCGCCAGTCGAAATGGTTTGGAAAGCATGGACGGACCCGAAGCATGTAATGCGTTGGTGGGGTCCCAAGGACTACACGTCGCCTTCAGCAAAGATCGACCTCCGCGAAGGCGGTAAGTTTGTGTTCTCGATGCTCGCACCCAAAGAGCAAGGCGGTTTCGAGCATTTCACCGCCGGCGTTTACAAAAAGGTCGTCCCGCTGGAATTCCTGGAATTTACCCAAGGCCTGAGCGATAAGGACGGCAATCCGATCGACCCCGCTTCCGTTGGCATGCCGCCCGATTTCCCCGCCGAGATCCGCACCACAATCGAGTTCAGACCCAAAGCCAAAGGTGAGATGACGGAACTCGTGATCACCGAATACGACTGGACCATGGGACAAATGGCGGTGTACTCCTATGCGGGGTTGCAGCAGAGCATCGATAAGCTAAGTGAAAGTTTGAAAAAGTAGGCTTGAAAGTGTAACAAAGGAGAAACATGTCAAATTCAGAGTCAGAGTCTCAAGGAATGCCTCAACCAGATCCAGCACTCAAACGCCTAAATCTCTTGGTTGGTTCGTGGAGCATGAAAGGCCATCTAGTTGGTTCGGATGTCGAGAACATAGTTGGTCGCGCAAATTTTCAATGGCTGGATGGCGGCTTTTTCATGCAACAAGATGTAGAAATGGATTTTGCCGGAATGGTCAAGGTCAAGAGCCGCGAACTTATAGGGTATGACCCCAAAACCAAGGCATTTGCATCTCAGGTCTACTCCAATTTGTCACCCGAGCCACTGCCTTATCAATGGGATGTGGAAGGCGATACTCTGAGAATCTCAGTTTCCTATGGCGCATTGAACGCCAGCTTTGAGGGCAAATTCAGCAGCGATGGCAATAGCTTCTCTGGCGGCTGGCGACCCAACCCAGGAGCTGACCCTGCGATTAATGTTCCTTACGATATCGGCGGGACTCAAATTAAGTAATAGGACAATCAGACAACTTTTTATAATAAGGAGACCTGTCGTGAACAAAATAACACCCTTCTTAACCTTCGATGGCCGCGGCGCCGAAGCAATCAAGTTCTATTGTTCGCTGTTCAAGAACGCCAGGATCCACAACCTGGAGAAATGGGGACCGGGCGGCCCAGTGAAAGAAGGCAGCCTGGTTAGCGCTTCCTTCGAATTGGCCGGCCAGCACTTCATGGCCATGGATGTGGATGGCGGCTTTCCGCAAGGCGACGCCTTCTCTATCTACGTGGATTGTGCAGACCAAGCTGAGGTGGACCGCCTGTGGGAGAAGCTCACTGCTGACGGCGGTATCGAAACTGCCTGCGGCTGGCTGAAGGATCGCTTCGGGTTCTCGTGGCAGATCATCCCGCATGCGCTGGTGGATTACATGGCAATGCCGTTCAGCCCCAAGAAGAAGGCTGTGATCGACGCGATGTTGAAAATGAAAAAGATCAAAGTAAAGGATCTCGACACCGCATACAAAGGCGCCTGATCTAGCAACTGGAGGACAGTTGACGAAGACGATCTTTGATATCAGCATGTCGCTGGACGGCTACATCAACGCCCAGAACCCGCGCCCAGAAGCGGGTCTGGGCGATGGCGGCGAGCGCTTGCACGAGTGGGCGTTCAACAGTAAAGATGAACGCAACCGCGAGCTCTTGGCTCGCGGTGCCAGCCTCGGCGCGATCATCTCCGGCCGCACCAACTACGATCTTTCGTTGCCATTCTGGGGAGCCGACGGCCCAACCGGGCCAGCGCGGGTGCCGATCGTAGTCCTGACCCATGCCTCCCCGAAAGAAAGTCCTGCGAATCACGTGTACACCTTTGTGGATGGAGTGCAAACCGCAGCTAAAAAAGCCAGCGAGCTTGCGCGCGACAAAGACATTGCTGTGATGGGCGGAGCTGACACTTTCCAACAATTCTTGGAAGCCGGGTTGTTGGACGAAATCTCGATCCATCTCGTGCCGGTCTTATTCGGTGGCGGCACGCGTTTGTTCGAAGGATTCGATAGCGGCCATATAATGCTTGAGATCATTGAAGTGGTAAATACCGAAGAAGCGGTGCACGTGCGCTATCGAGTCGTAAAATAAATCTATCCGTGAAAACAATCAAAGACAAGAAGGCTGCCGGCGAACCCTCTGCCGCCATATTTACAAAGCGGCTGAAGGCGCTTGCCAGCGAAGTGGAGCGCAAGAAGTACGAACGCTACTTTCCTGGCGAAAACGACTTCATCGGGGTCCGCATGGGCAGCGTGTTCGGGCTGGCCAAAGAATTTATCGATATGCCGGTGAAAGAGATCGAGAAGCTACTCGAAAGCCACATCCACGAGATCCGCGCCGGCGCCTGCAGCATCATGGGCAAATCAGCTTCGGCCAAAAAGACGCCTGAAAACCGCCGCAAAGAGCTGTACGACCTCTACCTGAAACGCCACGACCGGATCAACAACTGGGACCTGGTCGACCTCGCCTCTTACAAGGTCGTCGGCACCTATCTGTACGACTTCGACAAACCCCGCGCAGTCCTCTATAAGCTGGCTAAATCGAAAGACACATGGGAGCGCCGCACTGCAGTAGTGAGCACCCTCTATTTTGTCGGCAAAGGCGAGGTGGCCGACGCATACAAGATCGCAGAATTACTTATGAACGAGAAAGAAGACTTGGTCAACAAAGGCACCGGTTGGGTCTTGCGCGCCGCCGGCGCCAAAGACCGCGCCGGCTTGCTAAAGTTCCTGGACAAGCACGCCGCCAAGATGCCGCGTATCACCTTGCGCTACGCGATTGAGCATCTCTCCAAACAACAGCGCGACCACTACCTGGGACTGAAAAAGCAGGCTAGCTAGCTCCCGGCTTGCGGCGCCTGCATCCCCTTTTCCATCGAGACCCGTAACGCGGCCCGATAAGCTGCCCGCACCTTCTCAGCCAGATCCTTATCCTTCCCATCTTGTAGCTGCAGCATCATCGCCGACAGGCTCTCGACGAATTCAGGCGTCACCTGCTCCTTGTTCTCGTCGATCACCTTCTTGCGTGCTTCGTCAGAACCTGCTTCTAGCAATGAGTTAAGCAGCTCTGGGTTGTACCCAGGCGTGATCAGTTGTTGAATGGTATTGGCTAAGGCTTGCAATTTGTCCGTCCGAGCCTTGTCCTTCTTTTCTTGTGCGTCAGTGATCGACTGATTTAGCACCTGGACAAAGAAATCGTCCAGCACTTCCGGGTTCTGCATTAGCAATTCGCCCGGCTTTTCTGCTTGCAGCAAGGTCTCCAGGTTGCGCTGCGCCATGCCCAGGCGCGTCTGCAACTGCTCGTCGATCTGCTTAGTGATCTCGAGCAGCCGTTCGCGCAGCTTGGTCAGCTTCTCTTTTTCCTTGTGGGTAGCCTTCTCGATCCGATCGCTCAATGTCTGGAAGAACACGTAATCCAGCCCCGGCCGGGTCATGCTGGCTAAGGCATTCAAGCGCACATCGTTATCCACGGCATCGATCAGCAAGTCCATCAATTTCTCGCGGGTCAGGTTCTGGCCCAGCTCTTCCAGAGTCTTACGCGCCCCTTCGATTTCGTCAGCTTGCGCCTTGATCTGCTTACCGAAATCAGTGTGCTCAAGCAAGGCCTCCTGCACCTTGCCCATCTTGGTCACCGCGTTTTGATCCTGAGCGTTCATCGCGCCTTCGAGCATGCGGTTGAGCAAGGTAAAGAAATCTGCATCGATCAG
Source organism: Anaerolineales bacterium (assembly GCA_025450445.1). Classification (GTDB taxonomy): domain Bacteria; phylum Chloroflexota; class Anaerolineae; order Anaerolineales; family UBA11579; genus JAMCZK01. Next base: position 19,123 of record JANWHN010000068.1, on the reverse strand, counting down.
CGCCGTTTCCTTTTTCACTTCCTCCACGATCTTGTCCTCAGCCGTGGTGACGAGGCGCTGCAGCAACTCGACCCGTTTGCGCTGCGCTTCCAGCATTTCTTTGGTGATGCCTTCACCTTCTAAAACTTTCTCGATTAAGCCCTGATACGTAAACATCTGCTGGGGCTTGAATAAGTACGCTTTGCGCTGTTCTTGCTTCAGACTATTAACAACCCGATTCATAAACGGCGCGATCTGCTTTTCCTGCTCCATGATCGGCACGTTCAGCTCTGGCGGGAAATAAGTAAACAATGATTCCTTCGATGGATCGTGATAAATCACTGGCACAGCCAGGTTGCCTGTGTAGCGGCAATTAGGGCAGCGGATGGTATTGACCGCGCCGCTCAGCAATCGCTGCTTGGCTTGCGGATCGACGCCAACGTCAAAGAGTTGCTCGACATCTACAACAACCGGGGTTCTGCAATTTGGGCAAGGAACTTGAGTGCGGGGCATGGTCTCTCTTCTATGATTGGGATTTTATTGGGAGCGCGGCAGCGAAAAGCAAATGCACGCGCCGTCTTTATATTGCGGGTCGACCCAGATCGAACCGCCATGTGCTTCGAGAATGGCGCGGGTCAAATATAGACCGAGCCCGGCGCCCTTTGTGCTGCGCTGCGCCTCGCCGGCGCGATAGAAGCGATCGAAGATATGCGGAATGTCCCCCGCGGCTATACCCGGACCCTGATCGCTCACACACACGACTACGTGCTCAGGCCGCACTTGTCCTGTGATAGCGATCACTCCACCCTTCGGCGAATATTTGGCCCCATTCGACAGCAAGTTCAAAAGCACCTGGCCGATGCGCTGTTCGTCAGCCAGGATCACGGGATAGTCTTCCGGGAATTCTACGGTTATCGTGTGCTTGTCCGTTTGCGTGCGGAAGCGCTCGGCGATCCTTTCTACCAGGCGCGGCAGGGAAAGATCGGTCGCATTCAGCGAAAGCGCGCCGGCTTCCAGGCGGGATGCGTCCAGCAAGTTCTCGATCAGCTCGGCCAGGTGGTCGGCTTCCTCTTCGATGATGGTCAGGCTGTCTTGCACGGTCTTGCTGTCCCAGCGCACATCTTCGCGGCGCAACGTGCCGACGTAGCCTTTAATTAGCGCCACTGGCGTCTTAAGTTCGTGGCTGATCACCGAAATAAAGGTGCTCTGCATCTCCTCCGCCTGTCGGAAATGACTCACATCCCGCACCGAAGCGATCACGTTGAGCAGTTGGCCTTCACGGGTAAGCAGAGGCGCATAGGTCACGCCCACGGCCAGCTTGGTGCCGTTCGGCCGTTCTAGGTCACCCTCAACGTACAGCGTTGCGGTCGGCGTAAGCGGCCAACCGCCCGCCTCAGATTGCTCCAGCGTTGGGCCATGCTCGATCTCGTTGAACTGAATCACCTCGCTATGCTTGCGCCCAATCATGTCGTTCGCCCGGCGGCCCGACAAGCGCTCAAAGGCTGGGTTGCAGCGCTCGATCGTCCGGTCTGCGGCCAGGATCAAAATCCCGTCCGCTACTGCATCCAGGATCGCATCGGTGCGCCGTTTCTCTTGAGCAGTGTGTTCGTAAAGCTGAGCGTTCTGCACCGCGATCGCAGCTTGATCGGCGAAGCTTTGCAACAACAAGCGATCTTCGGGCGAAAAGATGCCGCGATAATTGCGGAAAACAAAAATGACGCCCAGCACGCGGTTCTGCGCGATCAGGGGCAGTCCAACCCCAGTAAATAAGCCCAAGCTTGCTTCACGCGCCAGGCGCGCCAGCATGCGGCTCACTTCTGGCAGTTCAAATCGCGCCGGGTCTTCATGATCAGGCACAGCCGAAAGAATTGGATCCAAATATTGGATCAGCGCATCAGGGATTCCGTACGAAGCAGCCAGGTTCCAGCCGCCGGTGTTGCCGCGCAACGCCACCAGGCCAGCTTGGCCGGCCAGCAAGTCGGCGGCGTGCTGCAGGATGCGCGCCAAGACCTGATCCAGGTCAAGGTCCTGTGTAATGACGCGCGCAATTTCGAGCAGGTAGTCGCGTTGGCGAACGCGGAAATCAGGCAGCATAGCTTTCCTTCCCCCAATGATAAGACTTTAATGGACTAACGTTTTGGCAGGCTTTTTTCGACGATTTCCAAGGCTTTGTCGATCACATCAGCCGGCACATCCAGCATGCCGCGGAAACGCATCGAGCGGGAGCCCGACTTAAGCGCGTACATGCCGTTGTCTTTGGTTTTGTCGATTAGCGTGTTGCGCGCTTCTTGGTCGGGCACATCGAAAGCCACCATCATGCCGCGCCCACGCACGTTGCTCACAAATCCCTTGGAGTTTTCCGCAATGCTTTGCAAGCCGGTCATCAAGCGCTCGCCCATCTTGGCGGTGTGCTCCAGCAATTTCTCTTCGTGCATGATCTCGAGATAACGCGCTGAGCGCACCATGTCGGTCAGATCGCCGCCCCAGGTAGAGTTGATCCGGCTCTCTTCTTCAAACACGTTGCCGGAAACTTCATCGATCCGCGGCCCGGCAATGATGCCGCACACCTGCGACTTCTTGCCAAACACGATAATGTCTGGCTTAACACCCATATGCTCGATCGACCACATCTTGCCGGTGATGCCCATCCCGCTTTGGATCTCGTCAACGATGAACAGGAACTCGTGTTTGTCGGCTAAGCGGCGCAGCTCGGCAAAGAATTCCGGGCGGAAGTGGTTGTCGCCGCCTTCGCCTTGGATCGGCTCCAGGATCAACGCGGCAATGTCACCCGGAAATTGCAGCACGGCCGCTTCGATCTGAGCAATGGCGATCTGTTCCTGGACCTTCACGTCTGCCAAAACCTCATCGGTGACGGGGAATCGAAGTTTGGGATTGTGAATCCGCGGCCATTCGAACTTTGGGAAGTAAAGATACTTGCGCTCATCGTCCGTGTTAGTCATCGAGACTGTGTATCCCGATCGGCCGTGGAAGGCCTCCCGGAAGTGAATAACCTTGGTTCCCAAACCATCAATGCGATGCAAATGGTGGCCGTTAGAAACCGGTTTGGCCACCCGAGCAAAGTTCTTGCGCACCTTCCAGTCGAAGGCCACCTTCAGAGCGTTCTCAACTGCCAGCGCCCCGCCGCTTATAAGGAATAGATGCTTCATATCCTTTGGCATGGCTAGCCGGGCAAAGGTCTCCACAAACTCCGCCATATAGGTCGTATAGAAGTCCGAAGAGGACGGCTTTGTGATCGCCACGCTGAGCAGCTTCTCGATAAAGGCCGAATCGTGCATCTTCGGGTGGTTGTGCCCGATCGGCGCGCTGGCGAAATAGGTGAAGAAATCGATGTAATCTTTGCCTGTCAGCGCATCGTGGATATAAGCCCCCTGCGACTTCTCGATATCCACCACGATGGGCTCACTGCCCGCAGGCAGATGCTTAGCGATTTGCGCATGGACTTCAGATGCTTTCATTCAGTTCGCTCTCCGGAAGGCTAATTTGGGCGGAGCGCGATTATAACATTCGCTCCTTTTTGGCAGCCCAAAAGACCTCTTAGCCTCGTTTGGATTGCCTAAACGGCTATAATTTTTTAGCTCATGACCCCGCAGATCGCCCTGACCCTCACAATTCTCGCTTTTGCGGTCATTTTATTAATCTTCGAGCGGCTGCGGCCCGACCTAGTAGCCTTGCTGGTGCTCCTCAGCCTCGTTTTTGCTCGCTTAGTCACACCCACCGAAGCCCTTTCTGGCTTCAGCAACCCCGCGGTCGTCACTGTTTGGGCTATGTTCATTCTCAGCGCCGGGCTGGCCCGCACCGGCGTGGCCAACCTGATCGGCCGCGGCATCATGCGCCTGGGCGGCCAGCGCGAAAGCCGCATCATGCTGGTACTCATGCTGATTTGCGCCGGGCTCTCTGCCTTCATGAACAGCACCGGCCTGGTTGCAATGTTTCTGCCGGTCGTCAATCACATCGCCCGCAAAAGGAAGATCTCGGCTTCCATGCTGCTCATGCCAGTCGCCGTCGGCGCGCTACTGGGCGGCACCACCACACTCATCAGTTCGCCGCCCAACATTCTGGTCAGCAACGCCCTGGCTGAATTCAACGGCCAATCTTTTGCCTTCTTCGATTTTCTGCGCGTCGGCATACTCGTCGTCATTGTTGGGATTGCCTTTATGGTTATTTTCGGCCGGGGTTTGCTACCTGCGCAAACTGGGCACAAGGATCTCGCCGACGCCGGCGAAGTATTTGGGCTTGAAGAGCGCTTGTTTTCTTTGCGCATTCCTGAAGGCAGCCTGCTCGCCGGGCACCGGCTTTCCGAGAGCCGGCTTGGCTCGGCGCTTAAGCTGAACGTCATCGGCATCACCAGCCGCGGCCGCACCGCGCTAGCTCCGGGACCAAACACGCAGCTGCACAGTGGCGACGAGCTGCTCGTGCTGGGCAAATCCGATTGGCTTGAAGACATGGTCCAGGGTCAGCATCTCATCCTCGAAGCTAGCAACGGCGATCGCAAGCGCGAAGGTCCTGATGTAAGCCAGCTCATCTCGCCTCAGATCGTCCTGATCGAAGTCAGCATCCCACAAGGTTCGGAACTCATCGGCAGCAGTTTGGCGCAGGCCAATTTCCGCAAGCAATATCGGGCCAACGTACTCGCAATCTGGCGCGGCGAAAAACCAGTGCGCACAAATTTTCAGGACATCGTCTTGAAACACGGCGACCGCTTGCTTGTGCAAGCCAGCCGGTCTCAAGTCAATAAACTTAGTGGACTAAAAGACTTTGTTGTCACATCAAACGACGCGGTCAAGTTGTATCAACTAGAAGATCGCCTGTTGCGCATGGCCGTCCCCGCCAGTTCGCGCCTGGTCGGCAAATCGCTCGCCGATAGCGAGCTAGCCGACGCGTTCGGCCTCTCCGTTCTCGGCATCATCCGCAAAGGCAAGACGCGACTGATGCCGCGCCCCGGTGAAAAATTGCAAGGCGATGATCAACTTGTGGTTGAGGGCAAGCTAGAAGACGTGCAAGTGTTGCGCGCCCTGCAAAGCCTTGAGGTCACTGAAGGCAAAGCGCCGGTGTTGAGAGAGCTAGAGTCTGAAGAGATCGGGCTTGTCGAGGCCGTCATCTCGCCCCACTCCACTCTTGCAAACAAGAATTTGCGCGATCTCAAGTTCCGCGAGAAGTATGGTCTTAACGTGCTCGCCGTCTGGCGCGGTGGACGCGCCTTCCGCTCCAATCTGCGCGAGATGCCGTTGCATCACGGCGACTCGCTTTTGATCTACGGGGATCGCAATCACATCAAGCTGCTTGCCGACGAAGGGCAGTTCCTCGTGTTGTCGCAAGATATTCAAGAAGCTCCCAAGAAAGACAAGGCCTTCCTCGCCGGTGTCATCATGGCCGCTGTCGTCGCCAGTGTAGCGCTCGGCTGGCTGCACATCGAGATCGCCGCCATCGCCGGCGCCGCGCTCATGGTCGTCACCCATTGCCTCAACATGGAGGAAGCCCAAAAATCGATCCAGTGGCCCGCCATCTTTCTGATCGCCGGCATGCTGCCATTGGGCATTGCCTTGCAAAACAGCGGCACGTCCGATTTCCTTGGCGCGGAGGTTTTCGGCAATGCCGGTTTGTGGAGCACAACGCTCCTGCTCGCCGTCCTTTTCTTGATCAGCAATCTCAGCGCCCAAGTGGTTCCGCCCCCCATCGTGGCCGTGATCGTTTCAAGCATTGTGCTCAATGGCGCCGCGGGTCTGGCCGCCTCGCCACAAGCCTTGCTGATCACAGTCGCCTTGGGTGCCGCGACCCCCTTGCTTACCCCCATCGGGCATCCTGCAAATTTGCTGATCATGGGTCCGGGCGGCTATCGTGCACTCGATTTCCTCAAAGTGGGTTTACCGCTCACCTTATTCATTCTGGCCGTCACCGTTGTGGCAGTCCCCTTCTTCTGGCCGCTCTAAATGCCTGAACCGTTTCAATTTACTTTAGAGGGCAGGAGCGGACGCGCCCGTGCCGGGCGTTTCAGCACGCCCCACGGCGATCTCGAAACGCCCCTCTTTGCTCCGGTCGGCACACAGGCTACAGTCAAAGCCATCACCCCAGCCCAGCTCGACGAAATGGGCGCCAGCCTGGTGCTGGCCAATACCTATCACCTCTATCTCCGCCCCGGCGACGAACTGGTGGCCGAGATGGGCGGCTTGCACGAATTCATGCGCTGGCCGCATCCCATCCTTACCGATTCTGGCGGGTTTCAGGTCTTTTCCCTGGCAAATAGCCGGGTGATCGATCAGGACGGTGTGACTTTTCGCAGCCATCTCGACGGCTCGCTGCACCGCTTCACCCCGGCCAAGGTGATGCAGATCCAGGAGAATCTCGGCGCCGACATCATCATGGTTTTCGATGAGTGCGCTGAACCAAACGACCGCGCTTACAACGAAGAAGCTTTGCTGCGCACTCACGCCTGGGCAGAGTTATGCATCGCCGGCAAGACACGCAAAGATCAGGCTCTGTTTGGGATTGTGCAAGGCGGCATTTTCGATGATCTGCGCGCCCGATCCGTCGAGCGCATCGCCTCGCTAGGTTTTCCCGGTCACGCGATCGGTGGGCTTTCGGTCGGCGAGACCAAAGAAGATATGCACCGCGTCCTCGACGTTGTCAATGCCATCCTGCCCGAAGACAAGCCGCGCTATCTCATGGGCGTCGGCACCCCAGAAGATTTGGTGCAGGGAATCAAGCGCGGTGTCGATCTTTTCGACTGCGTGCTGCCTACCCGCCTGGGCCGCAACAACGCTGCATTCCTGCGCCGCGGCGGCCGTCTAAATCTAAAAAACGTCGAATATCTTCGCGATCCAAACCCGATTGACGCGGATTGCACCTGCTACGCCTGTAACAATTTCACCCGCGCCTATTTGCGCCACCTCATCCAAACCAACGAGATGCTCTCGGCCACTCTGCTCTCCATTCACAACCTGCACACCTTGATCTACCTGGCCAAAGACCTGCGCGCCGCCATCATCCGCGGCGATTTCGAGCCAATGGTCGCACAGCTTGAGCTCCAACAGCTTGACAAACGCGTCTCTTTGCCCACAAACAACTAGATTCATGCAAATAATATGCACATGCTGATCTCTACACTAGACACTTACGTTTTCGCCGGTTCGCCGCGCTTGCAAAAGGCGGGAGTAACATTACCCAACTAGGCGCTATGACACTCGTCGAAGCCACTATACTGGGAATTGTCCAAGGCCTCACCGAATTTATTCCGGTGTCAAGCTCGGGACATCTCATCCTCGCCCGGCAATTGTTCGGCATTCAGATCGAGAATGGCCCCGCTTTTATCTTCGACATCCTCATCCAAATGGGAACCTGGGTCGCAGTGTTGGTTCATTTCCGCTCCGACTTAGTCGGCATCATCAGCGACATGCTTGCCAACTTGCGTGGCAAGCTGGCGCCACAAGCTCGCTTGGGTTGGCTGTTGCTGCTCGCCACTCTGCCAGCGGTGGTCGCCGGCTGGCTGCTGCGCAAAATCATGAGCGGCGAACTCAGCGGTCTGTTGGCAACAGGAGCCTTTCTCATCGCAACCGCTGGGCTTCTTGTTCTTGCCGAGTTAGCTGGGCAGCGTAAGAAGGAAATCAAGGAGTTAAATATCGTTGATGCTATTTGGGTCGGAATATTTCAAGTGTTGGCTTTGCTTCCTGGCATCTCGCGCTCTGCCGCCACTCTCTCAGGTGGCATGACTCGCAATCTGGCCCGCACGGATGCGGCTCGCTTCGCATTTCTCCTGGCCGTGCCGGTCATGCCCGGCGCCGCCGCGGTGGCGCTCCTTGATCTGGGCCAGCTCCCGGATGCGAACGGATTGATATTTCCGCTATTGATCGGCTTTGCTGTCTCGGCAATGGTCGGCTACGTCGCCATTCGTTGGTTGCTCAAATATCTTTCCACCCATTCCCTTTTCCCATTCGCCGCTTATTGCACGCTCGTCGGCGTGATCGCAATCGTGGCCAGCCAATGAAATTCAAGACCTTTGCCATCTTCGCGATTCTCGTTCTTTCCGCTTGCACCGGGACCGGAGCACCGCAGACCTCCTTGCGCATCGTGATCAGCCCAGCCGCCCATCCGGTGAGCGCGGTTGTACTGACCTGTGCCCCAACGTCTGAGGATATTTCCGTTTCCATCGACTCCTTCTACCCCGGCTCCTTCGCCTTGGCTGATTACGACGTATTCATCCGCTTGGGCGACCCCGACGACGATGCTGGTTTTGTCGCCCAGATCGCGACCGAAGAGATCGTTATCATCGCAAACCCAAGCCTCGGAATAGAGCAGCTTACTCGTTCCGAAGCGGCTGATCTATTCAGCGGCCGCAGCGGCACCGCAGCCATCTGGATTGGACCCGAGAGCGACGAGGCTCGCCAGCTCTTCTCGGCCGAAATCCTATTGGGCAGCCCAGTTTCCAGCACCGCCTCCCTGGCTGCCAGCCCCGAACAGATGCTTGCCGAGGTGTCGGCAGACCCGAATGCAGTCGGCATCCTGCCGGCCGCCTGGGCGAGCGAATCCGTTGCCACGATCGACCTGGGCATCCAGACTCCTGTATTGGCAATCAGCGCCACCGAGCCAACCGGCGCGGCCCGCGACCTGATCGCCTGCCTGCAAAGCCCAACTGGACAAGCTGGCTTGGGTGAGGAATACATTCTTGGAGCTATTGAATGAAACTCTTTGAGTTGGAACAGCTTCTAAAGGACACGAAAACTAGCGGACAACGCTATTTCGAATTCTTGCGCGTTCGCGATATCAGCTTGGGCATCTACGAACTTCGTGCCGGCGCGCAGGATGCGCAGAAACCGCACAAGCAAGATGAAGTCTATTACGTCATATCCGGCAAAGCTCACATCGAAGTGGACGGCGAGCGCCAGCCTGTGCAAGCCGGCAGCGTGATCTACGTAGCCAAGCTTGCAAAACATCGCTTTCTCGACATCACTGAAGACCTGAAGGTTCTGGTCTTCTTCGCTCCCGCGGAGGTTGACTAGTGCTTCGCCAGTCAACCGACAAAGCAAAGCTGCAGCCGTTCTTCGAACGCCGCAGGGCATTAAATGCCTACGCGCTTGGCGACCTGGACGAACCGCATTGGTCACGGACGGATTGGTGGACTTGGGAGCAAGATGGAGAGATCCAAGAAGTTGCCCTGCTCTACAAAGGGTTCGATCCGCCCATACTGATCGCGTTGCAAAACAATTCGCTTGACGGTATGCAGTCCCTGATCAGCGAGTTGACAAACAAATTACCGGCCCATGTGTACGCTCATCTAACTCCGGGTTTGCGCGAGATCCTTGAACCTAAATTCGATTTTCAAGATCACGGCGAACATTTCGTAATGGAGCTGAAAGGCAAACCACTGGTTTCGCAAAACGGCGCCGAGCGACTAAAGATTGAAAATGCCGCTGAAGTGGATGCACTTTTCGACGAATCCTATCCGGGACACTGGTTTCGGCCGGATATGTTAGAGATGGGTCCTTACTTTGGCATTCGCAATGGCAACGGCCAGCTGGTGGCTGCCGGCGGCGTCCATATCTTTTCCACGAAATACAGCGTTGCCGCGCTTGGCAACATCACAACCCTACCCAGCCATCGTCGCCGCGGGTATGGCAAGCAAGTGTCGCACACTTTATGCAATTACTTAGTCGACAAAGTTAAGACGATTGGGTTGAACGTCGTCAGCGCTAACGCTGCCGCGATCAAGATCTACCGTGATCTCGGCTTCGAGCCGATCACGACCTATTCGGAATTTACGCTAACAAAATGGGGGATTAGTGAGCAGTCGCCCGGCGGTTGACCTTGCGTTCCAGCCGTTCGCGGCGGTACTCCAACAGCGGTCCCCAATGGACGCGCTCGAATGTGGGGGTGTTTCTCTTTTTGATCACTTCGATAGCAGCCATCGTGTAAACCAAAGCCTGGTTTGGATTGCTGGCTTTGTGCTCGTAATATTTGGCGATCTCCACGTGGGCATACACATGCCCATCGGCCGCGGCTTTCTCCCAGAGATGCAAAGCCGATTCATAATTGCCGCGCTGGCGGAACAAACACGCCAGATTCTCCACCAATTGAAACTGCACGTCCGCCGGAAGCTTCAACTTGAGCGTGCTCTCAAAGATCTCTATCGCTTCCTCGGCAAAGCCAATATCAGCCAGCAGCCGCCCGATCGCGTAACGCTCGCTGTGATGCTCAGATCTTTCCATTGGGTCGGCAAGCTTGTCAGCCATGTGCTCGAGCAACGAAGCCATGCTGAGTACGTCCATGCTGTTGTGATAGAAGACGCTCGCCAGCGGCCGCGCGTCGCCGGTGAACAAATAGTCCATGTAGATCTGCGGGATCATCCAGCCCGGGATCTCTTGCCCGCTGCGCGTTACGCCGAGCAGGTTGACCTCCAGATCGCCAAGGGCTCGGCTAGGCAGCATGTCGCGCCACAAGCGTCGCGCCAGGTGCAGCAGGTCGACATGCAACAAGGTGCCGAATGGCTGCGGAGCGGCGTTGGTCAGATAGCGAGCCTTCAGCAAAGGAATATCGAAGCTCTTGCCATTGAATGTCACCAAGGCCTCGGCCGGGGCAGCAATATGTTCCAACGCCGAGATCATCGCCGGTTCCTCGATCGGGTCGCGCAGGAAGAATTGCATCTGCCGGAAACCGCCATCTTCAAAGCGCCCCAGCCCAACTAGGAAGGCGTAGGTCCCGCTGCCGGTAGCCATGCCAGAGGTTTCGGTATCCAGGAAGAGGAAGTTGCCCGGTTTCAGGGCGGCAATACGGGCGTCCCGCGCCCAGGCGGCCAGACGATCTAGCGATTTCGGAAAGGCAAGGGGGTTTTGACCGTGAAGATAGTCAGATGCAAAGAACTGGTTGACCACATAGGCTTCGCCAAAAGGCGTTTCTTGCGATTCGCCTGGAACGATCTCTTTGATCGAATGCGGCCTGCCCTTGGGCTTGGTCAGGTTTTGCCCGCCAACCTGTACGCCCAATGCTTTAAGTCTTTCAGAAAGGGTCACCATGTCAAAAAATTATAGCGTCGAACCCTTTTGCGCCAGCAGTTCGAGCAGGGCCAGAGTCTCTTTCTTGCTGCTCTCCCCTTGCTCCCCGCCAGGACCAACGCAAGCCGGGCAGCCATCCGCGCACTCACAGGCAGCCACGATCTCATGCGCACGCAGCATTAATTCGTCGTGGATCTCGTAAAGCCGCTGGCTGAGCCCAATTCCGTCAGGCACGTTGTCGTAAATCACAATGGCGGGCTCGCCCTCTGCCAGATCGGATTTGGGATCGGAGGAAACCCCGATGTTATGGGGGTCGCACATGATGAAGAGAGGGGCCAAATGAGACAGCACGAAGGAAAGACCAGCCAGTCCGCTGCGAACTTTTACGACGGTTTCGGCCTGGCGATGGCAAGCGGGGCAAAGCGTGATCAAGTTCTCGAGTTGGTTTGCTTCTCGATAAGTTCTAAATGTACGAAATGGCGTGCGGTGATGCACGTCATGCACGCGGCCATCTTCGGCTGCCCCGCAATTTTGGCAGCGATATTGGTCGCGGGCGCGCACCAGCAGCTTTTGCTGCAGCCAGTTTTCGCCGTAATCATTGGGGTCATTGCGCCACAGGCCGCGCTCGCGCAGCAGGTCAGTGGTCTTTTGATCGATCGAGAACCAATAGCCAAACGTGTTCAGCGTGATCGGCGGCAGGTCCAGGTCAGCGCCACCCGGCGCCTCGTTCGAGGTCCAATGCACCCGCTCGTAGCGATGCACCTGATCCGAAATCAGCAGTTGGCCGAATTGTTTGAGTCCGCCCGTAATCGCCGCGTCATCTTTCTTCTCAACCAACTCGATGGTTACTTTATGAACCGGAACTGTGTAGTAATCAACTTCAACCGGATGCATGCGGGCGATGCTTTCTTCCAAATTGAGTTCGTCGACAAAATAGGTACGTCCCTCATGGATATAAATCGCCTCGGGATGCACCAGAGAATGCGCGCCGACCGGATCGACATCGCCGATCAGTTTCCATTCGCCATCCTCATGCGATTGCAGAATCACCGATCCGGCGCCAGTGCCGCGCAAGCTCACTTCGAGCGCCGGATATTTCTCCGACATCCAGAAATATTTGCCGCCTGATTGATGGATCTGGCCTTGCCCGACCAACACTTCGAGAAAATCTTTGACCTGCTCGCCATCTACCGACCCAAACGTGTCGCCTTCTTTGAATGGCAGCTCGAAAGCGGCGCAGCGGATGTGCGCGAGCAGGATCAACAAGTTATTCGGGTTGATCAGGGCTTGTTCCGGATTGCCGCGCAAGAAATATTCGGGATGACGCGCCAAGAATTGTTCGAGGGGGTTGGACTGCATCAACATCACGACAAGTGCATGCTTGTCGCTGCGCCCGGCGCGACCAGCCTGCTGCCGTGTGCCCGCGATCGTGCCGGGATAGCCGGCCAACACAGCCGCGTCCAGCCCGCCAATATCGACGCCGAGTTCAAGGGCCGTGGTCGCCACAACGGCACGCACCTCGCCACTGCGCAACCCTTTCTCGATCTCGCGCCGTTCGCCTTTCAAGTAGCCGCTGCGGTAGCCGCGGATCTGCTCGGCCGTTTGATCGGCCGCGGCGCGCAAATTTGTGAGCATCAGCTCGATCATGCGGCGAGTGCGACCGAACACGATCGTCTGCACGTCCTGGGTCAGGATCTCGGAAGCGAGCTGCACGCTTTCCTGCAGCACGCTGGCCCGAATCCCCAGGTCTTTGTTAACTACCGGCGGGTTGTAGACCAAGAAGGTGCGCGATCCGTGTGGCGCGCCATCTTTTTCGACCAGCTCGACGGACTGCTCGATCAGTTTCTCAGCGAGCTGCTTCGCATTCGAAATCGTGGCCGAAGCAAAGATGAATTGCGGATACGAACCGTAGAATCCGCACAGCCGTTGCAAGCGACGCAGCACATTGGCCTGATGCGAGCCGAACACGCCGCGATAAATATGCATCTCGTCCAAGACAACGTAGCGGAGGTTCGCAAAGAACTCTGCCCAGCGCGTGTGATATGGCAGCACCCCGATATGGAGCATGTCGGGATTGCTCAAGATAATCCGCGCCTTGCTGCGGATAGTGGTGCGGCTCGATGCAGGCGTATCGCCGTCATAGACCGCCGCCACCAATTCGGGTCCAGAGCCGATCGCGCTCAGCCAAGCGTTCAGGCTATTGCTTTGGTCGTTGGCGAGAGCCTTCGTAGGGAACAGGTAAAGGGCTCGGCCTTGCGCACATTTGAGCAGCGAATCGAGGACCGGCAAGTTGTAGCAAAGGGTCTTACCGCTGGCCGTGCCGGCCACGACCGCGACGTTCTTGCCCTCACTCAACAGGTCCCACGACTGCCGTTGGTGGCTGTAAAGCTGCTTGTAACCGAGCTGAGCGAAGGCCTGAGCCAGGCGCGGTTCAATATTGGCGGGCAGATCAGCGTAGGATCCCAGAATCGCAGGCTGTTCTTGCCAGCTAGTGACATTGCCGCCAATAGTAGGCTCGGCCCGCCAACGAGCTATGAGGGATTTGAGATCGCCCATTTGAAGGGCGCGGATTCTATCAGTTTATGAACAAATTTTCTAATTTACGGAGGAGCTTTCGCCAACCGCCGGGATCAGCTTCTCGATATCGGCGATTTCAGTCACGGGTGACCAGACCGGCAGCAAAGAGCGGACCGAGCCGGTATCCAGCAGCCATTGGTTTTCCGGGTCGTCGACCGCCATGATGAAGAGTTGGTAGGCGCCGGTGCGTTGGGAATGAAAGACGATGTAGCGCCCATCTGGCGAGAATGTCGGATTGCCATCCTCAGCACCACTGGTGGTGAGCTGTTGCAGATCGCTGCCATTGGGGCGCATCAAGTAGATATCGCCGTTACCGGTGCGCCACGACTCAAACACGATCCACTCGCCATCCGGCGACCAGACCGGCCGCCAATCCAGCTTCGGCGACTCGGTAAGCCGGCGCACATTGCTGCCATCGGCATCCATCACGTAAATTTCCGATTCGCCGCTGCGGCGCGAGACGAAAAGAATGTGCTCTCCATCTGGCGACCAAGACGGTTCGTAATCGTAGGATGGTTCGTCGGTCAGTTGGACCGTGTCGGTGCCCTCGAGGTCCATAATAAAAAGATCGCGATTGCCATCCCGCTCCGACATGTAGACGATCTGCTGACCATCCGGCGAGAAACTGGGATAGCAATCGAAGCCCGGCAAAGTGGTGATCTGAAATTGTTCCGGATTTACGGAAACGTTCACCAAATAGATATCGCGCAGTACGTCAGAGTTGGGCACGCCGTCAAAAGCGATGATCGTGCCCTCCGGCGACCAAACCGGCGCCTCGGCGAATGTGTTGGGCAATTCGCCGGTCAGATTGATCTCATCGGATCCATCGGGCCGAATCAAGTACACATCGCGGCGGCCGCCTTGGCTGGACGTGAACGCGATCCAGCCCAATTCAGAAAGTTCAGTCGCTTTCTCAACCGTCATCGTGGATACGGGTTCAAACGTCGCCTCAGCTTCTTCGTTCTCCCCTTCGGGTGCTTCGGCGGCGTTTGGCGTCGGAGTGCTCGTTGGCGACGCCCCAGCGCAGCCGACAAGCAAACCGGCGATCACGATCAAATTGAAGATTAGCAAGTGTTTATTCGACATCTTGATAGTTCTCGATTACGTCTTTGGCCAGTTGATTGAGGTTCTTCTGACTTGCAGGTTCCACTTTTGCAGAATTCCAGTAGATCTCGAGCAACTGAAATGGAGACAACTGGCCAACAGTCTTGTCTTCGGGAATGCGCAATCGGTTGCCCATTTGCGGGCGCTTCACCAAATGGAATTCAAATGTTTTGGCGCAGGCCTCGCGCAGCAAAGACTCATCGATGAAAGTTTCAAAGTTCCGCGGGTAGTCGATGGTCATTCGCACGACTGCGTCGTCCAGTGGTTCGTGCTTGCGCAGAGCGTCCAGGAGCTTTGGCATTACGTTTAATTCAGAATCAAGAGTAACAATTGGGATGTCAATAAATTTGCGAATACCGTCGAGCTTGCGCCATTCAATCTTCGCCGATCCTTTTTCAAGCTCGACCATGACGTAGAACTTATCGTCGCGAGCTTCGCCAAAGTCAATCCGCTCAATCGAGCCAGGATACACAACCGGAGGATGGAGCCCCTCATTTAGATTCTGCGGTTTGTGGATATGCCCAAGGGCGACATAATCCAGTCGCTTGTCTTTTACGAACGAGCCAGAGAGGACAAGGTCGTTCCCCAACATCACGCTACGTTCGCTGCCAAACATCGCTCCCTGCACAGAGGCGTGAGCGGCCAGCAACGTCGGAAGCTTTGGATCGGCTTTATCTAAGTATCCGTCAACTAGGTCGATCAGCCGCTGTTCCAGCATCTTGTAAATATCACCAACATCTTCAGTTTGAATATCGAGAAATGCCATCATTTGGGAGCGCGTGATCCAGGGCAAAGAAATCACTTGCAAGGGAAGACCCCACAGCTCGTCTGGGCCCAAGAAGGATGGCTCGGAAAGAACCTTCACGTGCGGAACCTCGAGAGTGTTGTATTCCTCGAGAGCATGAGCGCGGCCGAGGCTCGGAGAAAGGTCATGATTACCGACTAACAGCAGGGTCGGTATCCCCGCTTTTGAAAGCTTGATGATCCGCCGCCCCCATTCGCGTTGGAATGTGGGGGCAGGATTGCGATCTTTGTAGGTGTCACCCGCAAAAAGGACGAGGTCTACCTTTTCTGCGATGGCTGCATCAACGATTGCGTCCAGCGATTTTAGAAAATCCATCACGCGTACTGGCAGCCCGGTTTCGGCATCGTGGCGGCCATAGTTGGCCATGTCGATGTGGGCATCAGCAAAGTGCAGGATCTTGAGCGCGGTCACGCGTCCACCCCCAGGCGCTGCAATTGCGCCCAGCCCGGGGCGAAGTTGGGGTTCAGGCGCACGGCTTCGCGATAGTCTCTGAGGGCATTATCAATTTCGCCGAGGGCTTCGTAAGCCAGGCCCCGCCAATAGAGGCTTTCTTCCAGGGTCGGTTCGCCTATGGTGTTGAAGGTCGTGTTGGCTAAATTGATCACGTCCTGGTATCTGCCAGAGTAGTAGTAAGCCCAGTAAGGACCGGTCTGATACCACATCATGCGGAAAGGCCGGGTGGTGTCGTCATTGGGCAGGTTGGCGTAAAGCTGAAACGCGTAATCGTAGGCAAAAGCAGCGTCAACATATTGGAGTAAACGGACATGGCTGCTGCCCAGGTTGAACCAAGAGAAGAATTGTTCTAATCCGCTCAAAGTAGTGGTTTCGGCCTGGGCGATCTCAAGGGCATGTTGGTTTGCCCACTCGTCGTCGGCCCATGGCCCGAGAGCAGCCAACACCTGATCCACTTGCTCTTCGGGATAAACCACCAGGAATAGATAATTGAAAGAGCGCCACTGGTTCTGGAACTCTTCAAAAGAAGATTGCAGGTTCTCCCCGGTGCCTTGGGGATTGGTGCGCAAGTAGGCATCCTGAACAATGAAGTATTGGCCGGCCTCGTCATAACCGGTTACGAACAAATAATGACCCAGCCAAGTGATCTTGCCGCTAGCATCTCTTTCCGAATAACCTTTTTCCACGAGTACAGGGAAGCCCGCAGCTAGCAAGCGTTTCACTGTCTCTAGCTCACCACCTATGCGCAGGATCGCTTGCAAACCAGAAGCCTGCGTGTCGACAAAGTCTTCCAATTCATACGGCATCACGTTCTTATCGGGCTTGCCGCGGTCGACAGTGCTAAGGCTGGGATCATTCACACCCGGTTTTACATAGGCGACCACGTCAGCCCGCGTTCCCTCCCAGCCCCAGTAGCTAAGCGCCATGGTCAAATTTGCGGGGCCGCATAAATTCCAGCCACCATGTTGATCGGTATAGGTGAAGCCGCTCAGCGTTACAGACGGAGGCAGCGGGATTTGCGTGGGCTGATTGGTTGGCGTGACTTGCGCGGTGCGGGTGACCTGCGGAGTCAATGCGGCTGCGGTTGCGGATGAAATGGCCGCTAAGTTTTCTTCTGGGACAAAGATCGCTTGCTCGGGTGGGCGGAAAAAATAAATGATGCGAGTGCGCAGATCGTCCACACGCCAAGCCAAGCGCTCATGCACCGGCGGAATGTTATAGATCAAGGTCGCTAGCGCGAGAACTCCCAAGCCTGCACCGAGCCAGCGGCGCCAAGGGTTGGGAGATTTGCGGCGAATCATGTATTGTGGGGCCAAACCGTGCTGCACCGCGGGATTATAGCATTCGCGACATTAAGACTCGATAAACTGCCGAGGCTTTGATAAAATTCCCAGCAACCCAAAACAAAAAGGGGACTGGAGAAATGAAAAGCAAATCTGCAAATACTTTGTTCGGAATGTTCTTCATTTTGACTTTGGTTCTTTCTGCATGTGCGCCAGCTGAGCCTGGACCGCAGGATGGGGCGGCGAGCGAGCCTACTGAACCAGGCGCCGAGGTGGTTGAAAGCCCCACACTTCCAGCCGAAGATGTGCCCGGCCCGATCGTGATCGATGCCGCTGACCCTTGCACGCTGCTGACGGAGGAGCAAGTTGAGGCGGGGTTTAGCGCCAGCGTTGCGGCCGTGACGCCCCAAACGGAAAATATTGGAACAGAGTGCGAATACGATTTTGACACCGAGGGCACGCAACTGCGTGTCACGTTTTATGAAGGGGCCGCGGCCAAACAGTACTTCGCCGTGCTGATCAATGCGGCGGAGGAGAGCTGCGAGGCGTTTTTTGACGCACTCTTCACCGTCGGGTTGGGTGAGGGCAGTGGCGAAGACTTGAGTGCTACGCCCTTGCAGGACCTTTATCGCCAATACATCGCCGTGCTGGGCTCGTGCATGTATGTGCACACCGAGGATCGGCCGGAGGTTGGCACGAACGTGAACGCCACAGAGACGATCGCCTTTAACTGGAGCAGCAA
The DNA here is from genome assembly GCA_025450445.1 of Anaerolineales bacterium. Taxonomy (GTDB): domain Bacteria; phylum Chloroflexota; class Anaerolineae; order Anaerolineales; family UBA11579; genus JAMCZK01. The sequence continues at coordinate 1,180 of JANWHN010000068.1, read as the reverse complement.
TGTGGCCGTGCTGGGCGACGAGCGCGTGGTTGAGCTGACCTATCAAGAGAACCTGCCGGCTGAGGTTCAAGAGGCTCTTTCCGGGGCAACTGATAAGGAAAGCACCTATGCAGTTGCCGGGCCATTCCGCGAAAGTGTGCTAGCCGGGTACACGGAAATTTTGCTCGGCCTGCTGGAAGAAGCTACTCAATAGGTCCCCCATTTCTTGAGTGAAAAAAAAAAGAGCCGGTTATTAACCGGCTCTTTTTTTATGCTTCGCGGAACTCTCCTTCAAGGACTTCCCCTTCGTCGGCTGGTTTGTGGCCATTGCCATTTGGCTGACGACCGTTGGCAGAAGCGCCATTCGGCACGGCCTGGCTCGCGTAAAGCTGTTGGCTCAGCGCGTGGAAAGCGTTCTGCAAGTCTTCGCTCTGCTGCTTGATCTTGCTTTGATCGTCGCCTTCGAGCGCGGCGCGCAGATCCTTCACTTTGGTTTCGATGCTGGCGCGTTCACCAGCCGGAACTTTGTCGCCCAAATCCTTGAGCGTCTTCTCGGTCTGGTAAGCAAGGGTGTCGGCCGCATTGCGGGCTTCAACCAACTCGCGACGCTGGCGGTCTTCGCCTTCGTGTTCGCGAGCTTCCTTCACCATGCGCTCGATATCGTCCTTCTTCAGGTTGGTCGAGGCGGTGACGGTGATCTTTTGCTCTTTGCCGCTAGCTTTATCCTTGGCGGCCACGCTAAGGATGCCATTGGCGTCGATATCAAACGTGACTTCGACTTGCGGCACACCGCGCGGGGCAGCCGGGATACCGTCCAGACGGAAGTGGCCGAGGCTCATGTTGTCCTTGGCTTCGGTGCGTTCACCCTGCAAGATGTGAATGTCGACCGCGGTCTGATTGTCATCAGCCGTGGAGTACACCTCGGCCTTCTTGACCGGGATGGTTGTGTTACGCTCGATCATCTTGGTCATCACGCCACCCATGGTCTCGACACCTAGGGAGAGCGGAGTCACATCGAGGAGGAGAACATCCTTCACCTCGCCGCCGAGCACACCTCCTTGAATGGCTGCGCCGATGGCGACGACTTCATCGGGATTGACGCCCTTGTGCGGCTCTTTGCCAGTAAGGGAACGAACCAAGTCTTGCACCATGGGCATACGAGTGGAACCGCCCACGAGCACGACTTCATTAATGACGCTGG
>JANWHN010000067.1 GCA_025450445.1 Anaerolineales bacterium | reverse complement strand
AATCCTAGCTCTTCCGCCACCGCCCGCATCGGCTCTTCGGCACTGGCCGCAGTGAATTCTGGCAGCACTTCCAAGATGCTCACGGCCTTCTTCAACGCCGCTGCCGATTCGGCCGCGCTCATATTTTTGCCGACCATCATCTCAACTGGAACGGTGATCTTGTCCTTGAACAGGAAACCTGCTAGCTCGGGACCCTCGTCCAGGGTCGTCATCCGGGTTTGGATCAATGGGATGGCTTTAGCCAGAATACCAGTATCGATTTGGTAACCAGCCTTTTCAAAGTACGGCAGCAAGCGCTGCATCAGTTCTTTTTCGCTCAAAGCACGAATGTGTAATCCATTGAAGTGGTCCAGCTTCTTGAAATCGATCGCCGAAGCCGAGGGAATGAGTTTTTCAATACTGAATTTTTCGATCAAGTCCTGCATTGTGAAAAATTCAGTATGGTCGTTATAGCTCCAGCCCATCAGCGCGATCCAGTTGACCACGCCTTCGGGCAAATAGCCCATTTCGGCCAAGTCCTTCACAAAGATCGATTGCCCGGTCAAGCGCATCGCCTCGGTTTCGCGCTTGCTCATCTTTCCCTTTCCGCTGGGCTTCAGAAACACAGACAGGTGAACCCACAGTGGTTGCTGCCACCCGAACGCCTGGTAGATGTGAGCGTGGAGCGGCAGGCTGGGCAGCCATTCCTCGCCGCGAAAGACTTGGGTGATTTCCATGATGTGGTCGTCTACCATCGCAGCCAGGTGATAGACCGCGTGCCCGTCGGATTTCAGCAGCACCATGTCGTCGATGTTTCGATTCTCTACAGTGATCTCACCCCGCAGCGCGTCGGTCACAGTGATGCTGCCTTCCTTGGGCGTCTTGAATCGGATCACATGGCTCTCGCCTGCTTTGACCCGCTGTTTTGCCTCCTCAGCCGAAATAACACGGCACTTGCCAGAGTAGTGCGGTTGCTCGTGTCGTTTTTGCTGGCCTTCGCGCACCACCTTTAATTCCTCGGCGCTACAGAAACAATAAAAGGCTTTGTCAGCTTCGACCAATTTCTCCGCGTGCTTGCGGTAAATGGCCATTCGCTGGGATTGGTAATAGGGCGCATGAGGCCCGCCCACATCCGGGCCTTCGTCCCATTTCAGCCCAAGCCATTTCAAATTGGTCGTCAGATCCTTTTCGGCATTCGGGTCGTAGCGTTTCTGATCCGTGTCTTCTATGCGCAAGATGAATTGCCCTCCGGTTTGCTGGGCAATTAAATAGTTGTATAGCGCAGTACGGGCGCTGCCCAAATGGGTAAGCCCAGTTGGCGAAGGTGCGAAGCGCACTCTCGCTTTGGTTGTCGTGTCTGCCATGAATTTAGGAGAAGTTTAACGCACGGTGGCGCGCCACGACGCTCTCCACCAAACCGATACCAAACATAAACGTAAGCAAAGATGAGCCGCCTGCACTAATAAAAGGCAGCGGCAGCCCCGTAACAGGCAATAATTGAATATTCATTCCAACATTCACTATCGTATGCAACGCAATGATAACAGCCACCCCGTAGGCGACCAGCGCGCCGAATGCATCTTGCGAAAGTTGAGCGGCCCGTACACAGCGCCAGATCACAAAGAATAGCAAGCCAAGCACGGCTAACGCGCCAATGAGTCCAAACTCGGCCGAGATTGCGGAAAAGATAAAATCGTTGTGCCGCACTTTGAGGAACCTTAGTTGCACCTGGCTGCTCTGCCCATAGCCTTGGCCAAGCCAACCTCCTGAGCCAATACTGATCAATGCCTGGGTAACGTTGTAATTTGACCCAAAGCGCGCTTCGGGGTCAGGGAAAATAAAATTGATGACCCGTTGTTGTTGGTAGTCTTCCAAAAATGGAAACCCGATTGCGACAACAAGTAAGATGGCAAGCGCGAAGAATGCTAGATGTTTTAATTCCAGGCCGCTTGCCCACAATAGTGCGAACCATACGGTCATCAAGACAATGGAGGTGGAGAGATTGGGCTGCAAAAGGATTAAGACTACCAGCCCCATTGTCAGGGCGATGCTTCGCCCGATAAATGCCAGGTCTTTGACCCGTTCGCGGTTGCGGGCGAAGTAGTCCGCCAAAATGATGATCATTGTGATCTTTGCCAGCTCTGAAGGCTGGATGATCACCAACCCGATGTTCAACCAGCGCTGTGCTCCAAATGCTTCGGTGCCGCCAAACAAAATGATGACTAGCAGGAGCAGAGCAATGACGACGTAAAGGATCCGGCTAACCGAGATCCACAAGCGGTAATCGACGCTAGCAGCGATCAGGATGACCACGAAGCCGGCCAGTGAATAGGTGATCTGGCGTCCGAGGATATCGAGCTCGATCAGTTCCGCGTTACCCGCGATCGTAGAGCGGATCATCGCAATCCCGAATGTGATCAGGACCGCGACTGCACCCAGCAGCCAAAAATCAAAATGACGCCAAATTGCTGTTCGCATGGGAGTTGTGGCCGTCTATTCTGCCAAACTTGCCCCTGTTTCGCCTGAGTAAATCCTTAGTCTGTCAGCGGCACCCGCGCCGGTTTGATCGGGATCTCAGCCTGCAGATGTTGGTTGCGCCCATCCTGCACGATCTCGATCCGCACTGCATCCCGATCCACTTCGATATGGCGCGAAATAACTTCGATCAATTCATCCCGCAATTGGTCCATTACGCCCGGGGGCAAAGACGCCCGGTCGTGAATCAATACCAGACGCAGGCGCTCCTTGGCCATGGTTGCGCTTTTCTTCTTGCCGCCGAAGAGATTGGTGAAGTTGCGCATCACGAGCCAGCCTTGGGGCGGATCAATTTAGAGATACGCCCAAAGAAGTTACCGCCGCCGTTCGCGGTGCTGAAGGCGACTTCTTCACCCGCCAGTCGTCGAGCTACGTCGCGGAAGGCCTGGCCGGTCTTGCTCTTGGGCTCCAATGCGATCGGTGCGCCGCGGTTGGTGCTTACCAGAACAGCCTGATCCTCCGGAACAATGCCGATCAATTCCACCGCCAGCAGCTCAAGCACATCGGCCACCGCCAGCATGTCGCCGCGCTCGACCATTTCCATGTTGATCCGATTGATAACTAATTTTGCCGGCCCCTTTTGGTCCGCTTCAACGATGCCAATGATGCGATCTGCATCCCGTACCGCCGAGACTTCAGGATTCGTGACGATCACGATCTCATCGGCCGGCGCAATCGCGTTCTTGAAGCCGCGCTCGATGCCAGCCGGTGAGTCTATGATGATGAAGTCGTATTCTTTGCGCAGCTCGTCGCAGATGCGAATCATGTCTTTAGGCGAAACGGCGTTCTTGTCGCGCGTTTGAGCGGCCGGGATCAGATAAAGATCTTCCAGGCGCTTGTCGCGGATCATCGCTTGGCGCAGTTTGCAGCGGCCTTCCACAACATCGACCAGGTCATAAACGATGCGGTTTTCGAGGCCCAACACAACGTCGAGGTTGCGCAGCCCTATGTCGGCATCGATACACACCACTTTGTTGCCGAGCGCCGCTAGCGCCGCGCTAATATTCGCAGTGGCGGTGGTCTTACCAACGCCGCCTTTGCCAGAAGTTATCGTGATGACTCTTGCTGTTTTAGCCATTTAATTATTGATCTCCATTTGCTAAGTGCTATTTTGATTCGTCCAAGCCTCGGCAACCACTTGCCCATCGCGAACGAATGCGACCTCGGGTCCATTCTGTTCTCGTTCTGTTGGCGGTACGGCAATGTGTCCGGCGATGCGCAGCTGAGTTGGCGAAAGGTCGATCGCGCACACAACCGCATTGTCGTCGCCTTCGGCGCCCGCGTGCACCAAACCGCGCAGCCGTCCCCAGACAACTACGTTGCCACCGGCAATGATCTGTGCACCAGGGTTCACGTCTCCAATTATCGTGACGTGACCATTGTGGCTGATATTAGCTCCCGACCTCAATGTTCGCTTGATCATCATGCCCACATCTGTAAGGGCGAGATGTTCGCTGGGTTCTTCCACGTACTCAACTTCGTCATCGCTTTGCTCAGGGTCAGGGTCCGGTTCGTGGATGCGTGTTGCGATGCCCATAAGTTGGGCGCTCTGCTCGGTCAGCGGAGAACGGCTGAGCACGGCCCACAGCGCCAACCCTTGGTCGGCCAGCTGATCGCGCAGCCTGCCCATCGAAGCCGCGTTGATGGAGTGAGCGTCAACGTCCAGGATCAGCTTGGCGCCTTTTAGGAAAGTCCCTTGCTTACCGACTTCTTCGTAGAGGGTTTGTTCCAGGCTTGGCCAATCTCCATCCCCAAGTGAAACCAGCAAGCCTTCGCGAATCCCCTTAAATGCAACTTCCGGCATGAAAAAAAGTATAGCATTCGTATAATTTTGCCGCCTTGAGTACAGGCTTTTAGTTTCCCCCGATTGAAAATCGGCTACTGGCCTTCGGCTGCTGCCGCATCCACGGCTTTGATCTCGAAATAAGCCTCGAGTATCTTGCGCCCAATCGGGCCGGCCACTGTGGCGCCTTCGTTGCCATTGTAGACGAAGGCTACGATGACTATCTCGGGATCGTCATAGGGTGCATAGGCAACTGTCCAGGCGTGGCTAGGCCAATTGCCATACACACATTTGCCCAAAGCAAATGCAGTTTCATCGCAATATTCTGCAGTACCGGTTTTGCCCGCGGCCGCTATGGTCACATTTGCAAATTCTCGTGCCAACGTTCCAAACTGGACGGCGCCGCGCATGCCCTGCTGCACCGTTTCGATGACCCAGGGCTCCACCGTTTTCAATTCCCCGGTTTCGCGGCATGCGCCAATTCCGGATGGGTTTTCGTATTCCTTAATCAGCGGATCCTGGGTAATGTCCCAACGCTCCTCAGGCACAAAATCCTGGAGGATATTGCCCTCCCCATCCACAATTTGATAGAGCAGGGTGGGGCGCATTTGCACCCCGTCGTTGGCAATTGTGGCCGCCGACATAAGGACTTGCAGCGGCGATGCTAAAACAAATCCCTGTCCCACACTAGCGATGTATGTGTCACCAGTCGACCAGTTCTCGCCTTGGTTAATGCGCTTCCAGGTTGGGTCAGGAACCAGACCGATTGTTTCGTAAGGCTGCTCAATTCCAAGGGGCGCGTTGTATCCGAGCGCTTCGGCGTACGTAACCAGGCGACAGACGCCCAGCCCTTCGGGCACCTCATCCTGGTACCCACCACCTAATTTATAAAAATAAACGTTGCTCGAATTTGCCAACCCACCGAGAAAGTTGAGTGAACCAAAACCGGCTTCGTTCCAGTCCACGAATTCGCGGTCACGGCCAGTCTCGCCTTCAAAAAAGCGTTCGGTTACCGTAATTTTTCCTGGAGTTTGAATCACCTGGTCCGGCGAAACTACGCCTTCATTCAGCGCTCCCACTGCAGTCACCAGCTTGAAGACCGACCCAGCTGGAAGCTCAGCACCCACGGCATTGTTGACCAATGGATGTGTAGCATCTTGAGTAAGCTGGTCGTAGTAGTAAGCGGGGATGAATCTGGCAAACCGATTGTTCTCGTAACTGGGCCACGAGACCATTGCAAGGATCTCGCCGGTGCGCGGATCCATCGCGATGGCTGCACCGCTGGTCATGCGGATCTCGTTGAAGTACTGATTCCAGCTCAGGATCTCGTTTTTTAATATTGAAGTCGCCGCTTCTTGCAAACGCGTGTCGATCGTCAAAACAATGTTCTGCCCGGCGATCGGGTCCACTGGCGCTTCAATATCGCGCAACACCTGTCCACCGACGTCGGTCTCGACAACTCGCGAGCCGGGTGTGCCGCGCAAGATCTCATCAAAGTAAAGTTCCAGCCCACCGTAGCCGATTTTGTCGCGGTTTGGGACAAACCCCAAAGCGCGCAATTCGACCTCTTGGGCGGCGGGAATTGGCCCAAGGTATCCGATTATGGAAGCAGTCATATCCCCGGTTGGGTACTCACGGATAGGTTCGACTTGCACGCCGACGCCCGGCCAATCCACAGATCTTTCCGCAACGGATAGCGCCAGTTCGCGCGGGACATTGCACTCGATCAGTACAGGGCTGAATGGTGAGAACGAGGTCTGGATCGCGATCATCTCGCGCACACCCAAATTGTCGCCGCACGGAATCAGCGGTTCGTCGATAGAGCCGAGGGTGACCGGCGTTCCAGTGAGAGCAGCTAGCTGGACAACGATCTCTTCGATTTCAGCTGCGTCGTCGGGCAGGAATGCGGGCGTCACCGTGACGTTGTAGGAAGCTTCATTGCGCGCCAATATCATTCCATTACGGTCGTAAATAACGCCGCGCTGCGGAGGCAGGCTTATTTCTTCTGTACGGTTTTCTTCAGCTTGGCGTAGCCAGTTATCGTGTTCCAGGATCTGTAAATAAAATAGCCGCGCGGTGAACAAAACGAATACCGCCGCTATCACGCCAATAAAGGCGAATAAACGCCACGCGTCGAGCGGGATCTTGTTGCTGGTTTGGGTTATGCCGCTCATGCGAATTCTTCTGTGGGAGTGAGGACCTTGGTCAACTCACCCAGAAGAGCATACACGGGCAAGACGAGAATTAGATTAAGAAGCATAGTGGGCAATGTGACAAAGTTAAGTCCGTCCACTAACCCAATAGGATTGGCGCTGACGAACAGGTAAGCGATCGTCAGTAAATGGATGATTAGGGTGCCTAACAACGCCGCCGTTATCAGAGTCAGCAGGGTTACCTGCCAGATTCGCTGGTGCAACAACTGGCACAAACCGGCGGCTGCCGCGTAGCCAATCCACAGCACCCAATCGGGCAGGGCGCTCGCCCAGCCAACCATGATGCCGGCGGCAAGCCCCCATCGCCAATCGGGTTTGTTGCCTTCCTGCAGCAGCCAAACCATCAGCACGATCAGCACCAAGTCCGCGTGGCCCTGCAGCAGAGTGACTCGCATCATTAAAGTAACTTGCAGCAACCCGGCGATCAGCAGCAGGAGAAAGCCAACAATGATGCGCACTTATTGTTCGTTCGGAGTGATCAATGGAGTTAGGTCGACGGGTTCAAAGTTGACAATGACCAGCAAAATTTCAAGGCGGGTAAAGTCCACAATTGGTTGCACGTTCGCAGTTTGAAAGAGCGCAGTGGCTTCCTGGCTCACATTGCTCACTTGCCCAATCAGAATATTTCCCGGATACGCGCCACCGATGCCAGATGTAAAGACTAGATCGCCGGGGTTCACCGTCGCATCGAGGGGAATCAAGTCAATGATCAGATCGCCAGTGATGCTGCCCACCAGCACTCCGTCCACATCCGACGGCTGCAACCGCACGCTGACTTGCACGGCCGGGTCAGTGATCAATTCCACTCGAGCCGCATTGGCCGTCACTTGCGCGACGCGCCCAACCAAGCCCTGTTGCGCAACCACAGGCATCCCGCGACGGATGCCATCATCTGAGCCGCGGTTGATCATCACGTAATGGAGGAATGGACTCGGATCCTGGCCAATCACCGTTGCAGCCTGATACGCGTTCTCGGGTCTCGCCCGCGCAAAATCGAGCAGCGCGGCTAACAACTCGATCTCGGAAACCTGCTGGCGTAAGGCGATGATCTCGGTTTGCAGGTTAGCGTTCTCTGCGCTCAACTCCGCGTTTTCCTGGCGCAGAGAGGTAATGTCAGCCGGAGCGTTCAGGAAATCTTGCAGCGCTTGGAAGCGCGTATACAGCCAGCCTTGGGCGCCCAGAATAGGCGAAAGCGCGCCGGTCAGTACGGGCGTCAGGTATCCGCCGAGCGCTAAAAGCAAAATGCCAACGGCGATCAGAACCAAAGTTACGAGTTGATATGGGTTATTGCGGGTTCTCATTAGATCCGTGAGTGTGTATCTCGCCGGTTTTCTCGCTGCGCTTTGCTAATCAAGCTGTAACAATAAATGCTTGTAAGCCTCAATATCCTCCAGCACCATGCCGGCCCCACGCGCAACCGCCGTCATCGGGTCGTCTGCGACCCAGCAACGGATGCGCAGGTCTTCAGTCATACGTTCATCGAGGCCACGGATAAGTGCGCCGCCGCCGCATAAACATATGCCATTGTCCATCAGGTCGCCGACCATTTCGGCCGGGATATCGTCGACCACTTCCTTTGCCGCCTGCACGATTGTATCGATGGCTGGTCGCAGGGCTTCGCGAATTTCAATTGAAGAGATCTCAAGAGTTTCAGGCAGTCCGCTGACCAGATTGCGACCCCGCACGGTCATGGTTTTCTCTTCCTTCAACGGGAAGGCCGAACCGATTTTGATCTTTACCTGCTCGGCCATACGCTCGCCGATCAGGATGTTGTATTTATTGCGCACATATTGCAGAACCGCCTGGTCCATTTCGTCTCCGGCCACCCGCAATGAGCGCGAGCTGACCACACCGCCCATCGAGAACACAGTCACTTCGGAGGTACCACCGCCAATATCAACGATGACGGAACCCCCGACCTGGTTGATCGGCAGGCCAACTGCGAGTGCAGATGCGGTCGCGTCCTCGATCAGGTAGACCTGCCGCGCGCCTGCCAACAACGCAGCGTCGTTCACCGCCCGCTTCTCGACTTCAGTAACGCCCGACGGCACGCCGACCACGACCCGCGGGCGGGGCAGGGGCACGATGCTTTGCTCGTGCGCTTTACTAATGAAGTAAGCCAGCATTTCTTCGGTGATCTCAAATTCTGAGATAACTCCGTCGCGCAACGGGCGCACGACAATCACATTCTTGGGTGCCCGCCCGGCCATTTCTTTGGCTTCCTTGCCCACCGCGATCGGCCGGCGGGTTTTTTTCTCTACCGCCCCCCAGGATGGCTCGTTGATCACGATCCCTTTGCCGCGCACGAACACCAGCGTGTTAGCTGTTCCCAGGTCGATGCCGATATCCAGAGAAAATAGCCCTAGGAACCAGTTAAGTGGATTGAAGGCCATTAGGTCTCGTCTATTACTTTAGGATGGATTTGTTAGGGATTCGTGGGAAATCAGAGAAAAAATCGCAGAATCCATTATTCCACAGGCGGATTGTACCAAACGCGCCTGATTTTTTAATGTTCCAAGTCCACGGAATCGGGCGGGTATAATTTTCGCCAGTTGGAGGCAGCGCCTATCGAATAGAGAATGGCTACGAGGGAAACAGCGCACGGCCCAGTCTTTCTGGGTGACGAGGTTGAAGGTTTCTCACTGCGAAGTGAGAGAAAATCGAAAAACGCAGTGCTTTTCTGCGGCGCAGGCTCGCCTGCGCAGATCAGCGGATGCCTTCCGGGTTCACCGCACCCGACATTTCCCTCCAAATGAAAAGCTCCCACACAAGAGCGTCCGGGTAACCGGGCGCGCAAAACTGGGCGCAGCGGCTTTACAACTATCTCTGGAGGAAATCCACATGTGTGGAATCGTAGGTTACATCGGCCCACGGGATGCGACGCCGATCATATTGAACGGGCTTAAGCGGCTCGAATACCGCGGCTACGACTCGGCCGGCATTGCCGTGTTGGTGAATAGCCATATCGAGGTCCGCCGCGACGCCGGGAAGCTGGGCAATCTGGTCACCCTGGTCGAAGACCAGCCTCTTTCCGGCAAGCTCGGCATTGGCCACACTCGCTGGGCTACGCACGGCGAGCCCAATGCCCGCAATGCCCATCCGCATATGGGCGCCACCGGCGATGTGGTCCTCGTGCACAATGGCATTGTCGAGAATTATCTAGAATTGCGGGATGAGCTGCAGGCCGAAGGCGTGCAGTTCAACTCCGACACCGATACAGAAGTCATCGTCCACTTGGTCGAGCGCTACCTCTCTCAAGACGGCAGCATCGAAGGTGCTGCCCGCAAGGCGCTCAACCATCTCCATGGTCATCATGGCATCGTGCTATTCAGCGCCAAGCACCCTGACCGCATCGTAGCCGCCCGCATCGGTAACGCCGGTGGGGTGGTCGTCGGCTTCGGCGAAAACGAAATGTTCATCGCCTCCGACCTGCCCGCAATCCTGGAGCACACCCGCAAGGTTGTCTTCCTCGAATCAGGACAGATGGCGGCAGTGAGCCGCGAGGGCTTGCAGCTCAGCGATTTGAAAGGGAAAGAACTGGAATTCAAAGCCGAGAATGTTTCCTGGGATCCGATCGCTGCGGAAAAGGGCGAGTATCGCCACTTCATGCAGAAAGAAATTCATGAGCAAGTCCGCTCGCTGACCGACACCATTGCCGGCCGCGTCGATTTTGAGAACGGGCGGATCATGCTCCCGGATCTCAAACTGACTCCCGAGCTCGCCAAGCGTATCCAAAAAATATTCATCATTGCCTGCGGCACCGCTGGCTATGCTGGCTTGGTCGGCAAGACTTTGATCGAGCGCATCGCGCGCATCCCTGTTGAATTCGATATCGCGTCTGAGTTTCGTTATCGCGATCCGCTGGTCGATGAGAACAGCGTCGTCCTCGCCATAAGCCAGTCTGGCGAAACCGCCGATACTTTGGCAGCCCTGGCGGAGGGCAAGAAGCGCGGCGCGACCCTGTGGGCAAACATCAACACCATTGGCTCGCAAGCCATGCGCATGAGCGATGGCTTCGTTTCTATGCAAACCGGCCCTGAGATCGGGGTCGCGTCTACGAAGGCTTACACCGCGCCTCTGGTCGACCTGTATATGCTGGCTATCTTGCTCGCCGACTTACGCGGCACGCTGAGCGAAAAAGAAAGGCGCGATCTCGTCGCCGAGATAGCTCATGTCCCCGGTTGGGTCTCCAAATGTTTGGAGCGCGAAAAAGAAGTGGAGCAGGTGGCTCATGCGCTCAAGGACATCAGTCACTGCTTGTATCTCGGGCGTGGCATCAATACCGCCACCGCCTACGAAGGCGCGTTAAAGCTAAAGGAAATTTCCTATATCCACGCCGAAGGCTATCCGGCCGGTGAAATGAAGCATGGCCCCATCGCACTGATCGACAAAGAGTTGCCAGTGGTCGTTGTAGCCCCGCGTGATCCTTGGTACGAGAAAATGATCAGCCAGATCGAGCAGGCTAAAGCCCGCGGCGGCCGGGTCATTGCTGTCGCAACGGAAGGTGATCAGCTGATTGGCAAACTGGCCGACCATGTTCTGTGGGTGCCTGAGACGCCCTGGATGCTCGGCCCGGTAGTTACCGTCATCCCGCTCCAAATGCTGGCCTATCACATTGCCAGTCTTCGCGGGCTGGACGTTGACCAGCCGCGCAATCTGGCCAAAAGCGTTACTGTCGAATAATTCAACGCGGAAATAGTTAGCATCGAAAGGGGCGGCTGAATAGCCGCCCTTTCTTTTTTGTTAGCTCACCACAAACTTAGGAGCATTTACCTATTTACCCTGCGCGCCTCACAGCTTATACATGTCCAAACCATTCATCTCAACCTTAAGGTTCCCAAATGGAGAACCGCAAGTCGGCACTGATCATTGCTCCAGAATCACTAGCTAATCAAATTCACGATTGGCTGACCTCGTTCGGCCTCTCCTCTTCACAAATCGATGTCATCACCATCCCGCGCGATTGCGTAAACATTTTGCGTTCCAGCGCTTACAGAGTTGTCATCGCCGCCCAGGCAATTGATGACGTGCGCGGCTACCGCTGGTATCAGGCCCTGCGGACCCTGTCTCCCAGTTCGCAGATCGTGATGTTTGGGCGGGGCGAGGGCAGCATGCCACCGCTATTTGCAGCCGAAGAAGTGGATAAAGCATTTATCTATCTGTCAGCCGGGATCACCGAAGCAGATGTAGGCGAGTACGCGTCTGCTTGGTTGCCGCAGGCCGGTGAGCCGCTTCAAGTTCAATCCGTCCCAACTCTGGATGGTGATCACTACCAGCAATGCGAGACCCTTATTAAAGCGCTGAAAGAAGCCGTTGCTTCGACGGCGGTTTATCTGGTCGATAACATGGGCCAGACCCTTGCCAGCGTGGGCGACGAAAAAGCGGCCAGCATGACTGAGGTTGGTTCACTGTTGGGCGGCAGCTTCGCCGCTTTGTTCGAAGTTGGCAAAGTCCTCGGTTACAAAGACTTGGCGATGAATCTGATCTATCGGCAAGGAGAACAAGAGGATCTATACGCTCTAGGGGTAAATACGAATTTTTGCATTATTTTGCTCATCGCCCGCGGTCCCTTCGAAGCCAAGATCGGTACCGTTTGGTATTACACGCAAAAGACGGCCCTTGCCTTAAAGGACATTTTGGCTTCAATGGACGCGCCGATCACTGACCTGTTCTCTGGACAAACTGAAGGGCAGGTGGCCGAGCAGATCGAAAACCTTCTTGGCCCTGGCTGGCTTGAAAAAAACATACGGCCAGGTCCGCCGGCTACATCTCACGCTCCGATGACGATCGAGCAGGCGATGCAAGAAGGCCTTATCTCAGAAGAATTTATCGACCAGAATCCTAACTTGTACAAGTCAACAGATACGGGCGATTTATTTTTGGAGGGATCATGAATTCGCACACAAATGGGAAACCGGAATTTGACTATATTCCGAGCCGGCTGACGATCAGCCAGACCCAGGATCGCGTGATCGCAGAAGCGCTTGGCAAACTGAAGAAACAGGCACCGGCTAAGCTGGTCTTGCTTGCCGATCGCAATGGGCAAACCATCTTCAGTTCCGAGGATAGCCAGGACACTCGCCTCGTGGAGCTGGCGGCCTTGCTCGCCGGCGACCTGGCCGCAAGTGAAGAGATGGCTCGTTTGATGGATAGTCACGAAGAGCAATTGCTTATTTTGCGCGAGGGGCAGAACCAGCATTCTTATTTGGCCAGGGTCGGTGATAACCTGGTTTTATTTGTACAGCTCGCCGGTGAAGTTCCGTTGGGCTGGTCGCGTTTAATCGTCCAGGAGGCGGTGCAAGAAATTTTAGAAATTGTTCCAGCAGGATCGAACCAGCAGGTTGAGCCTGATTCTTCAATGAACGGACAGAACGTGCAAGAAAGCGTCAATGAGGCTTTAGACAGTTTGTGGAAATAGCAGATGCTGATTAATTGGAAACTGCGCGAACTTAATCTCAAAGTTGTTTACTATGGCCCTGCCTTCAGCGGCAAGACCAGCAACCTTATTTACATTCATTCGCGGGTCGACCCTCAGCGGCGCAGCAATCTGGTCTCATTGAAAACGCAAGAAGATCGCACCCTTTACTTCGACTTCCTGCAGCTTGAGCTGGGCAAGATCAATGGCCTTACGCCTAAGATCCACTTGTACTCAGTGCCCGGGCAAGCCATTTACGAATCCAGCCGGCGTTTAGTTTTGCGCGGCGCCGATGGAGTCGTTTTCGTGGCCGATTCGTCCGAACAGCGTCGTTTTGATAATTTAGATTCCTGGAAGCGCATGCATGAGCACCTCACATCCTTCGGCATATACACGCCGCGCTTCCCCACGGTGGTGCAATTCAACAAACAAGACAGTCCCGACGCGCTAAGCGCGGAAGAGTTGTCAGTTGAGCTGGGGGTAAACGGTCTGCCGAAATTCACCTCGGTTGCCCCCGAAGGCACCGGTGTCTTCGAAACACTCAAGTCCATTGTTGGTTCAGTCATGTCGAACCTGCAGCGCGATCTAGTAACGACTTAGGAGAGGGTATGGCAAAAACAAACGGTCACAACGGTCATTTTGGCGCCCAAGAGCTAACCAAGCTGCTTGGCGAAATGAACACCGAAGCGGACTTCCCGATCGCGGTGGTCACCAACCGTGACGGACTCGTCATCGCCTCCAGCAGCCCAAGCGGCATGGACGCGCAGCGCCAGTCCGCGGTTGCGGCCAAGGTGGGTGAGACGGCCGCTTTGGCATCCTCGCAGCTGCAGATGGGCCGCACCGATGAAATATCCATCAGCGCCGAAGAAGGTCAGCACCTCATCTGCCGTCCGATCCCTGTAAACGGCAAAGATCTGTTTCTGGCTGTAATGCTAAAAGACCGCGGCCAGCCTTACCGTCGCGCCACAAACAAAGTCATTGCCCACATTCGTCAGCATTGGGCTTTCTAGCAGGCAGGGTCTAGAAAAATGCAAGGGCGTCTTGAGGACATGGCAGTGGCTGATCTCATTCAGCACAACTGCCAAGACCGTAAAGTAGCCAAGTTTGAATTGAAAAGCGGAGCGCGCAAGGCCGAGCTCTTCTTCAAGAATGGCAATGTTGTGCATGCGGTCTTGGATGATCGCGAGGGCGAAGAAGCAGTCTATGACCTGCTGACCTGGGAAGAGGGCAGCTTTGATTCCAAAGGGGAGATCGAATCGCCGCAGGTGTCGATAACCCGGGAATGGTCAAGCTTGCTGCTTGAAGGAATGCGCCGCTTGGATGAAGCGCAACAGAAAGCGGCCAGCGGCAAATCACTTGAGCAAGAACTTTTCTCAGCCGTCCTGGCGCCAACTGAAGTTAAGCAGGCGCCAGCCATCCCAGTTTCCGTTACCGTGAACGCAGAGATCTCGCGGTCGTGGGCAGCAGGTGGCGGCTACGCGGCCGCGGTCAAGGCGGGCGATGCCTGCCAATCCAGAATGCAGGAGATCGCGGATGAGGTGGGCGGTTTCATTGGCGCGGCAGTCGCTAACGAAAACGGTGACGTGCTGGTCCACACCGAGTTTGCGCAATCCGCGCCGGCCGTCTTCGTCGCTCATGTTTCGCAATTCATCAAGACTGTTGGCAATGTGGTCAGCAAGCTGGGCGCAGGGCTGCTCGAAGATAACTTGCTCACAACAGAGACTGCCTTTCTGCTCATTCGTTTCCTGGATTCCAGTTCAAAATATTTGTTGGTTGTAGTGGATAACAGTTTGGCAAATCTAGGCAGCCTGCGCCACGTAAGCCGGGTTGCGGCTGATCATTTTGCTGCCATGGATCTGGAAATTCCGGAGAAAAGATCGTGAGCGGAAGCCTGCAATCCCTGCTCAGCGATATCCGCGCCGACCTCGGCGCCGATTTCGTGGCCGCCGACATCGTCGGCATGGACGGGATGTCGATCGCCAGCCAAAAGGCCCGATCCGAATTCAACTCCGAAATGGTCGCCGCACATTTCACCATGCTAATGAAGCTGGCCGGCAAGGTAAGCGAGAAAATGGATCTGGGAGCTGTGCGCGAAAACCAAATCAGCACCGACTCAGTGATGGTCTTCGCCCGCGTCTTAGGCAGTGGCTCATTCTTTTGGTTGTTGGCCACTACGCACAACGCTACCCTCGGTATGGTTCGGGCCGTGATGGGCGAGTACGAGACCCGATTGCAGGGAGCGATCCCGTCATGAGCGATGCAGTTGCTAGCCAGCCGCTCGCCCTCGAAGCGCGCAATATCTTCAAGTGGTTCCCAGGTGGCTTCGCCAACGACATGGTCGATTTCGAATTGCGCCGCGGCGAGATCCATGCGATCCTCGGCGAGAATGGTGCGGGCAAGAGCACCCTGATGAATATTATTTATGGCCTCCTCGCTCCTGATGGCGGCGAGATCCTGGTGAACGGCCGAGAAGTCAAACTGCGCGATCCGCGAGAAGCGATCAAAAACAAGATCGGCATGGTGCACCAGCAGTTCATGCTCATCCCGGTCTTCACTGTTCTCGAGAACATTGTGCTCGGAGATGAAGACACCCGCGGTCCGTTCTTGAATATGAACAATGCCCGCGCAAAAGTGGTTGGCCTTTCGCAGCTCTATGGTCTGCAGGTCGACCCGGATGGGCTGGTCGCTGAATTGCCGGCATGGATGCAGCAGCGCGTCGAGATCCTGAAGGCCTTGTATCGCGGAGCCGAGATTCTTGTCTTCGACGAGCCCACCGGCGTGCTCACTCCGCAAGAAGCGAAATCGCTCTTTCAAGTGATGCGCGACCTGCGCGATCATGGCATCGCCATAATTTTTATTACCCACAAGATCCGCGAAGTCATGGAGGTTGCCGATCGCATCACCGTGATGCGCCGCGGCAAAGTCGTCAGCACAACCAATCCCCAGGCAAGCAATGAGACGGAGCTGGCTGAGCTCATGGTAGGGCGCTCGTCGCTTTCGCGGGTGGTGAAGCAGGACGTGAAACCAGGCGCGCCGGTTTTGGCGGTCAAGCATTTGCTGGTCACGAGCAACGAAAATGTTCTGGCAGTCAACAATGTTTCCTTCTCCGTGCGGGCGAAAGAGATCGTCGGCATTGCCGGCGTGCAGGGCAATGGCCAAGTCGAACTGATCGAAGCGCTGATGGGGCTGCGCCCGATCGTTGGCGGGCAGATCGATCTGATGGGCCGGGATGTTTCCAAAGCTTCGCCGCGCACCATCACTGAGTTGGGCACGGCCTATCTCCCCTCAGAACGCCAGAGGGATGGATTGGTGCTAAGTTTTCCAGTTGCGCAGAACCTCACTCTGACCTCCTATTACAAAGAACCGTTCTCACGCGGGGCTGTCTTGCAGGAGCAAGTGATCGCAAAACGGGCCACCCAGCTTGTTCAGGATTTTGATATCCAAACTGCGAGCATCGATGGTGAGGTTGAATTCCTTACCAGCGGGGATCAGCAGAAAGTGATCATCGCCCGCGAATTTTCTCGGCCGATCCGCTTGCTGGTGGCCTCGCAGCCGACCCGCGGTCTCGATGCCGACGCGACCGAGTACGTCCACCGGCGGTTGATCGATAAGCGCAATGAAGGCAGCGCAATCCTGCTGGTCTCCACCGAACTCGATGAGATCCTTTCGCTTTGCGACCGGATCCTGGTCATGTATCGCGGCCTCTTTGTTGCCGAGATACCGGCGCAAGAAGCCACTCGTGAACAACTTGGTTTGTTGATGGCTGGCGTCACCCCCGAACCTGCATTCTTTGACTAGTAACTTGTTCTAACTTTTTGTCCAGCGGTCTTGCAACCAGCCAGGCCAGGAAGTAAAGAAACCAACGGCACTAAATACAATCCCCATAAAGCCCAAGAACAGCGGCAAGAACCAGATCCCAAAGAAATCATCCATCTGGACGCGCTCGGGATCTATGTGATCCACGTGCATTGTCACCTGCTGGCCGCGCTCGTAGGCTGCCGGCCACGAGCAAATATTGGAATAGTGGGTGAGGGTCTGGCCGTTGCGCGTGCGGTATTGAACCACCGGGCAATATGAGTCCCCGTCGGAGGAGGCGCTGAGTCGAAGATCTATTACCGTGCCGGTTACTTCGTCAGCTTGGATGCGAAACCAGGTTCCACTAAGCCAAAAGAACATGGCTGCAGCTAGCATGATCAGGCCGACGACAAGAAAAATCAGTCCAGGTGAGCGCACTTTTTTTGTTTATTGTCTTCCGACAAAAATCCCCTTTCACTCTAATTCGTACCGCAGCGTTTGGTCGTTTTGGCAATTTTTGTAGGTAGTAGGTCTTTGGTAAGCTTTGGTAGGTTTGTAGCTATTGTCGATATTGTTAGTGTTGTAGGCATTGTAGGTCTTGTAGATGTGCTCGAATGCCGAGGTGTTAGCTAGGCAGCACGTTCGGGCAGGCTTAGCTAAGAAGTTTTGCATGGCGGCATTATTATCCGGATATGCATTTTGGTGTTGAAGTTGCTCTGATTGTCAAGCAACTGGACATTTCGGAAATGTGAAGCGCGTTTATAGATCCTAGCTTCCTTCCGCAGCGCGTTTCAATTTTTGCAGGCGATCGCTCCAGAATTCTTCGTATTGCTGTACCCAGGCGTTAACCTGCGAAAGGGGTTGGGGGTTTAGCTGATACCAAAGCTCGCGGCCGCGGCGCTGAGGCTGCACCAGCCGGCTGCCGCGCAGGACGCGGAGGTGCTTGCTGACCGCTGGCCGGCTCATGCGCGGGAAGCGCTCGGCCAGATCGCCGGCGCGTTGCGGGCCAGCCCGCAGCACGTCCAGGATCTGGCGGCGAGTCGTGTCAGAAATGGCGTGGGCGACGCGATCGATCTGGGCGGCGGTCATGCTAACCGGCTTCGACTGCAGTCTTCAGCTCTTGCAAGGCTTCAGCGCGTTCCCAGCCCACAATGTGACCCTCGTATTCGTCCTTGGCACGATCTGGTCCCAAGGCTTCAAAGCCGGTGTGGGTGAGGGTGACGTGTGTGCCCGCGGCGGACGGCTT
>JANWHN010000066.1 GCA_025450445.1 Anaerolineales bacterium | reverse complement strand
GGCTGAAGAAAAAGACGCGGTCGACAAGCAGGTTTATGGCGGCCCGCTGGCTAAACACAACGCCGAAGAAGGACTCAAAGCTTCTAAGGGTGAGAATAAAGTTGTCAAACTAAAAGGCTCGGGCGGTTCGCTGACCGCGCTACCGATCATTGAAACATTGCTCGGCGACGTGTCAGCGTACGTGCCGACCAACGTCATCTCGATCACGGATGGTCAAATTTATTTGGAAGCGAATCTTTTCTACGCAGGTATCCGCCCGGCTATCAACGCAGGCTTGTCGGTATCGCGGGTGGGTGGTGATGCTCAGACCAAAGCGATGAAGCAAGTCGCAGGTGGTTTGCGTCTCGACATGGCTTCGTTCCGCGAATTGGCTGCCTTTGCGCAGTTCGGCTCCAGCTTGGACAAGGCCACACAAGCCCAGCTCAACCGCGGGCAGCGTTTGCAAGAAATTCTCAAACAGCCTCAATATCAGCCGGTTGCACTTGAACATGAAGTCGTTGCGATTTATGCGGGCACCAGCGGCTTGGCCGACAAGATCGAAATCGAGCGCGTAACCGAATGGGAAACGTCCCTGTTGCAATATATGGACTCTTCGCACCCTGACATTCTCAAAGAGATCCGCACCAAGAAGGCGCTAAGCGATGACCTGAAAGCCAAGCTTAAGAGCGCGATCGAAAGTTTCAACAGCACCTGGTCCTAGAGTCACAAAAATAGATTAAGCATGGCTAATACACGCGAAATTCGCCTACGCATTCGCAGCGTCAAGAATATTTCTCAAGTGACGCGCGCCTTGCAGGCGGTCAGCGCCAGCCGCGTGCGTAAAGCCATGGAAGCTGTGCAAGGCACGCGGCCGTATGCGACCAAGGCCTGGCAGGTCCTGACCCATATCGCTGGGCAACCCGGCCGCGAGCAATTGCATCCGTTGCTCACCGAGCGCAAAGAAGTCAAGAATGTGATCGTGGTGATGGTTAGCGGTGACCGCGGGCTGGCCGGCGCGTACAACACCAACATCCTGCGCTTTGCGCTCAATCAATTCCGCACTTACAACACGCCCGTTCGCTTTATTGCGGTTGGACGCAAAGGCTCTGAGCTTTTATTTCGCCGGGGACTGAATGTAATGGCCCAGTTCACTGATATGCCGCCCGAACCGACCTTTATGGACGTGTCCCCCATTGGCCGCATTCTGGTCGAAGAATTTCTTGCAGGCCGAGCCGATGAAGTCCACCTGGTTTATACCGATTTCGTCAACATGGGCCGCCAGGTGCCGACGACGAAAAAATTATTGCCTTTGGAATTCGACACAGGTGAAGGCCTGGTGCAGCAGGAGTTCGGCGCTCAGCGCGGCGGACCGTCTGCAGCTTACATTTATGAGCCAGGCCAATTTGAAATTTTGGAGCAGATCGTGCCGCGCTTTACTGCGCTGCAGGTTTTCCAGGCTCTTTTGGAATCGATCGCCAGTGAGCATGCTGCCCGCATGGTGGCGATGAAGAATGCCACCGATAACGCCAGCGAATTAGCCGGCGGGCTCACATTGGAATACAACAAGATCCGTCAACAAAGCGTCACAAATGAAATGCTCGATATTGCCGGTGGCGCTGAAGCGCTGCGGTCGTAATAGTTTTTGGAGGAATAGATGGCAGAAGCAACCGGTCGCGTAGTGCAAATTTTGGGTGGCGTGGTGGATGCCCACTTTCCCGAACATGACATGCCCGAGATTTATGACGCGGTGGAGATCCAACGCCCGGGCCAAAGCCCGGTGGTCTTGGAGATCCAAAACCACTTAGGCAAAGGCATGGTGCGCGGCGTCGCTTTGGACGCAACTGAAGGCCTGCGCCGTGGGATGGAGATCGTCAATACGGGTGCGGCCATCACAGTTCCCGTTGGTGAAGCGACTCTGGGTCGCATGTTCGACGTATTGGGGCATGCCATCGATGGCCTCGGTGATGTTAAGAGCGACACCCACTACGCGATCCATCGCCCGGCTCCGGGTTTCGAGGATCAGGCAACGACTGTCGAAGTCTTTGAGACCGGCGTAAAAGTTATTGACCTCATTGCTCCATTCACCAAGGGCGGCAAAACAGGTATCTTCGGTGGTGCCGGCGTAGGCAAGACGATCATCATTCAAGAACTCATTCGCTCGATCGCGACTGAGCACGAAGGTAACTCCGTGTTCGCCGGTGTGGGCGAGCGCACCCGCGAAGGCACGCAGATGTATCGCGAAATGCTGGAATCGGGCGTGCTCAAGGACACGGTGTTGGTCTATGGCCAGATGAACGAGCCCGCAGGCAGCCGTCTGCGTGTGGCGCTGACCGCGCTGACCATGGCCGAATATTTCCGTGACCAGGGCCGAGATGTACTGCTGTTCATCGACAACATCTTCCGTTTCAGTATGTCGGGTTCCGAAGTATCGGCCCTGTTGGGCCGTATGCCTTCGGCGGTGGGTTATCAGCCGACATTGGCAACCGAAATGGGCCAGCTTCAAGAACGCATCACCTCCACCCGAACCGGATCGATCACCTCGATGCAAGCGGTCTATGTACCGGCAGATGATTACTCCGACCCGGCGCCGGTCGCAACCTTCACGCATCTCGACGCGACCATTTCGCTGGAACGTTCGATTGCAGATAAAGGCATTTACCCGGCGGTCGATCCGCTGGCTTCTACCTCTCGTATTCTCGATCCCAACATCGTCGGCGAGGAACACTATCGCACCGCGCGTGACGTGCAGCGTGTGCTGCAACGCTACAAGGATTTGCAGGACATCATCGCCATCCTGGGCATCGACGAACTGAGCGAAGACGACAAGCTCATCGTGGCGCGCGCCCGTAAGGTCGAGCGCTTCTTCTCGCAGCCGTTCTTTGTGGCCGAGCAGTTCACCAGCATCCCGGGCCGCTACGTCTCCCGCGAGGAGACCGTGCGCGGTTTCCGCGAGATCCTGGATGGCAAGCACGACGATCTGCCAGAGCAAGCTTTCATGATGGTGGGTGGCATTGATGAAACAGCTGAGAAAGCCAAGAAACTGGCCGAATAATTAGCATGCCGATTCGTTGTGAGATCGTTTCGCAAGACCGCAGCCTTTTTGAAGGCGACGTTGATATTGTCGTGATTCCGGGCACGGACGGCGAGATGGGCATTCTGCCCAATCACGCCCCGCTGCTGTCGACGATCCGCATGGGCATCGTAAGAGTGCGCCGGGCTGGCGAAGAGCAACTCTTTACCATCACCGGCGGTCTTGTTGAAGTCCAGCCAACGATCGTCACCATCCTGGCCGATGCGGCAGAGAATGTCGAAGAGATCGATATTGCCCGAGCCGAAGACGCCAAGCGCAAGGCGGAGCAGCGCCTAAAAGAAGGCGTTCCCGCGGACAGCGAAGCCTATCTGGCGGCAGAAGCTGCGCTGCATCGCTCCACATTGCGGCTGGATATGGCGCGACGCTATGGGCGCACGCGCAAGCGCCCGTTAGAAACACGCTCCAGCGAGTAAAATCTCCCCCTTATGGCTGGCTTCTCTCGCGACCTGGGTATCGACCTGGGCACTATCACGCTGCGGATTGTTGAAAACGGCGAGATGGTGGTGCAGGAGCCGACCATCGTTGCCGTAGATACCGAAGAACAAAAGATCGTGGCCGTGGGCGAAGAAGCGCTGAGCATGGTGGGCCGCGTGCAGGAAGAAAGCATCGATGTAGTGCGCCCGCTGCAAAAGGGCGTCGTGGCTTATTACGAATTGACCGAACTGCTCCTGGATCACTTGGTGCGCAAGATTGGCGGCTCGGTGCGGATTTTCAAGCCCAGGATCATGATCACCCATCCGTATGGCATCACCAGCGTGGAGAGGCGAGCGGTGCACGAAGCTGCGCTGCAAAGCGGCGACGCGCACTTGATCAACCAGCCGCTGGCGGCGGCGATCGGCATCGACCTGCCGGTGGCAACGCCGACCGGCAACATGGTGGTGTGCATGGGCGGCGGCTGCACCCAGGCGGCGGTAATCGCGATGAACGACGTTGTTTCGGGTGAGTCGCTGCGCGTCGGTGGGCTGGACCTGGATGATGCGATCGCCAGCTATGTGCGGCGCAAATATGGAATGTACATCGGACAGCGCACGGCCGAAATGGTGAAGCTGCGGGTTGGTGCAGCGGTGCCACAGGACGAAGAGCAGACGGTGGAGTTGCAGGGGCAGGACCAGGTGACCGGCTTGCCGCGCCCGCTGACGATGACTACATCTGAAACTGTGGAAGCATTGCAGCCTACGCTGGACGAAATTTTTGAAATGATCCGCCGAGTGCTGGAGAAGACACCGCCGGAACTAGCTTCCGACATTATTGATCGAGGGGTGGCGCTGTGCGGCGGCGGTGCGCTGCTGCGTGGTATGGATCGCCTGATGACCCAGAAGCTGGGCGTGCCCGCTTATTTGGTGGACAACCCGATGAGCTGTGTGGCCGATGGGGCGTTAAAAGCGCTGGCTATTTATTCAACGCTACAAAGACATTTACAGTAAATTTTTATTGCTGGCTTAATTCGTAGTCGATAATTTCTGCGAACAGAGCAAAATCCTGCGCTCCAACGACGGCAACGCCATTTACGAAGAAGGTCGGCGTTGAACTGACGCCCAACTGCAACGCAAAGTCGTAATCTTCTTGCACAGCCTCGGCATAGCGATCCTCGTCCAAGCAAGCGGCAAAGGCAGTGAGGTCCAGACCGGCTTCTTCGGCGTAGGCATCGTAGGCCTCGCGGCCTAATCCGAGGCGACCGCTAAAGAGCAGGTCGTGATATTCCCAAAACTTTCCCTGTTCGTGCGCGCATTGGCCGGCTAAAGCGGCTGAGTAAGCATTCGGATGCAAGCTGCTCAACGGGAAATCTTTGTAGATGAAGCGGATCTGGTCGCCGTATTCGGCCAGTAGGCGCGCATGGGTTTGCTGCGCATGGCGCTGGCAGAACGGGCACTCGAAATCGGCAAACTCGATCAGCACGATCGGCGCGTCTTCGGCGCCCAGGCTTGGGTCCTCTTCGGAGACTGGAACGTCATAGCGCGGTAGGTCGGCGATCTGGGAAGCAATGTCATCGGCGCCGCTGCTTTCGCCGACGGCGTTTGGGTTAGCCGCTGCTGGAGTGTTCTCCAGCAGCGAGGCCTCAACGGGAGCGGCGGTTTGATTAAGGCCCCAGACCAAGTAACCGACGCCGATGCCAAGCAAGAAAGCAAGTGGGACAACCAACGCGAAAAAATGGCTGCGCCGAATCTGAAAATTCAAGACTTCAGGTTTCTTTGGTTTAGAAGGCATGCGCGGATTATAGCTTAGGGCAACCGTATAATCTCGAGATGGGCAGCAAAGACTCGCGATCAGCGCCTTTCGACTTGGTTAGGCCCTGGATGAACGCGGCCGGCACCCTGGGTTTCGCCCCCGATGTGCGCAGCGACATCGCGCCTGAAAGCTTCGGCGCGTTTGTCACAAACCCGATCAGTGTGCGCCCCCGGCGGGCTGCCAAGGGGCCACGACTTTTCAAGTTTCCCGGTGGAGTATTGCTTCACACGGGGCATCCTAATCCGGGGCTTAGCTCGGCGATCAAGAATTACGCGGCGGCGTGGGCGCGGTCTCCGTTGCCGATAATTGTTCATCTGCTTTCTGCAAAGGTGGAAGATTTGCATAAGGCGCTGCCGCTGATTGAGGAGTTGGAAAATGTGCTTGCAATCGAGCTGGGTATTGACGCGGAGATCACAGAAGCAGAAATAAAGGAGCTAGCGGTCACGGCCAGCGGCGAACTGCCATTGATCATTCAGCTTGGACTGCACCGCGCCGCTGAGTTGGCCGAGGCGGCCATGGAAGGCGGCGCGGCTGCGATCAGCTTGGGGCCGCCGCGGGGGACGCTACCGGCTGCGGGGAAGCTGGTTTCTGGGCGGCTGTATGGGCCGGCGCAGTTTCCGGCTGCGCTGGCTGCGGTGGTGGAGCTAGCAAAAAACGGAGTTCCGGTGATAGCTGCAGGCGGAGTCGAAACGCAGGCGCAAGGCGAAGCCATGCTGGCGGCGGGGGCAATGGCGGTGCAGATCGATATTGCTTTATGGAAGAGCGGATCGATCGCAACGATCTAGCGACCTTATTTTTCGAGCCAGATCGTTACTGGGCCATCATTATTAATTTCTACGAGCATGTGGGCGCCGAAGAGCCCGGTTTGGGTTGGGACGCCGAGCCCCGTAATCATTTCGGCGAAGCGAGTTACCAACGGCTCGGCGATTTCGGGCGCGGCCGCGTCGACGAAGGACGGTCGCCGGCCTTTGTTGGCGTCGGCATAGAGGGTGAATTGCGAAACCACGATCGCCTCCCCCTTGATATCCAAAAGCGACAGGTTCATCCTGCCATCTGCATCTTCAAAGATGCGCAAGTTGGCGATCTTGTTGCAAAGGAATTGGGCCTGAGCCTCGCCGTCGTTTTGACCGATCCCGAGCAAGACGACAATTCCT
The DNA here is from genome assembly GCA_025450445.1 of Anaerolineales bacterium. Lineage (GTDB taxonomy): Bacteria > Chloroflexota > Anaerolineae > Anaerolineales > UBA11579 > JAMCZK01. Next base: position 8,309 of record JANWHN010000066.1, on the reverse strand, counting down.
TGGCTGATGCGAGCGACCCCTTCGCCACCCACACTCACTGCCGCCGAGCTGACCCGCTGGACTAAAGCCCTCATGGTTGGCAGTATAGATTCGGGTCTGTGGGTCTGCCTGAACCGCAAAGCGGCAATATAATCCCTGCGTGCCTCCGTTCTTATCGCTGATCATCCCCGCCTTCAACGAAGAAGGTCGGCTTTCAGACACACTCCAGAAAGTAAACGGCTTTATAAAAGCTCAGTCTTACTCAAGCGAGATCTTGGTCATTGAGAACGGAAGCACCGACCGCACCTTTGCGATCGCTCAGGAGTTCAGCAAAAGCAATAAAGAATTTTCGGTTCACCAGCTTGCGGAACGCGGCAAAGGACTTGCCGTCAAACACGGCATGATAGCGGCTCAAGGCGAATACCGGATGATGCTGGACGCGGATCTCTCGATGCCTGTGGACCAGATCAGCCGTTTCGTTCCGCCGCAATTGGAAAACATCGATATTGCGATTGCCTCGCGTGAGGCACCGGGCGCGGTGCGCTACAACGAGCCACAATATCGGCATTTGGGTGGACGGGTCATCAATATCATGATCCGCCTCTTAGCGATGCCTGGATTGCATGACACGCAATGCGGCTTCAAATGCTTTTCGGCCAAAGCCGCCAAGGACCTGTTTCCGCGTCAAACATTGAAGGGCTGGGCTTTTGATGTGGAGGTGCTTTTCGTCGCCCGCATGCGTGGGTACACTATTCGAGAAATTCCGATCCCCTGGTATTACTACGCTCAAAGTAAAGTGAAACCGATCCCCGATGCTTTGCGGATGTTCTCGGACCTTATTCGGATTCGGATCAACGCGCTAACCGGAAAATATGCCTAGGCTGCGCAGGCCAGAATTTGTGCCCAAATGGCCCTCGCTTGAGTTCGAAAGCCGGCTATGGGGTCTTGGACTCACTCATGTAGCTGGCGTTGACGAGGTGGGGCGTGGAGCTCTGGCTGGACCAGTCTACGTGGGCGCAGTGATCCTGCCGGTCAATGACGCGGTGAGCGAAGAGCTCAGCGGAGTCCGCGACTCCAAAATGATGCTGCCGGAAGAACGCGAATTCTGGGTGCCGATCATCCAAGAAACCGCGATCGCTTATGGGCTCGGCTGGGCGAGCTGCAAAGAAATAGACCGCTGGGGGATCGCGCCCGCGACGCGCATGGCTGCGAAGCGGGCGCTGAATTCGCTCTCGATCAGGCCCGAACATGTTTTGCTGGATTACATAAGCCTGAGCCGGGTCGATCTGCCACAGACTTCGATGGCGGCGGGCGATGCGCTGTGCCTCAGCGTGGCGGCGGCCTCGGTGCTAGCCAAAGTGGCGCGGGACGCCAAACTGTGCGAGCTGGACAGCCGCTTCCCGAAGTACGGTTTTGCCTCCCATAAAGGCTATTACACCGACGACCATGTGCGGGCGATCAAGAAGCATGGACCATGCACCCAACACCGTCGCAGTTTCGCGCCGGTTCGTAAGCAATAAAAATGCGCGCCAGCGCCATCCAATTAATTTTCCTCACTGCCTTCTTGGTCGCCTGTGCTCCACAGCAGGTTGCGCAGCCCACAAACAAAAATCCGCCTGCACAAATCACGCAAACCAACGCAACAGAAGAGCAAGTAACACCTGCTGTCCAGTCCGCGACGCTGGATAGCGGCGGACTTGATAAAGCCGCCGGCTTCACTCTCTACCGACTTGACGCGACCCTGGATTATGCGGCGCATACCTTAACGGTAAGCGAACAGATTGATTACTTCAATAACTCGCGAGACACTCTAAGTGAGCTGTTGCTAGTAAGCGCATCGCAATACGACACCTCAACATTGATCTCTACCAATTTGGCATGGAGCGACGGGACTGAGATAACCAACACAGTAGTTGATCAGGATGGATTGCACCTTCCTCTCGCTTCACCACTAGCGCCTGGACAGCGCGTTCAAGTCAACCTGGAATACACCCTCACCCTGCCAATTGGCCCGGGCACGCTTGCCTGGACCGAGCGGCAAACCAATCTTATCGATTGGTACCCATTTATTCCGCCGTACGAGTCGGGTGAAGGTTGGCTGATCAACCCGCCGGCTGCGGTTGGCGAGCATTTTGCGTACGAAAGCGCAGATTTTGAAGTGACGATCGATCTGGTGAATGCACCAAGCCTTACAACGATCGCGGCTCCCGCCATTGGTTTGCAGGACGAAGCTGGCTGGCATTTCACACTGAATAACGCCCGTCGCTTCGTCTGGTCTGTGTCCAATCAGTATGAAACACTGACCGCGAATCAGAATGACACGTCCATCTCAGTATTCTTTTTTGCTGAGCACCGCGATGCAGCTGAGGCATCTCTAACCATTGTTCAACAGGCTCTCGAAACATATGAAGAATTTTATGGGCCGTATCCCTACGAAAACCTGTCGATTGTCGAAGCGCTGTTTCCCGATGGAATGGAATCAGACGGGATCTTTTTCCTCGACCAATATTATTTTCTGACCTACGACTACAGCCCCCGAAATTACCTAACGATTCTGACCGTGCATGAGATCGCCCATAACTGGTGGTTTGGGCAAGTGGGCAATGACCAGGCGAATGAGCCCTGGCTCGACGAAGCGTTTGCCACGTATAGCGAGTTACTGTTTTATGAAAACATTTATCCCGGGCACGTAGATTGGTGGTGGCAGTTCCGGGTGAACGATCACGCCCCGACCGGCTCAGTCGATCTAAGGATCTACGATACGGCTAATTTCCGCGAATATGTGAATGCGGTCTATTTGCGCGGCGCACAATTTTTGCACGACGTGCGCGGGGTGATGGGCGATGAGGCTTTCTTTGCTTTTATTCGCCAGCACGTTACTGAAGGCGCCGGGCGAATTGTGAGCGCCGAAGAATTCTTGTGGCGATTGGCCTACGCCACGGATGTTGTCCCCCTGCAACCGATCATGGACGAATATTTTCGATTCAAAGACGAATGAAGTAATTAGCTTTTGAAAAACTTTTCGCTCCGCTCAGAGTGACACTGCTTACTGTCTACTGCCATCTGACCAGCTGTTTTCACTCCTGCCATTCCAGCTCGTATTCGCCGATGTAGACCGTATCGCCGGATTTGACGCCCTTCTCGCGCATGACAACGTCGACGCCGAGCTGGCGCAGAATGCGCTGGAAGCGACGCACGGATTGTTCTTCTTCCCAATAGGTCATCGCCGCAACGCGTTCGAGTGAGGTGCCGGTGAGGCGCCAACCGGCGCCTTCTGGCGCCACGTGGAACTCGCGCGGGTCTTCGACTGGGCGATAGATGGGCGTTTCTTCTTTTTCCGGCGCGGGCAGATCGGTGAGAGCTTGAGCGGCGCGGCCGAGCAACTTGCGCACATCCTGGCCGGTGGCAGCTGAAATGGTCATCGGTTCATAGCCCTGCTTCTTTAACGACTTCTCGATCTCGGGCCAGCGCGCTTGGACGTCGGGCAGGTCGATCTTGTTAAGGGCGACGATCTGCGGCTTTTCTGCTAAATGAGGATCGAACAAATTTAGCTCGGTGTTGATCTGGGCGAAATCGCCCAGGGGATCTTCAGCCATGCCGTCAATAAGGTGAATCAGGACACGGGTTCGCTGAATGTGGCGCAGAAAATCGTGGCCAAGGCCAACGCCTTTGTGGGCGCCTTCGATAAGGCCGGGGATGTCGGCGAGGACGAGTGAAGTCTCTTCATCAAACGCGGCGACCCCCAAATTGGGCTGCAGGGTAGTGAATGGATAGTCGGCGATCTTGGGCTTGGCGTTGGTGAGCGAAGCGAGCAAGGTGGATTTGCCGGCGTTGGGCACGCCGACGATGCCAATATCGGCGATGAGCTTGAGCTCGAGGCGGATGTCTTTTTCCTGCGCGGGAGCGCCTTTTTCAGCGATGCGCGGGGCTTGATTGCGTGAGTTGGCGAAATGCTGGTTGCCGCGGCCGCCGCGTCCGCCTTTCACGACCTGCAGCTGTTGGCCCGCATCGGTTAGGTCGCCTAACAGTTCTCCGGTCTTGGCGTCATAAACCAGCGTGCCGGCGGGGACGCGCAGAACAAGATCCTCAGCAGAGCGCCCGCTGCGTTGGGCGCGGGCGCCGGCCTTGCCATCATCGGCGGCGAACTTTCGCTTGCGGCGAAAGGTGAATAGCGTGCGCATCGACGGATCGACCTCGAGGAAGACCGAGCCGCCGCGCCCGCCGTCGCCGCCATCCGGGCCCCCGCGGGGCACGTAGAGCTCGCGCCGAAAGTGGACAACGCCGTCGCCGCCTTTGCCGGAGGCAACTGTGATTCCGACTTCGTCAATAAACTGAAAATCCATTTTAGGTTTCCTATCATCCCCGTGAAGAACTTGCAAGCATTTTGATTATATCCACCACTCAAATTGCACTCGGATTGCACCCCTATTGTGTTTAGTTGCACAATAAACGTACTAAGTGTATATTATTGACGGCGGAGGAAACATGGCGAAACAGATCCCTGACATTGTGATCGGAAGACTCCCCGTTTACTTGCGCGCCTTGCAACAAATGAAACAAGAGGGCCGGCAGGTGACCAGCTCGCAGGAACTGGGCGAACGGCTGGGCATTTCTGCGGCGCAGATCCGCAAAGATCTTTCGCAGTTCGGCGAATTTGGGAAGCAGGGCACCGGCTACAACATCGAGTACCTGGCGAACCAGGTGCGCGAGATCCTGAAAGTGAATCGCTCGTGGGACGTGATCATTGTAGGAGCGGGCGACATTGGCCGGGCGCTGGCGGGCTACAACGGGTTCAGCGAGCGCGGCTTCAAGATCAGAGGCATCTTCGATAACAACGCTTCGCTGGTAGGGAGCAAGCAAGGCGAATTTACAATTTCTGACAGCAAGACGATGAAGGAAGTTATCCAGACGAGCGGGATCAAGATCGCGATGATCGCCGTGCCGGCGGGGCATGCGCAGCAAGTGGCCGACCAGTTGGTGGAAGCCGGAATCCGGGCGATATTGAGTTACGCGCCGGTGAATTTGAATGTGCCGGCGGGGGTGAGGGTGCAGAACATTGACCCGTCGATCCATTTGCAGCGGATGACGTATTACCTGGAATAGTAAACAGTAGGTAGTCGACAGAAGGCAGTCGAAGGTGGAGGTAACGCATAGGGTCTCGGGCAGAAATGGTGCTGATCGAGACTTGCCACGTCGCTCGCGGGGCTGCGCCGCTCGCTCCTCGCAATGACGAAGCTAATAAAAAAAAGGCGCTCGCATGAGCGCCTTTTTTATATTAACTTGGCTGTTTGAAATTCCAGATGCCGTTTTTCTTGGTCCAGACGCGGCTGCAGCCGGGGCATTTGAGTGAGCCGGAAGCGGGTGAAGGCAGTGCGGTGCCGCATTCTGGGCATTTAAAGAAGGTGCCGGGTTTGGCGACAGGTGTCTCGCCGGAGGCGCGGGAGCGAAGGAATACCGAGGGGGTGTATTGCCAGAGCGCGCCGGTGGGCTGAAAGAAGGAATCTAGGGCGACGAGTAAACCGATGGGGATATTGCGTTTGAGCCAGCCCACGCGGAAATGCGAAACAGTTAGCTGACGTTCGAGGGCGAAGCCGGCGGTTTGCAACCAGCGACGCATGGTAGCGGGGTGGAAATCGAAATTTAATTCTACGAATTCAACCGGATCAGGATCGAAAGGATTCCATTCTTGCTTGCGCAGCCAGTAACGCAGAATGGATTTCATGTTGCGCTTGTTTGCAAATTCAAGAATAAATTTGGCACCCGGCTGCAGCGCGGCGTGGATCTGGGCGAGCGCTTTGGGCGCATCAGCCATGTGGTGAATGACGCGGATCATGGTGGCCGTATCGAAGAGGCCGTCGACGAAGGGCAAGCGATAGGCGTCGGCGGCCACGTAGGTGTAACGATTGCTGGTGCCGAGGCGCTGCTGGGCGCGCTCAAGTTGGGTGGTGGAGTAATCCATGAGCACGACGTGCTCAAAGCCCGCGTAGCGCGGCGTGTTGCGGCCGGCGCCAGCGCCGACCTCTAGCAGCAGCTTGCCCTGTTTGGGGAGCAGACGGCGGAGGGCAACTGCCTCAACCTGATCTTCGTACCGGCGTTCCCCTTTTTCCCAGAAACGTTCTTGATAATCGGACCCTTCGTAATCGCAGACCGGGGGCCGTTCAGTTTTTACTTCAGACGGCATCAGGGACGAACTTTGAGCCCGTTCTTTTCGCGCTTACCGGTGTAGCCGCGGCCGACACCATGATAGGTGAAGCCGAGTGTATTCATTAATTCGGGCCGGTAAATATTGCGGCCGTCAAAAATGATGGGCTGGCTCATGCTGTCGCGGACGCGCTCGAGATCCAGGTTGCGAAACTCGTTCCACTCAGTGACGACGATGACTGCATCGGCGCCATCGGCGACGGCGTAGGCATCTTTGGACATTTCGACTTTCGGCATCAGATCTTTGGCGACGTCCATGGCGACAGGATCGTAAGCGCGAACCTTGGCGCCGGCGGCGAGGAGCTCTTTAGCGATGTCGACGGAAGGCGCATCGCGCATGTCGTCGGTATTGGCTTTGAAGGCCAGGCCGAGCAAGCCGATCGAGCGACCTTTCAGGTCGCCGAGCGCTTGCTTGAGGCGATCAACGATCATTTCGCGGCGCAGCCCGTTCACCTCCATCACAGAGTTGAGAATGTTGGCTTCGTGGCCCATCTCTTCAGCCATGAAGGCGAGCGCCTTCACGTCTTTGGGGAAGCAGGAGCCGCCGTAGCCGAGACCGGCTTCGAGGAAATGCTTGCCGATGCGCGGGTCGAAGCCCATGCCGGCGGCGACTTCTTTGACGTCGGCGCCGAGCGATTCGCAAATGTCGGCAATCTCATTGATGAACGAAATTTTGGTGGCGAGGAACGCGTTGGAGGCGTACTTGATCATCTCGGCAGTACGCAGGTCAGTGATGACGATGGGGGAACGCAGCGGGAGGTGAAGCTGGGCAACCTTGTCGGCGGCTTCGCGGCTGGTAGAGCCGAGCACGGTGCGGTGCGGGTTCATGAAGTCGCCAATGGCTTCGCCCTCGCGGAGGAACTCGGGGCAGGAGACGACCCAGAAATCGATGGGTTGGGGCTGAGCATCCTTGATGAGCTCGGCGACCCAGTCGCCGGTGCCGACCGGAACCGTGGACTTGTTGACCACGACCAGCGGGGCGGTCATGTTCTCGGCGATGGAGCGAGCCGCGGCTTGAACATATTTCATGTCGGCATCACCGTCGACGCTGGACGGAGTGCCGACGCAGATGAAAACGAACTCGCAATCGGCGAGGGCTTCTTTGTAGGAGGTGGTGAAGTTGAGACGGCCGGCGAGGACGTTACGTTGGACGACTTCGCCGAGGCCGGGCTCGTAGATAGGGAGCTCGCCGCGCTTTAAGCCAGCGACGCGCTGTTCTTCAATATCGAGGGCGATGACCTGGTTGCCAAGGTCGCTGAAGCAGGCTGCCGTGACGAGACCGACGTAACCCACCCCAACTACTGAGATCTTGCGCATTTTACAAACTCCGATCGAAAACGTTACCGCCAAATATAACACTGCGGTTTTGCGGCCAATGTTCAGCGTTAGAATTGGCTCGTGAAGCGGCAATTATGCCTTTTTGCGGCGCTGATTGCCGCTATTTTATTGGCGGGCTGTGGCCCAGCAGTGCCAACCACGGCTACACTGACTAGCACGCCGCTCCCGAGCGCAACAGCGACCGAAACCCCGACAGAAACAGCAACGCCCAGCGCCACTCGTGAGCCGATCACAGGCGTGTGCTCGCCGCTGGCTGACCACGCGCTCACAGATCTAAGGAAATATTTGACCCAGGCATTCACGCCTCCACTGGGCGAGAACAAGGAAATGGGTCATCACGGCGTCGACTTCGCCTACTATCGGCGGGATGGGGTTGGGGAGCATATCAACGGCACACCGATCCAATCGGTGCTGAATGGAACAATGGCCGGATTGGGCTACAACCCGGTCTACGGAAATTACTTGATCATCGAAACGCGCGGCGAATTGCTGCCGCCCGATCTGGCGGCGCTATATGCGATCGAAGAAGGCCAGTCCCTTTATCTGCTATACGCACATATGCAAAACCTCGCCCCTTTTGAAATCCGCGAGCCGCTGGATTGCAGGCAGGTGATCGGCTATGTGGGCGGGAGCGGCGATCCGTTCTTTGTGAGCGACCCGCATCTGCATTTTGAAACGCGGGTAGCAGAGTCGGGAATCTTTGTTGAGCCGATGTCTTTCTACGATACGCTAGCGACCGAAGAAGAAAAAGCGTCGTACGTGCTGTGGCGAAGCAGCGGGACCTTCATTTT